>JAHEBA010000226.1 GCA_024642465.1 Alphaproteobacteria bacterium
AAGCGAGGGGCCAGATCATACTCCTGCCAGATATAGCTTTGCAGCAGGCTGCGATGATCGGGCATCCGGTAGGTGATCTCTGCCGTAGTCAAACTCCAGCCGAGAAGTTGGCGCTCCAGATCAGTCTCAAGCATTTTCCTGTCCTTTCTACAGAGGGGCAATCACTCCCTGTTGAAGTCTCGGACGTCGGGCCTCTTGATTCTGAATTGTGCGCTCTATGCGATGAACAAAAACTGAATGAGAGCTGTCAGACAAATTCGAACCAGTCTTTGCAAGGACTGTGATGTTGCCCCTTACCGAGCTTCACTATCTGGAAGGCTGGCATGTCATTGCCGAGGCCAACCGCATTTTCGGCTTTGATGGCTGGGACCGGGAGACGGTCGAGAGCAAGTGCGTCTGGACCAAGCAGAATGGCTCCCGCTTCTCAGCCGCCTATGTCACCCGCGTCCGCATTACCGTGAAGGCGGGCGACACCAGCATTATCCGAGAAGGCTCTGGCGCTGGTGAATCCCGTGAAGCGACACCGGGCCTGGCCCATGACCGCGCTGCCAAGGCGGCCGAGACAGATGCCACCAAGCGGGCCCTGATGACCTTTGGCAATGCCTTTGGCCTGTCGTTGTATGCCGGTCCGGTAGAACCATCACTAGCTTGCTCTTGTGCCCGTTGATCCACCAGTACTGTCAACTCTGACATCCGGTCAGTAGACGAGGGCAAACGGACGGAGGCTGAGCTCAAGCAGGCAGAACCGCTCAGCAGCATCACTGACGGCACAGCAGATACTAGCAAGCTCCCGGACTGGCCGACGAGTGATCCGTTTGAAGAGGCGGCACGCCGGGCACAGTCGCGGGGCCGGATCGACAAGTCGCAGCTTGCAGTGAGTGAGCCGCGCCGTGAGCGCGATCCTGATCACCTGAAGCGGGGGGCCTCCCGACCCTGCCTGATTTGTGGGCGCAATCGCGCCCAGGCTCACCACCTTACCCACCTGCAGCCCCGCGCCATGGGGCGCAAGGTGTCGGACGAGTTCACCGTCCCCTTATGCTCCACCCATCACCGCGAACTGCACGGCTCCGGCAATAAGAAGGCTTGGTGGGCAGAGCAAGGGGTCGACCCTGAACCAGTGGCCCAAACGTTGTGGCAGGAAAGTCGCCATGCACCGGCGCACCCCGCCCGGCGAACCCACATCCAAGAGACTGACAGCAGGAGCGACTAACGAAATGCGCCGGCGACGTTACAGCTCCTCAGCTTCAGAAACATTTGGGGGGCTGGTATTTCTGCTATCGATCCTGACCTTGGTATTCAGCCTGGTGCAGGCGTGTAGTGAGCAGTTTTCTTCAGAACCGCAAGCATCTGGCTCGACCAGATGGGCTTGGTCTGAATGGGGAGCTGTTCAAAAAGTCGGTAGAGAGATCGTTCCCGACATTTCTAACCGACCTGCTACACTCAAAACGTGAACTAAATGAACTCGAATTAACTGGTAGAGACTGACGGTGGGTCTATTATTCATATTTACACAAGGTCGCCCCCCACTTGCTCACCCCTGCAAACCAACGACCTTGCGAGAAGGCCGCCGGATTCCCCTCTCCGACGGCCTTCGCAATTTCTAACTAAGAAACATTGGTGAAAGTCCAGTTGCATGCTTAAGCATGGCAGCAGCGTTGAGAGCTCGCACAATACGCAGCGTTAGACCCCGACAACCGCAGCACAATATCCCACTGGGCAGATCGTCTGGTCGACAATATCAATTAATTAACTTGTCGCTTGAGGGCACGGCGGTAGTCTCGAGGCTATGTTGCCGAAGATTCCTCTAATTCGCGCCGGCGCTGTATCGCCCATCATCCGGTGGGCCATCGAGCACCATAAACCGCTGGAGCCGTTGCTTTCGGAAGCAGACTTGGGGTTTGTCCCCCTTGTGGACGTCGACAAACTGGTGCCCCTGCGGAATGTGACGCACCTGCTGTCACTTCTAGCCGAGTTAGAAGGTCCGGACATCGGCTGCCGCATCGCGTTCGAAGCCGATTTTGATGAACTGGGCTATGTTGGAAGGCTAGCACTCGTCAACCAGACGCCTCGTACAGCTCTCATGGCCATTGGCCAGGGATTGGACAAGCACTGCTCACACGAGCTCATAAATGTCCGTGACACAAATTCTGGCATCGCGATCGGGGAGGGGTGGTCAATCCGTTTCGAGCCGGCGATCCATCACCTGGTGCAGCAGTACACCGCGTCTCTGATCCATCAGTTGATTGGTTTGACGAACAGAGATGAGCCGCTGCTTGCAAAGATTTCGATGATACCTCACCCTGATTACGGCCTGGCGCATCTTACTCGCTGGTTCAAAATTCAACCCGATCCTGCAGAGAACGGCTATCTCTTGATCGAAGTGTTGAAAGATGTAGCCGATACACCCTTTGCCTGGTTGAGCTTGCGAAGAACTGAAGCCAGCGAAAAGGCCACACTGGGCGTAATCGATTCGACTTTTGAGGCTGCAATCAGAACGGTAATGGAGCTGCACATGCTTGATGGCAAGCCCTCACTTGATCGTATGATCAGGGCGGCGGGTTGTTCGCGCCGGACTTTGCAACGGGCGTTTAGTGAACTCGGCATCAGCTTTTCAGACGTCCTGGATGACGTTCGCAAGCAGTTCGCTGAGGAAGCATTAGCAGAGCCAACTGCGTCCCGTGCTTCGCTCTCATCAGCGCTGGGGTACTCGCGTCAATCGACCCTGTCTCACGCCCTGAAGCGCTGGACCAGTTCTGGAACAGCGCAGAAAAACCCTTCACGACATCGCAATTGAGCTCTGTTTAAGGGGCCTTCCTGAATAGCCTGCCTGGCTAGCAGGGAAGAGCCACGGATGTTGAAGCATCGTGTGTCATCGATGACTGTCATGGTGATGTCGTGCGGTGCAAGCTGGCGCAGAAAAGCAAACCATGCGCCCGTTTGTTGATTACACTTTTTTCATAATTGAAGAGACGAAGCGTTCTGTGGGCAGCCCGTCCAAAGCTTGTTATCGACAGAGGCTGCAGCCATGGGGCGTTAGACTAAAACGCAACGGGAGGCGCTCCATGTATCGCATCATTGGCCTGTTTATCTCCGTCCTCACCCTGCTGTTTGGGATGGTTTCCCCCGGATTTGCGAATGACGCAAGTGACTCTGGTGCACCAAATGCAACCCAGGTCCTGGATGGCAAGCAACTGCCTCCCCCGGTTCCCGAGTTCGGCGGCACGATCAAGCAGGAAGCCCTTCAGTCTACTCCCTGGTGGCCACCTCGGGTCGTGCCG
>JAHEBA010000227.1 GCA_024642465.1 Alphaproteobacteria bacterium
TACCCTGGAGGGTGCCACCAATCTGAAAGAAGCCTTGGGTGAGGTCAAACGTTCATGTAGCCACGGAAAATCAGCACAATGAGAATGCGGAGGCTGTTGCAGCCAGCAGCACCGACCATGTCACTGATCACCAGCCAATGCCAAACGCCGGTGTGGCTGGCGACATCCCCGCAGCCGGCAGCGGGAAGCTGCCTGCCTGGCCGGCCATCGATCCGTTCGAGGAAGCAGCACTCCGGGCACAGTCGCGGGGCCGGATCGACAAGTCGCAGCTTGCAGTGAGTGAGCCGCGCCGTGAGCGTGATCCTGATCACCTGAAGCGAGTGGCCTCCCGACCCTGCCTGATCTGCGGCCGCAATCGCACCCAGGCTCATCATCTCACCTACCTGCAACCCCGCGCCATGGGGCGCAAGGTGTCAGACGAGTTCACCGTCCCCTTATGCTCAATCCATCACCGGGAACTGCACGGCTCAGGCAATGAGAGGACCTGGTGGCACGCACACGGAATCGACCCTGAACCGGTGGCCAAGGTGTTGTGGCAGGAAGGTCGCCGGCCGGCAACCGACAGAAAGCCAATAGCTGATTTGTGCGCTCAGCCACAGGCCAAGCAGTCAGAGGGTTCGTCATGAGGCGGCAACACTATAGGTCTTCGGGTCCAAGCTCGTGGGGTGGCGTGGTCGTGCTGATCTTCCTTGCGAACGTCATCTTCAGCATTGTGCAGTCATGCAGCCAGGATGAGTTCCCGAGGGAGAGGCGGGTGCTATCGGAAATAGGTGAGGTGCGGTAGGTTAAGGCTTGACTTTGCGTGGTTTATTAATCTGCAATACAAATCGATTTCTTTATTTGCATTGCAACTTGGCCAACCTCGGAAACGAGCAATCAATGATGCAATTTCAGACCGCCAGTCGAGTCGGATCGCGGGACGGATACACATGACCTGGACCGATCAACCAGTTCTCATACACGTGGGACTTCACAAAACGGCATCCAGCTGGCTGCAGAAATTTTACTTCAACGAAGAAAAATTCGGCTTTTGGAATATTCCCGCGTCATCGCATCCGCATACCCCCATCAAGGGAACTGGACAACTACTATATAGAACGCCGGATGGAGGATTAATGGATGACTATGATTTCGACCCCAACGGCGTTCGAGATCTTTTGAATGACTACAAGAAACCTGACGGCCTTTTGCCTGTTATTTCAAACGAGGGACTGGCCGGACACCCATTATCGGGTGGTTTTAACCGCTTGGCCATTGCAAATCGTATCAATGACGTGTTTGGAAAACCCAAGGTTCTCGTAATAATCAGGGAACAAAATGCGTTAATAACGTCCAATTACATGCAGTATCTCAAGTATGGCGGCTGGCACACACCCGAGCGCTTCATCCATCCAGAGAAAGATGGGCGCCAACCTACCCTGTCCTTGAACTTCTGGGACTATGCGACATTAATGCGGCAGTATCAGAATTGCTTCGGCGCCGAAAACGTTCTCTGCCTTCCCTATGAACTTTTGGTCGCCTCTCCCCTTGCTTTCTTGTCACAGATTGCAAGGTTTTCCGGTTCCGGAATGGTGGAAGAGGTCGAATTCGGCAACCAGATCGTCAACAAGCGCAGGTCGCACATCGCATCATATTACTTGCGGCAGTTGACGGTATACAGACGGCCCTCCTCAGCAAACGGGTTTATGCCCTCGTTGCTGCGTGGGAACGTGGGTCTGTTGGCCGAAATCGTTGCCAAGAAAACGCTTGCGACTGCTGCCCCTCGTCGTTTGGACAGGTGGATCGAGAAAAGGCTCGCCGAGAGAATCGACAGGTTGATTGGCGACAGATTCGCCGCAAGCAATGCCATAGCAGAGAAGCTGTGCGGGTTTCCTCTACGGGATATGGGCTATAAGGTTTAGGCTGCTGACTACCGCTTCTTCAGCGCAAAAGCCCTTACAGGGTTGTCAGCATAAAACTCGTTGGCAAGTCGGTCACGAACAGGGTCCAGCACTTCGCACTTGCCATCCTTGACGCAATTTACGCGTGCAAAGCAAAACATCAGCATAAACCGCTCCCGCTCATTGCCCCGGCTGCCATAGTGCAGGCAGCGTGCCGTATCGACGAGGAATGCATCACCCTTGGGTCCGACAGTTTTCAGTACCTCGTCAGGCGAACAGCAACTGTATACCTGCTCGTCTGTATAGTCTGCTTGAGAGTATCCGAGTTTCGTCTCGATAAGCTCGGACTTGTTAGCGGGTAGAAAATGGAGAGGGCCGGTCCGATCATCGATATCGTTCAAATTGATGAAGACCTTAGCTTGCCGGGTGTCTCGGTGATCGTAATGATACAGTTGGCTGCGTATCGCCGTGTTGTTCGGTATGGAATGCCAAGCCTGCACCGTAACAAGTTGAGGTATCTGGCCCAAATACTCCGTGACTGCGCCAAATATGTGGTCGTCAAAGACCACATCCAAGACTTCCGGAACCGAAAACAGGTCTTCAGGCTTGAGCAGGTTTATGAGGAAGCCCTTGGCTTTTGCCTTTTCACTATCTCCTCGGCTGGGGTCATCTTTCCAGCTATGGCAAAGACTGGATATTTTCGTAACAGCTGGTTCAATGCCAATGTCAGTTGCATTGAAATGCACAAAGCCTCTGCGTTCGTCCATCTTCAGTTGATGAACATGGACGTCCTTGGCCAGCGCCATTGCCTGCTGTTCAAGGTTATGCCGCAAAACGGATCTACCTTGGCGTATTGCAGCCCTTGCACCTTTCTGGATCTTGCCAAGAATGACATTCATTTAGACGTTTACCCCATGCGACCCAACAGATCGAATTGAATTGCATCCAGCCAGCGGCGTGAATTTCGAGCCGAGCGACCAATTCTAGCAGATTCAGACTACTCGGGCTCAAAGCTTGAGTCGACCCGAATTTGCACAAGACGACGCTAGATCCACACTTCAAGAGCAGGACCGAGGTGTCTCTGTCTACGCCCCTCTGTCTGGGCCAGTTACTTGCGGTTTCTCTAACAAGGCTCGCCGCCATAGTTCAGGTGGCGACATGCCCCATCCTGCTCCGACGTTTTATAGGGCCGACCTGGTCGGTAGGATTCGTTATCTCCGATCATATAAACAAAGCGGCGAATACCCTCCATAAGTCGCAGCCGGCAGCAGTTGCGCAGTTCTGATCCAGCCGAACTCTTACCGTCGAAACCTCAGCCCCACAGAAACAATATTCGAGCCTGTACTTGTGTCCCAGAACAGACCATAGCCCGTCGAGCGGTGGTGGAT
>JAHEBA010000083.1 GCA_024642465.1 Alphaproteobacteria bacterium
CTTCGAACAGCTGGCTGATGTACTGGATGGACGGCGTGTAGGCCCAGTATTTCGGGTTCGACGGGTTCAGCCAAACGCAGCGTGAGTAGATGTCGGTGATGCGCTTGAGCCACAGCGCGCCGGGCTCGTCGTTGAAGTGTTCGACCGAGCCGCCGGAGTGGGTAAGCTCATAGGGGCTCATGGAGGCATCGCCCACGAAGATCACCTTGTAGTCCGAGCCGTAGGTGTGCAGCAGGTCCCAGGTGGGTTCGGTGGCGGCGTGGCGGCGGCGGTTTTCCTTCCACAGGCGCTCGTAGACGCAGTTGTGGAAGTAGAAATACTCCATGTGCTTGAACTCCGCGCGGGCGGCGGAGAAGAGCTCCTCGCACATGCGGATATAGGGGTCCATGGAACCGCCCACGTCGAAGAAAATCAGCACCTTCACTGTGTTGCGCTTTTCCGGGACCATCTTGAGGTCGAGATAGCCGCGGTTGGCGGTGGAGCGGATGGTGTCGTCGAGGTCGAGCTCTTCGGGTGCGCCCTCGCGGGCGAACTTGCGGAGTTTTCTAAGAGCGACCTTGATGTTGCGGGTGCCCAGTTCGACGGAGTCATCAAGGTCCTTGAACTCGCGCTTGTCCCAGACCTTGATGGCGCGGTTGTTGCGGTTCCTGTCCTGGCCGATGCGGATGCCGGCGGGGTTGTAGCCGTAGGCCCCGTAAGGGGACGTGCCGCCGGTGCCTATCCACTTGTTGCCACCCTGGTGGCGGCCTTTCTGTTCCTTGAGGCGCTTTTTGAGCTCCTCCATGATCTTTTCCCAGCCGCCGAGCGCCTCGATCTGGGCTTTCTCTTCCTCGGTCAGGAACTTCTCGTTGAGCTTCCGGAGCCACTCCTCGGGTATGTTGGCGAGCAGTTCTTCCGGCGACAGGCCCTCGAGCCCCTTGAAGACGTGGCCGAACACCTTGTCGAACTTGTCGAGGTTGCGCTCGTCCTTCACCAGCGTGGCGCGTGATAGGTAGTAGAAATCCTCCACCGAGAAGCCGGCGAGGTTCTTCTCCATCGCCTCCATGAGGGTCAGGTATTCCTTCAGCGTGGCGGGCACGCCGGCGGCCTTGAGCTCGTGGAAGAAGGTGGTGAACATGACTCTGCTTATAGCGGCGCCGGACGGCGCTGAAAAGCACTGCGCCGGCTTTGATCGGGAGGGAGGAGGCCCGATCAAAACCGGCGGAAGGGGCAGTCGTTCAGTTGAGGCGAGTCTCTTGTTGTCTTGCGGTGGGCCCGGTTTGCAGGGGGTGGGGCTGAACCGCTTGGTTGTTTTTCGCTTTGTTGTTGATCACGACATTAGCCGTGCGGACACCCGCAGGATGTGCAGTTTGTCACATTGTGGATTTCCCTGTCGGAGCTTCCTTCCCCACATAGGGGGAGAGGTGAGGCCTCACGCGCCCAACTGCCATTGCTTGATGAATTCGAGCGGCCACAACAGCATGATTATGTTGAGTAAAAGCCCGTCCCGGATGACATAACCGACGATAACTTCCGCCGCGATGAACAGGGCGACTGAAACCCAGACCGGCGCGCGCATGGCGATCAGGAAGCCCACCACCATCATCGCCATGTCGGCGGTGGAGTTGAGGATGCTGTCGCCGAAATAATCAAGCGCGGCGGTTTCTCCCCGGTAGCGGTCGATGATCCAGGAGGTGTTCTCGACCACCTCCCAGCCGGCCTCGATGATGCCGGCGATGACCAGCCGCCAGCCAATCGAGACGTTTGGCAGCAGGTAGCGCAGGATGAAATAGAAGGCTAGGCCGTGCAGCAGGTGGGACGGCGAATACCAGTCCAGCAGGTGTTGGGAGTTCTCCGACGACATGACCTCGCCGTGCCAAAGCTTGACGTGTCCGCAGGTGCAGATGGGGGTGCGGCCGAGCCAGGCGAGCATCGCCGCCATCAGTGCCGTGGTCGCGGCAAGCCAGCCCCAGTGCCTGCCCCCGATGCGTGTCATCGTCTCAATACCACAGCCCCATGCGGCTGACGTGGATGCGCGGGTTGCGCACCGGCGGCACGATGGAGGTTCCGGGCCGGTGGGGCGCATCGGCGGTGGTCAGCGGCGGGCGCGGGCCGGGGCGTAGCGAGAGGAGCCGGGCCACGCGGTCTTCGGTCTTCGGGTGCGAGCGCAGCAGCGACGGGTCGGGCATGCGCGAGCCCGGCAGCATGATCTTTTCCCACATGCTGCCCTGCTTCTGTTCCAGCGTCTGCAGCGCCGAGGCGAGCCCCTCCGGGTCTCCGGTCAGGGTGGCAGCGTCGAGGTCGGCGTCATATTCGCGGGTGCGCGACAGGGCGAGTTGCAGCAGTCCGCCGATGGTGGGTGTGGCGACGATGAAACCGAGCGCGGCCCACGCATAGAGCCCGCCGCCGGCAATGAACGTGGCCGGCAGTCCGAGCAGCAGCCCGAAGGTCGACATTGAGCTGGTGAGACGCGACAGCGTGTCAGCGAGCGCCATCACCTTGAGGTCGCCGCTGCGGATATGGCTGACCTCGTGCGCCAGAACGCCTGCAAGCTGGCGGACGGTGAGGTTGCGGATCAGCCCGTCGGTCACGGCAATTGCAGAGTCTTCCGGCTTGCCCACGGCGAAGGCATTCATCATCTTCGACGGCACGTAATAGAGCTGCGGTACGGTGGGCAAATCGGCGCGGGCGGTGAGTTCGCGCAGCAACTGGTGCAGTCGCGGCACGTGCGTTTCGCCCAGCAGCCGGGCCTTGTATAGCTTGAGCACCATCTTCGGCGATATGTGGCTGGCCTGCCACAGGCCGAAGGCGGTCAGCAGGGCGGCCCACACCACGCCGGACGTGCCGAAGATGAGCCACGCGATGACGGCCATCAGCAGCGCCGAGCCGGCGATCATCAGCCAGGTATGCAGGGTGTTGCGCCATTCGTGCGCCCGCTGCGCCTGCGGATTGAGCGGTTGGACGTGAGCGTTCATCCCGGAGAATGTAGTGCCGGGCGGGAATAATTGCGAGGGCTCACCAGCCGCCGCCACCGCCGCCACCGCCACCGCCGCCGGAACCATCACCGCCGCCCCCGCCGAAGCCCGACGAGGACGACTTTGGGGCGGGCGCGGCATTGGTCATGGAACTGGAGATGGTGTCGGCGACGCTGCCCATGCTCGAACCGATGCTGCGGCCGGAGAAGTTGCTGCCGCGATACCAGCCGGGGTTATAGGTCGCGGCGGCGGCAGCGCCCGCGGCGGTGGCGAGCCATGCCTCGAAGGCCTTGGTCCACGGCTTTTCCAGGCCCAGGGCAACGGCGTAGGGCAGCACGGTTTCGAAGTGCTGCGGCGACATGGCTGGTGCGCCTTGCAGGTTGAGGCGGTCCTTCTCGGCCAGCTTCACATAGGTGCGGAGGCCCTCGATCCCGTCCATCAGCCTGCGACCCAGTGGCGTCGGCGCGCCCATCAGGTACCAGAACAGGGCGTTCAGCAGCACGATGCTGCCGATGGCGGTGATGAGCAGCGGGCTGGCGCCGCCAGAGGCAATCAATGCGCCAAGGCCGGGCAGGAAGTTGAACGCCACGATGCCGAACACGAACCAGCGGACGATGTTGGCGAGGTTGAAGCCGCCGCTACCGCGGTTCTGGAACATCTTGGCGCCGATGCTGAACAGGATGGTGGTCACTGCCACGGCGAACACGGCAATTGCCAGGAAAGGTCCGGCAAGCACGGCATCGGTGGGCGACGTGGAGATGCTTAGTACGATGGCGCCGAGCGACATGGCCACCCCGGCGGCAATCCAGGGCAGGTTGCGGATGAAGTACTTGTTGCGGTGTTCTGAGGCCAGCTTCTGGCGGAAGCGGCTGGCAAGGCTGACCACGCTGGTTCCATTGGCCTTGTCGATGCGGAACCCGCCGGAGCGGTTGGAGACGGCATCGTAGATGACCTGTTCGCCGACGGGAAGCGAGCCTGCGGGCGAGCGGGCGCCGGTGGACTGGATCTTCATGTCCTTGCCGCTGAGCTCTTCAAGCGTGACGTAGCCCTTGACGGCCAGCGACAGGAGCGCCGCGGAAAAGGCGTCGTTACCGCTCAGGCCCTTGTTGTCGATGTAGTGCACCAGCGCCGGCGAGATGCCGTCCGGTGCATCCCAGCGCGGCACGATGACCCCGCCCTGGGGGTCGCGGCCCACGCGGTTCCAGGCCCAGAAATAGTAGATTGCGAGAAACAGGAAGCTGGCGAACGAAATCAGCGCCGGGCGGTTGTCGCGCCAGAACCAGGCGAGTTCCTGCTGGCTGGTGGGCGGAATGATCGAGCCTTTCGGCATGCGGATGGCGACACTCCAGCCCTCGCGCTGGCGCAACGGGGCGGAGATGGCAGCCACGACGCGCGATTCGCCGCCGCGGATCGAGGCGGAGGCGTTGCGTTCGCGTGAGCCGAGCGGGCCGGTGAATACCGCCACGTCCTCGGCGCGGGCGCCATCGGGCAATCTGAATTCCGCCGACGAGTTGATGATCGGGAAGTCCCAGAAATTGCCGGTGACGTTCCAGAACATTTCGTCATGGGTGTTGAAGAAGCGGATCTGGCGGTCGGTCCTGTACGTCAGCTCGTAGGTGAAGGTCCCGGGTCCGAGGAACCGGTCGGCATTGCCCATGTAGACGCGGGTGGCGCGTCCGGCTGCTTCTGTGCGGTAGTCGTCGGGGCGTCCGTCCCGCTTCACCGACACCACCTCGAAGCCCACCTGGTGCTCGCGGCCTGACGCACCCTCAAACACCATCGGGAAGTCGCGGTAGATGCCACGGCGGATCTTCACGCCTTCACCACGCACACGGATCGTCTCGGTGACCAGCATGGAACCGTCCTTCGACAGTTCGATCACCAAGGAAAACTGCTCAATTGCTTCGTCAGCCAGCGCGGCGGCGGTGAGCCACAGGCTCGCCAGCGCGATTGAAATGAGCCGAAGTGCAGTCTTCATGGCGGTTGCGTGCCCGGCCGATCAGAACTTGACCTTAGGCACCTCCCGGTCCGACGCATTCTCGATCTCGAAGTACTCAGCCTTGTCGAACTTGAAGTAGTTGGCGACGAAATTCGACGGGAAGCTCTCCACCTTCACGTTCAGGTCGCGGGCGGCGCCGTTGTAATAGCGCCGCGACATCTGCACCTCGCTTTCGATCTTGTCGAGCGTGTCCTGCAGCTGAAGGAAGTTCTGGTTGGCCTTGAGATCGGGATAGGCTTCGGCGACGGCCATCAGCTTGCCCAGCGCCTGCGACAGCAGCCCCTCGGCGGCGGCGCGGGCGGCGACATCGCCTTCCGGCACAGCCTGAACGCGGGTGCGCATCTCCGTCACCTCGCGCAGCGTGTCCTTCTCGTGGCCGACATAGCCCTTGATGGCCTCGACGATGTTGGGGATTAGGTCGGCGCGCCGCTTCAGCTGCACGTCGATGCCGGACCAGGCTTCCTTGACCATTTGGCGCGCCTTCACCAGCGCGTTGTATACGCCGATCACGTAGACCGCGAGGCCGCCAATGAGGCCGAGGATGACGAGGGTGGTGGTCATTGATGAATGCTCCGGTTGTTGCCCGCTCTGCAAATCAGGCTGTGATTTTCACCATGTCTGCGTCCGGGCGGCAAGGATGTAACGAACGTCACTTTTCCGGCTTGTCTTCCGCCGCAGCGCCATCGCCGAACTTCACCACCTCGCGCATGAAGTCGGACAGGCCGGGGCGATCCTGGGTGAGGAACGGCAGGGGGCGGCACAGGTCCATGGCGGCAAGACCGATGCGGGCGGTCATGATGCCGTTGACCGCGCCTTCGCCGAAGCGCGCGGACAGCCGGCCGATTAGTCCCTTGCCGATGAGATGGCTGATGACGCTGTCCGACAGGGCAAGCCCGCCGGTGACGGCAAGGTGGCCGGCGACCATGCGGGCAAGCTTCATGGTTCCGAGCGTGCCGGGCCGGCCGCCATACAGCGTGGCCAGCTCGCGCAGCATCGTGAGGTTCTGCGCGCCGACAAGCGCGATGTCGAGTGCCGCCGGGGCGACGGCGGTGATGACCGACACGCGCCGCGCGGTGCGGGCGATGATGCGGCTGGCCTCGTCATCCAGCGGCACCATCAGGTCGCGCTCGGCCAGCCTGATCCGGTCAGCCGGGTCCATGATGGCCTTGGTGTGGTCCTTCAGTTGCGCCATGCCCCAGCGCATGTCGGCGCGGCCCGAATAGATCGCACGCAGGTCAGACAACGTGGCCTCCGCCGCCCTGGCATCGTCGGCGGAGATGGCCCGGGCGGCATCGGCCTGGGTGGTGCCCAGCTTTTTCAGGCGCATAAGGCCGAAGATTTCACGCACGATGATCGCCAGCGCGGCGAGCAGGACCAGCCCCAGCAGACCCGAACCGATCCAGCCCAGCACCTCGTTGCGGGCAAACAGGTCCTCGATCAGCCGGGTGGCGGCCAGGCCTGCCCACATGGACGCAAGGCCCAGGGCGGCCGAAACGAGTATGGCGCCCCATTTGAAGCGCTTCTGCATGGTGTGGTCGCGGGCAACGGCGGGCACCAGCGGCTGGTCGCCTGAGTCCTCATCGAACTCGATTTCGGGCGCAGGCAGGGCGCGCGGAGAACGGGCCTTGCTGGCGGTCTTGGTCTTTGCCCTGGGCCTTGGTGTTTCCTGAGGTTCTTCCTTGCGCGATGCCGCCTGTTCAGGTTCGTCCTGCGAGAGGCGGAAGGCCTTGGGCTTTCTCGGGTCATGGCTCATGCCAGCCGGTCTCCGACGAGGAATTCGAGTGTCCGGTCGAGCCGGATGTGCGGGAAGGTGGCGTTTGCGGCGGCCGCGCCTTGAGCGGGAATGAGCGGCGGGCGGAAGCGCACGAACTTCAGTTCGCCCTCCAGCGAGCCGTCGATGGCGGCGTGCGGATCATCAGGCAGGTCGCCGGGGAAGATGGCGGCTTCCGCCTTGCCGTCGAAGGTCTCGCCGGCCAGTTCCTCGCCCTTGATGGGAATGCCCGCGATGCAGTCCAGCGTCTCGCCGCCTTGCTTTACGGTTGCCTCGCGGGTGGCGCGGACGGCGGCGA
Source organism: Alphaproteobacteria bacterium (assembly GCA_024642465.1). Classification (GTDB taxonomy): domain Bacteria; phylum Pseudomonadota; class Alphaproteobacteria; order Rhizobiales; family Aestuariivirgaceae; genus Anderseniella. Next base: position 7,023 of record JAHEBA010000083.1, read on the forward strand.
TTGCCGCGACGTCGATGCGCGCGCCGGCAAACTCGGCGCGTTTGCGGGCATCCTCGACAATCAGCGCCAGCACATTCTCCAGCCGGTCGTGGCTGGAATGGTGCAACAGATCGGCCTTGGTCGCGGCGAACAGGATGCGGTCGGCGCGGCGGCCGAACACGGCGGACGCCCAGGAGTTTGCGCCTTGCCGGAAGCAGCCGAGCACATCCGTAAGGGCTGACTTGAGGTCCTTGACGGCTTCAGCGCCGGCATTGAGCGCCGAAAGCACGTCGACCAGCACGATCTGCCGGTCGAGGCGGGCGAAGTGATTGTAGAAGAACGGCTCCACCACCCGTGACACGTAGGCATCGTAGCGCCGCTCCATGAGGGCGTGCAGGCTGCCGTCGGCGGCTTTCTGTTCAGGATCGATGGCAAGCGGCGCGAAGGTCAGCAGCGGCGAACCGGCAAGGTCGCCCGGCATCAGGAAGCGCCCCGGCGGCAGGATGGACAGCGATACGTCATCGGCGCGGCAACTGGCGAGGTAGGCGGTGAACAGCTTTGCCGCCTTTTGAACGGCAGCCTCGTCAGCCGGGGCGGCGGGGTCGTGCGATTTCAGGTGGGCCAGCCAATCCTTTGCCAGGGACTTGCGTGGCTCGCGCTCGCTGGCGGCCAGCGTGGCGGCGGACCACTCGGTATAGGACTGGTTCATGAGGGGGAGATCGAGCAGCCATTCGCCGGGATAATCGATGATGTCGACGTGCAGCTTCGAGCCCTGCAGGTTGCGCGCGACGAGGCCTGAAGCCTCGTACTCGATGGTGAGGCGAAGCTGCGACAGCCGCGAGGTGCTTTGCGGCCAGTGCCGGTCATCGCCGGTGAGCGCCTCGACGTGGGTTTCGTAATCGAAGCGCGGTACGTCGTAGTCGGGCTGCGGCTCAAGGTACACGCGGTTGATGCGGCCGCGGGTCAGGGCGGTGAACAACGGCAGCTTGCCGCCGTGCAACAATGCATGGACGAGGGCGGAGATGAACACTGTCTTGCCTGAGCGCGACAGGCCGGTGACGCCGATGCGCAAGGTGGGCGAGACAAGGCCGGTGGCGAAGTCCCTGACCCCGCCGGCCGCATTGCGTGCCTCGTTAATGATGCCTGACAGCAGTGAGCTCAAGTCTTATCGTCCCCGGTTCCGGATTGCCGGCGTTGATATGGGGCATCCAGCGCCCGCAATCAAATCCAACTTGCCGGAAACTTGCGAAATCGGGTCAAGGTCACGTCATAATCTGCTGAAAAGCAGCGAAATATTCCAGTAATCGAGACCCTGATTTACATCAGGTCGCGCGGCGCCCAGAACCCTTTCAGCTGACCCTTCGATGCGGGCAGTTCGCTCCAGCTGGCAATGTCGTATTCGATGCGGGCGAGCCCGGCGGTGGGATATTTCATCCGCATCTGGCCGAGGCCGAAAACGTCGCCGCCGGCACAGGTGCGCAGGGCGAACTCCTGGGTTGCGGGGTTGTGGGTGACGACCAGCAGCGGTGATGCACTGCCGCCGTGCGCTGCGATGGCCTGCTCGATGGCGGAGCCGTCGCCGAACGAATAGAGCTCGCACAGGTATTCGACCGGCACGTTCGCGCCAAGCTCTGCAAGCGCGAGGGTGGTGGTGTCGCGGGCCCGCACGGCGGTTGAGCTGAGACACAACTCGGGCACGAGGCCGAGATCGGCGATCAGGCGGCCCATGCGCGGCGCTGCCTTCTGGCCGCGGTCGTTGAGCGGTCGTTCATGATCGTCGATCGATACGTCGTCCCAATCGGACTTGGCGTGACGCAGCAGCAGCAGGGTTTTCATGAGTGAAACGTGAGCACAGGCAGGTCTGCTGCGGCAAGCGGCATTTTCTGCTGGTGGATAGCTCAGCCCAGCGTTGCCAACGCGGTCATGGCAAGCTCGCCACGGTGATTGCAGGCCCACAGTTCAAGCCCGGCATCACTGTGGCGCGCGTTGAGCGAAAACGGATGAACGTGGGTGAGGGGGCTGACCGCGCGGAACGAGAACGACTGCAGCGGTGAGCCGGGCTCCAGTTCCCGTGTGACTTCCATTAGCATCGTCGCTGTCAGCGGCCCGTGAATGATAAGGCCGTCATAGCCTTCCTCGTTGCGGCAGAAGTCGACGTCGTAGTGGATGCGATGGGAATTGAAGGTTAGTGCCGAATAACGGAACAACTGCACGGGCCCGGCTGTCATCTGAAGCGACCATTCAGGCGCGTGCGGCGGTATCTGGGGTTGAGGCGCGGGCGCGTCCGGTGCGGGGGCCTCGCGGTAGACGATCTGGTGAACCTCGCGCATGCTGGCACCCATACTGCCGCTGTACTGGTGACCGACGCGGACGAACACCAGCTTGCCGGAGCGGCCCTGCTTTTCCTCGACGCCCTCGATGGTAGAGACCTTTTCCACGGTCTCGCCGACGTGCAGGGGCGTGGTGACCTCGATGTCGCCCGCGGCCCACATGCGCCGGGGCAGGTCAACCGGCGGCAGGAACTCACCCAGCGCCTGGTGGCCGTCGCGACCGATGCCGGAGAGCGGCGTGACCTCGTGGAAGTAGATCCAGTGCCAGCCGGCGGGCAGCGGGTCGCCTTCGTTCAGCGGTGGGGGCGGACAGTCGAGCGTGGCGGCCAGCTTGATCGCTTGCGGGGCCAGGATGGTGTCTGCCGCCGTGCGCGTGCGCCCGACCCAGTCCGTCATTCCGGTGCCGCTCATTGGCCGATCCTGTCCAGTTCGTACGGCGTGTGCTGGTAGACCTCGTTCAGCCAGTTGCCGAACAGCAGGTGAGCATGGCTGCGCCAGCGGTTTTCCGGCGTTTTCGACGGGTTGTCTTCCGGGAAATAGTTCGGCGGGATGTGGATCGGCTTACCGGCCTCGCGGTCGCGATGGTATTCCTCGGCCAGCGTGGTGGAGTCGTACTCGATATGGTTGAACATGTAGAGAGTGCGGCGGGCCGGATCGTTGACCAGGCACAGGCCGGCCTCATCCGACTCCATCAGCACTTCCAGTCCACGGCCTGCCGGCAGGTCTTGCTTGCGGTTCTCGGTCCAGCGCGACACGGGGATCGAGAAGTCGTCGGAAAAGCCGCGCAGGTAGGGCGAGGCGGGGTTCAGGTTGCGGTGCCGGTAGACGCCGAACCGCTTCTGCGGCAGCTCGTATTTGGGCACGCCGTGATAATGATGCAGCGCCGCCTGTGCCCCCCAGCAGATGTGCACGGCGGAGTGGACATGGGTGTCGCACCAGTCGAACAGCTCGGCCAGTTCCGGCCAGTAGGTAACCTCCTCGAAGTCGAGCAACTCGACCGGCGCGCCGGTTACGATGAAGCCGTCGAACTTCTCTTCGCGCACCTCTTCAAAGGGGCGGTAGAAGTTGAGCATGTGCTCGGACGAGGTCAGCTTCGATGTGTGATGGGTCATCTTCACCAGCGTCATCTCGACCTGCAGCGGCGTAGCCCCGCACAGCCTTGCAAACTGCGTCTCGGTCCGCTGCTTGTTGGGCATCAGGTTGAGCAGGCCCACTTTGAGCGGGCGGATGTCCTGGCGCACGGCCTCATCCTCGGCCATCACCATCACGCCTTCCTCTTCGAGCTGGGCGCGTGCGGGCAGGTCGTTTGGAATTTTGATAGGCATCGGCTTCAGGCTTTCTGCGGTAACTGGCTCATGACTTGGCGGCGATGGCGCGGGCGAGCAGGTCCATGAAGTCCTTCTCGTCACGTATGGAGGGGATGTCCGCCATTTCCACCGCGTAGCCGTAACGGCGGGCAATGTCCTCGTACAGCGGAATGCGGTGGTGCAGCAGCTTCTCGAAGCCCCAGACGATGAAATCGTCCGGATCGACGGCGTTGTCGTCGCTGATGCCCTGCAGGCGCTTGTAGTCGGCCCAGGTCTTCTCGAGGAACTGGGGCTGGTAATACATGGGCTTGGGCGCCTTGCGGAACCGCTCGACCAGGAAGGCCGAATGCTCCTGTGTGCCGCGGATGTAAAGCATCAGAGTGTTGTCGGAGAGAACATTGAGAACCGGGTCGCCATGGTCGCCAAGGTTCACCACTTCGCACAACGAGCCGCCGGCATCGCATATGAAATGCTCGTAGGCATAGATCGAGCGGGCCTTGTCCATGAACAGCGGCACGTCGAGCAGGGCCTGGATCTCGGCCTGGCGGTGCTGGGCCTGGCGGCGCTTGTACTCGGCAAACGGAATGCCGCCCTTGTCCGGGTTGCCGGGCTTGCCGAGATAGGTCGACAGCGGGTCGAGGTTGTTGAAGCTGATGTTCGAGGCGATGTAGATGGAGTCGGTTTTCAGCAGCTCGCGCAGGAACGGGTTCTTCATCGCCTCGCGCTTGAAGTTGTCGACGATGTGCTCGCCCATGTAGCGGGTGCCGATGCGGTAGTCGACGGAGTAGTGGAACCAGTCGTCATCGCGCAGCAGGTTGGCCAGCGTGGTCTTGCCCACGCCGGACATGCCCATGATGGTCACGGCCTTCGACGGCCAGGCCCCTAGATGTTTGGCGCTGGAAAACTTCATTGGCGAGCACTCGCGGGCGCGGGGGTGAAACGATTGCCGCCTTGTTAGCGAAAAAACGCCGTTGTCAAAAGGCCCTTGTCAGGGTGACGGCAAGACCGTGGGCTTCGTACTCGCTCAGCTCGTCGTTGGACCAGTTGTTGGTGTAGGTGTACTCAAGCTGAGGCGCCAGGCCGTAGAACGAGAAGTCGCGCTTGGTCAACACCATGCGGGTGTCGAGCCGGGTCATCTCGCGCGGAGCGAACAGCAGCGGGTAGTCGCCATCGCCGATGGAGTAGCCAAGCTTGCCCACGGCATACACGGTGATGCCCCTCGGCACTTCCTGGTAGATGCCGAGACCGCCCCAGCCTGCCCAAGTGGAGGTATGTTCGTAGTCGATCTTGATGCGGTCGCCTCCGGCCATGGCGTAGAGCACCTGTGACGGCGACATGGTGGGCGCCAGCCGGTTGGTCAGGCTAGTGGTGGTGCCGTCCGACCAGTCGCCGACCTCAAAGGTGTTCAAGCGGTGCGACAGGCGGGTTTCAAGGTTGAGGCTCGGCAGCAGCAGATGGCGGATGGTGATCTGGGGCCGAAGGACCAAGCGGTCTCGTTGGCGTAGGGCCGGCCATTGCTGCCGGTGGTCTTGTAGAAGGCTTGCGATGCGGACAGGTCGACGCCGATGGAGCCACGCGCATGGTTGCGCCTGAG
>JAHEBA010000084.1 GCA_024642465.1 Alphaproteobacteria bacterium
ACAGGCTTCTTCTTAGTCTGAGGCATAGCCACGGTTATTCCCCTTGAACAGGTGAAGCTCGACCTTTTCCAGCACGTTCAGGAACAGGACGGCGAGCAGGATGATTGAGAAGATGGCGGCATACATGGCCGGGTAGTCGGCGATGGACCGGCTGTAGGTGATGATGTCGCCGACGCCCGTCGGGGTGATCTTGAGTTCCGACAGGATGGCTCCGATGAAGCCGGCCGATACGCCGAGCCTGAGCCCGGAAAAGATCAGCGGCGAGGCGGCCGGAATGACGACCTTGAGAATGACGTCGCGCTCGGAGGCAAGGAAGGAGCGCGCCATCTCCTTCATGGAGAACGGTGTGTTGCGGACCGCACCGGCAGTATTCAGCACGATCACCGGCATGGCCATGATGCACACCACGAAAACCTTCGAGGTGAGACCGATGCCATACGCCATCACCAGCAGCGGAATGAGTGCTGCCAGCGGGGCAGTCTGCATGACGACGAAGATTGGCGAGAACAGCCAGTCGAACTTTTCGCTAAGCCCGATCCATAGCCCGATGCCGATGCCGAGCACGGCGGATATCGATACGCCCACCACCAGCGGGCGCAGGGTCTCGGCATAGGCCTTGAACAGGCTGCCGTCGAGGGTCATGCCCAGCAGCGACTGCATCGACTCCAGGAAGGTCGGAAATGCGTAGCTGACCGGTATCCGGCCTGCGACTTCCCACGCGCCGAACACCAGCGCGGCCGAGAGCAGCTTCAGCATCAATGATCGGTAAGGCATGGATCTGCGCTCCACCGTGCGAATGGTTGTCGAGTTCGAGGGAGAAGGCATCCCCCGCCAGGTTGTACCGGCGGGGGCGCCAGCGTGAATGAAGCTTACTGCGCGCTCTGCAGCGGCTTCAGGTACCAGAAGTCCTCGATGTTCAGCGAGGCCGGATCACCGGTCAGCTGGCCGGCACGGGAATACCAGTCCATGTCGGCCTTGGCGGCCTTCTCGCCACCGCCGTTGACATCGTAGAGGCCACCTTCAACGGCGTCCTTGTAGAAGCCGTCGAGACTGTCCAGCACTTCCTTCGGCAGCTGGCCGATGGGGCCGTTCGGATCGGTTTCCTTGCTGACGATTGTCGGGTCCGCGGCCATGTCGCGGTAGACGCTCAACAGCGCCTTCACGAAGATGTCCACTTCGGCTTCGTTGGCCTTGATCCAGTCGAGGTTGGCGAACAGGGCCTCGTCGCTGGCGTCAACGTCGAACATCGGCAGCACGTTGAACTTGTCGCCGGCGATCTTCATCAGCTTGTTCTTGTTCGACAGGTCGATGATGGTGGCGTCGGTCTGGCCGGCCATCAGTGCGGCAACTCGGTTGGACGAACCGGACACGTAGACGCGGTCGCCGAACTTGATGCCGACCTTCTCCTCGATGACGTTGGCGATCGAGTCGGTGCCGCCGCCGCGCGAATGCAGCATGATCGGCTGGCCGTCGAGTTCCTTCAGGTCGGAGTACTTCTTCGAGGTGACCGGAAAGAACTTGAGCTTGGACAGCTGGAAGATGATGCGGATTGGCGCCTTTGACTTCTGCATCGCCGCGTAGGGCGTGCCGAAGCCGATGTCCATCTGGCCGCTCAGCACGGCCTGGATGGCCAGCTCCTCGTCGGAGAAGGCGGTCCATTCGTATTCGAGGCCGTTCTTCTTGGCGCGGTCGAGCGCGACGAAGAAGGCAGCCAGTTCGTCAGACGGCGTTTCGGCCAGAGCGATACGGATCTTCTTCGCTTCTGCGCCCGTCACGGCGAGGCCGGCCACCATGATGATGGCGGCTAGAAATACGCCCAGATTGCGCAATATTCTGAACATGTCATGTCTCCCTAGTGGTGGTTTCAGTTTTCTTGGTTTCCTGTGTGCACTTTGACCGGCAGATGACCGGTTTCTGTACCTTCTTTCCTTGCTTCTTGGGGTGCTGGCGTCAGTTCTCCTCGAACAGGCGGTTCGACACCGACCCGATATGCTGGCGCATCGCGTCGTAGGCGGCAGCACCGTCGCGGCTTTCGATGGCCGCTGCGATCTTGCGGTGCTCAGCAAAGCTTGAGTGATTACGTGGCGGGCGCTGGGTGCTGCGCACCACGCTGCCCCATGCAACCGCACGCCGGACCTGGTTCAGCTGGTCGAACAGCGCAAGCAGCAGGATGTTGTCGGCGGCCTCGGCGATGGCGCGGTGAAACAGGTCGTCCTGGGTTTCGTAATCATGCCAGCTCGGCGCAGCTTCGGCCCGGTCCATCGCCAGCTTCATCCGGATGATGGCCTCGCCGGAGGCATGCAGAGCCGCCTCGCGGGCGATCGCCGCCTCGATGCAGACGCGCGCCTGCATCATCCTGACCGGCGTGATCTGCTTGCTCAGGGAGGGGATGCCGCTCGACACCAGCGTCTCGCCGTGGCTCGCCACGAACGTACCCTTGCCGACGTGCCGCCAGATCGCGCCTTCGCGCTCGAGCGTGTCCAGCGCCCGGCGCAACGTGCCCCGGCTTACCCCAAGCTTGCCGATGAGTTCGCGCTCCGGCGGCAACCTGTCTCCCGGCGCGTAGCCATTCGAGGAGATCAGCGCCTTCACCTGGGCGGCTACTCCCTGATGTTCCTTGTTGTCCGGCGTGGTCAGCATGCGGCGCTCTAATTGGTTAACCAATCACAATCCAATGACCAAATTTGACTCGGATTTCCGCGATATGTCAATAAAGTAATCTGAATTGGTTCAAATTGGTCCGGACTGATCCGAAGCAGCTGTCTTGTCTGCCACGTGAACTGACAGCCGGGCTGGCGATTGCCGCCGATGCGCTGCGGTCAGGGGAGAGCCCGCTCGCGGCGGACATTGCCCCCGTGACCGGCATCGAACAGTTCACGCGCTACGCGGTGCCCGTCATAAACGGCTGTGGCGATGAGGCCGGGCGCGCGGCAATCGCCGGCACGCACGATGCTCTTGAGGCCGCCGGGGGCGTCGCGCAGTTGCCGCCAAAGTTCGTCATCGGGCTCGCGCGAGGTGACCGGCACGAGGGCGTTGCAGGGAAGCGTCAGGGGCTGACCGGTAATGGCGTGGGCAAGGTGCACCTCTCCCGCTGCGGCGCGGTCCAGCAGGTGATGGACGACGATCCGGACACCAAGTTCGTGCAGCCGCAGGTGAACCACCGGTTGCTCTGTGGTGCGAACCGACCAGTCGGACACGCGCGGCGCACTGGCCACATAAGTGACGGCATGGCCCTCGCAGGCCAGCAACTCCGCCAGTGCCGATGCCATGTAGTAGCCATCGTCGTCATAGACCACGACCGCGCTGCCAGTCGGTGGCCGTTGGCCCGCCATCAGATCGTCGGGGCGCAACACTGTGGCCTCGTCCATCCCGTCGATGCCACCGGGGCTGGACCGGCCGCGGCCATCGCGCCGCCAGTGGCTGCCGGTCGCGATCACGGCGTTTGACGCTTCTGCCGCGAGAATGTCCGCCGCGGTCATCGGGCTTGCCGGATAGATCGAGACATTGGCCATCTGCGACAGCTGGCGCACGCGGTAGTCGCGCACCCGGATCCACTCTGCCAGCCCAGGCAGTTTCGCTTCCCGGGTGACGCGGCCACCCAGTTCTTCGCCCGCTTCGGCCAGCAATACGGTGTGGCCCTGACGGCCCAGCACCAGCGCCGCCTCCAGACCGGCAGGACCGGCGCCTACCACCAGTACCGTCGTGGCCTTGTCCGTCCGCGTCACGCGTTCGGGGTGCCAGCCGCGGCGCCACTCTTCGCCCATGGTCGGGTTCTGGGTGCAGCGGATCGGTACGCCCTGGCCATCGCCCGCATAACAGATGTTGCAGCCGATGCACTCGCGGATCTCGTCGAGCCGCCCGTCGCGCACCTTGGCCGGCAGGAACGGATCGGCAATGGAGGGCCGTGCTGCACCGACGAGGTCGACGATGCCGCGCCGGACTTGCGAGACCATTGTGTCGGGCGAGGTGAAACGGCCGACGCTGACCACCGGCTTGCCGGTGAGCGCACGCACGTGGGCGACCTTGTCTTCAAGGCTGGCTTCGCGCACGAAGCGCGACACGCCCATCTCGTGGCCATAGTCCGCCACGGTGATGTCGAACAGGTCGCACAGGGGGGCGAGACTGGACAGCAATTCATCGCGGCCGTCGCTGGAGCCGTCCTCGTTGTCGACCTCGATGCGCACGGCCAGCGCGCAGGTTTCTCCAACCAAGTTGCGGGCATCTTCCAGCAGTTCGCGGATCAGGCGCGAACGGTTTTCCATCGTGCCGCCATACTCGTCGCTGCGGGTATTGAGAACTGGGTCGAGAAACTGTGCCAGCAGGTAGGTATGGGCGGCGTAGACGTAGATGATGTCGTAGCCGGCATCGCGCGCGCGGCCCACGGCATCCAGGTGGCAGCGGCGGAACTCCCTGATATCGGTCTTGTCTATGCGCTGCGCCTGCCACGGATCGTTGGAGACCGGCAGGCTGGCGGGGGCCAGCGGCGTGGCGCGGGAGTGCAGGTTCGATGAGCGCAAGCCCCCGTGCCAAAGTTCGACGCCGGCAAGTGCGCCATGGGCGTGCACCTTGTCGGTCATCAGCCGCATGTTGGTAACGTCCTGTTCGTCCCACAGCGAGCAGAACGGGAACGGCATGTCGTCCGAGGACGGGTGAATGGAGCAGTATTCGGTGTTGACCACGCCCCAGCCGCCCTCGGCCTTGACCTCGCGCATTGCGGCGAGCGTCTGCGGCAGGGCATAGCCCATGCCGGTACAATGCGGCATCTGGTAAAAGCGGTTGGGCGCCGTGACCGGACCGATCTTCACCGGTTCGAACAGCAGGTCGAACCTGGGATCACGCATCAGGCGATCCCGGGTTGAGGTGCGGCCGCCTCGGCCTGTGCGCGCTGCTCGTCAAGCTGGCGTTGCCGCTCGGACCGCATCATCAGGATACCGGCCAGCACCACGCCCAGCGTCACGATGCACACGATGATCGTCGCCAGCGCGTTGATATCGGGCGTCACGCCAAGCTTCACCTTGGAGAAGATCAGCATCGGCAATGTGGTGCCGCCGGGGCCGGACGTGAAGCTGGCGATGACCAGATCATCCAGCGACAGGGTGAACGCCAGCAACCAGCCGGAGATCATGGCAGGGGCGATGATCGGCAACGTGATGTCCCACAGCACTCGTAACGGAGTGGAGCCAAGGTCCATCGCGGCTTCTTCGACCGACTGGTCCATCGACGTCAGGCGCGACTGCACGATGATCGCCACATAGGCCATCGAGAAGGTGATGTGGGCCAGCGTCACCGTGTTGGCGCCGCGCCCGCTCGGCCAGCCGATCAGGGTTTCAAGGCTGACGAAAAGCATCAGCAACGACAGCCCGGTGATCACGTCGGGCATGATCAGCGGCGCCGAGATCATGCCGGAGAACAGGGTGCGCCCCTTGAACCGGCCAAGCCGGGCAAGCGTCAACCCGGCCAGCGTGCCGAGAATGGTTGCGAACGTAGCCGACACCACCGCGATGCGCAGCGACAGCAGGGCGGCGTCGATCACCTGGTCGTTCTGCAGCAGCTTGCCGTACCACTCGGTCGAGAATCCGCCCCACACTGTCGCCAGCCGGGAGGCATTGAACGAGTAGGCCATCATGATGAGGATCGGCACGTATAGGAACGCGAAGCCGAAACACAGCACGGAGAGGATGAACACCGAGCGCTTCTGCATCACTCCACCCCCTCGGCCTTGGCGTTGTAATGGTTGAAGATCATGATCGGAACCACCAGCAGGAACAGCAACACCACGGCCACGGCGGATGCCACCGGCCAGTCGCGGTTGAGGAAGAACTCGTCGAACAGCACGCGTCCGATCATCGGGCTGTCAGCGCGGCCCAGCAGGGCGGGAATGACGTACTCGCCTGTTGCCGGGATGAACACCAGCATCGAACCCGCGATGATGCCGGGCAGCGACAACGGCAGTGTAATGTCCACGAAGGTGCGGAAGGGCCGGGAGCCCAGGTCCATCGCGGCTTCGTTGAGCGTCGTGTCGAGACGTTCCAGGTTTGCATACAGCGGCAGGATCATGAACGGCAGGTACGAATAGACGATGCCGACATAGACCGCGAACTCCGTATTCATCATCGGGATCGGCTCGTTGATGATGCCGAGCCAGACCAGCACGTTGTTGATGGTGCCATTGTTGCCGAGCAGCCCCATCCAGGCGTAGATGCGCAACAGGAACGAGGTCCAGAACGGCAGGATGATGAGCAGCAGCAGGATGTTGCGCGTGGCGCCGGAAGATCGCGCAATTCCATAGGCCATCGGGTAGCCGATCAGCAGGCACAGCACGGTGGAATTCGCGGCAATCTTCAGCGAATTGAGATAGCCGGTATAGTAGAGCGCATCATCGATCAGGTAGCCGAAATTGGTGGCGACATTTTCCGTCAGCGCTGCCCAGCTTGCCGGCATGGTGAACGGCGGGATCGAATAGGCGGCCGCCGACACCGAGATCACGGCAACAATGAAGAACGGTGCGAGGAAGAACACCAGCAGCCACAGGTATGGCGCGCCGGTGACCAGCCTTTTCCAGCCATCCTTGTTGAGCCAGCGGGCAAACTTGCCGGGGCCAGTCGCCGCCGGCGCCTTGTTGTCAGCCGCCAGGTCCTGCGCACTCATGGGCGCTCCTCCGGCAGCACGATCGCCGAGCGTGCATCCCAGCTGAGCCAGACCTTGTCTTCCCAGTCCACCTGGCGGTCGGCTTCGCTCAGGCGCTGGTCGTTGACCTTGCTGACCCTGACCAGCGCGCCGCTTGCAAGCTTGACCCGGTAGAGAGAGTCCTTGCCGAAATAGCCCAGATCGAGGACCTCGCCCTGTACCGCGTTGACGGCGGTGGACCGTGGCTTGCCGCGGCTGATGGTGATCTTCTCCGGACGGACCGCAACGCTCACCTTGTCGCCTGTCGAAAGACCGTAGCGGGTGTCGGCTTCAAGCGCGCAACCGGCCGCAGGGGCAGTGATGCGTGCCTTGCCCGCCTTGATGGCGGCCACGGTTCCGTCGAACAGGTTGATCGAGCCGATGAAGTCCGCGGTGAACCTCGAGTTGGGAAACTCGTAGATGTCGGTCGGCGTGCCGACCTGGCGGATGACGCCGCGGTCCATAATGGCGATCCGGTCAGCCAGCGTCATGGCCTCCTCCTGGTCGTGCGTCACCACGATGAAGGTAATGCCGAGCCGGTCCTGGATGTTCATCAGTTCGAACTGGGTCTGTTCGCGCAGCTTCTTGTCGAGGGCGCCGAGCGGTTCGTCCAGCAGCAGCACCTTGGGGCTCTTGGCGAGCGCGCGGGCAAGAGCAACGCGCTGGCGCTGGCCCCCCGACAGCTGGTGCGGCTTGCGGGCTGCGAATTGCGTCAGCTGCACCATGTCGAGCAGTTCTCGCACCCGGTCCTTGCGCTGGGCGTCGGTCATGTTCTCGTGCTTCAGGCCATAGCCGACGTTCTTCTCCACGCTCATGTGCGGAAACAGCGCGTAGGACTGGAACATCATGTTGACCGGCCGGTCGAACGGCGCCACGCCGGTCATGTCCTGCCCGTCGATCATGATGCGCCCTGACGTGGGCGCCTCGAATCCGGCCAGCATCCGCAACAACGTGGTCTTGCCGCACCCTGACCCGCCCAGCAGGGCGAACAGCTCGCCACGGCCGATGTCGAGCGAGACATTGTCGACTGCGGTGAAGCTGCCGAACTTCTTGGTGACGTTCTCGATCCGGATGAACACCGGATCTGTTTTGGTATCCGAATTCTCTGCCATTCAGCCGGCGCCCCCCGTCGATCAACAAAAAAGCCCGCAAGGTGATTGAAAACCTTGCGGGCGTTTTGCGCAAACAGTTTCAGGCCCGATTCATGAGCCGGTCTTGATCTTGGTCCAGGCGCGCGTCAGTTCGCGCTGGGCCTTGGGCGACAGGGACTTCGATGTCCACAGCCTCGCCTTGACCTCGTCATTGGGGTAGATCGCCGGGTCGTCGAGGATCTCCTGGTTGACGAACTCGCGCGCCTTGGTGTTGGCGTTGGCGTAGTAGGTGAAGTTCGTGGCGCCCGCGATCACCTTCGGGTCGAGCATGAAGTTCAGGAACTTGTGCGCATTCTCGACATTCTTGGCGTCTGCTGGGATGGCCCACACGTCGAACCATGCGGGCGAGCCGGTTTCCGGCACGTGGTACTCGAGATTGATTTCGACACCTGCTTCCGATGCGCGGCCGGTCGCGGTCGCATAGTCGCCGGACCAGTTGTTGATCACGCACAGTTCCTTGTTGGGAATGGCGTTGAGGTAGTTCGATGCATCGAAGGTCTTGATGTACTGGCGCACCGGCTTGAACGCCTCGACCACCGCCTCATAGTCTGCCGGGTCTTCGGAGTTCGGATCCTTGCCCAGGTACGACAGCACCATCGGGATCACGTCACGCGGGCTTTCCAGCACCGAGATGCCGCAGTCGGCCACCTTGGACGCCAGCTCGGGCTTCATCAGGATGTCCATCGTGCCCATCGGTGCATTGTCGCCGAGGCGTTCCTTCACCATGTCGGTGTTGTAGGTGATGCCGGTCGTGCCCCACATGTAGATGACCGAGTACTCGTTGCCCGGGTCCCAGTTCTCCACCGTCTTGAGGATGGTCGGGTCCTGGTTCTCCCAGTTGGACAGCTTCGAGCGATCGATCTTCTGGAATGCTCCGGCCTGGATGAACTTGGGCAACTGGCTTCCCGAGTGCAGCACCACGTCATAGCCCGACGAACCCGCCAGCAGCTTGGCTTCTTCCGTTTCGGCCGCGTCATAGGTGTCGTAGACCACCTTGATGCCCGTGGCCTTGGTGAAATCCTCAAGCGTGGTTTCGCCGATGTAGTCGACCCAGTTGTAGACGTGGACAACCTCTTCTGCCTGCGCGTACGCCGCCATCGAAATGGTCGCCGCAAGGGCCGTCCCGGCCAGAAGGGTCGATCTGCGTGAAAGGCTTTTCATGTCAGCTAGTCTCCCTGTTGCTTGTCACTTCGTCAAAAAATGTTACCGCCATTCCGGTCTTTCGCAATGAAAATTGAGCAGACCGGAGGCGTCAGTCAGGCAGCGCGCACCTTCCTCCTGCGCAAATCTCTGATGATTTCGCGCGAGGCATTGCGGCCCGGAATACCGGTGACGCCGCCGCCGGGGTGGGCGCCGGAGCCGCACAGATAGACGCCCCTGACAGGCGTACGGTAGTCGGCATGGCCCGGCACCGGCCGGTTCGAGAATATCTGGTCCAGGTGCAGACAGCCGTGGAAGATGTCTCCGCCGACCAGTCCAAACTCGCGCTCCAGGTCCTTGGGGCTGAGGGTCTGCCGGCCCAGCACGGCCCTGCGGAAGTTCGGCGCATATTCCGTCATGGTATCGATGATCAGGTCTGCCACCTGTTCGCGCACATCGTCCCATTCGCGCCCGCCGGACAGTTCTGGCGCGAAGTGCTGGCAGAACAGACTGGCGACATGCTTGCCCTCCGGCGCGAGCGTCGGGTCGATGGTGCTGGAAATCCACATTTCTACCACAGGCTTTTGCGCCCAGCCGCCACCCTTGGCGTCGTCATAGGCCCGCTCCAGGTAATCGATGGAGGGGGCAATGGTGATCGAACCGCCATGGTGAAGCTGTTGCCTGGTGCCGGGCCGGCAGCTGAAGTCCGGCAGTTCCGACAGGGCGACGTTCATGCGGAAAGTGCCGCTCCTGCACCGGTAGGCGTTGATGGCGCGGGTGGCCTGCTCGGGGACGTCAGCCGGGTCGAGCAGCTTGCCATAGAGCAGTTTCGGGTTGAGGTTCGCCGCGATGACCGGAGCATGGAAGGTGCGCCCATCGGCCAGTTCCACGCCACTGGCGATGCCGTTGGCGGTAGCGATTCGGGCGACCCTGGCATTGGTCAGGATTGTGGCGCCATGGTCCTCGGCGGCCTTGGCGATGGCATTGGATATTGCGCCCATGCCTCCGATGGCATGACCCCAGGCCCCGTCCTTGCCGTTGGCCTCGCCGAAGCTGTGGTGCAGCAGCACATAGGCCGAGCCCGGCGCATGCGGGCTCTGCATGTTGCCGACGGCGGCCAGATAACCGAGGGCGCCGCTGATCAGCTCGCCCTTAAGGTACATCGCCAGAAAGTCTGCGACCGACATGGTCATGGCCCGCGACAGGGTTTCCTGCGCCCGGGCCGAGAGGTGACGCATGCCCCAGCCCGTCTTGAGCAGGCCCAGCAGGTCGGGCAGGCCGCCACCCAGGTTGGGCGGCGTGGTATTCATCAACTGGCGCACCGGTTCGACGATCTCCATCAGGTCATCATCAAGCCGCTGGTAGCCTGCCGCATCACCCGGGCACAGCGCATCGAGCTGGCGGGCCACGTCGTCGCGGTCATGGGTGTAAATGATCGAGCTGCCGTCCGGGTGCAGGTAGAAGCCCTCGCAAGGGCGCTTGACGATGTTCAGACCGCGCTCGACAAGCCCCAGTTCGCGGATCACGTCCGGGCTCAGAAGCCCCGCCACGTATGAACATACCGAATTGCGGAAGCCGGGGTGAAACTCTTCGGTGACCGCAGCCCCGCCAACGATGTGGCGGGCTTCCAGCACCAGTGTCCTGTATCCGGCCTTGCCGAGATAGGCCGCAGTCGTCAGGCCGTTGTGGCCACCGCCAACGATGATCGCGTCGAAACTGCTGGCGGCACCACCGGTACTGCTCATGCGCCGGCTTCCTGCCGCGCCGCCTGCATCGCTGCATTGGTCGCTTCCACCATGCCGCTGGCGGGAGCCTCCGAGAGCGACAGCACCGGCATCACCTTGCGCAACTGGTCATGGTGGCCCTTTACGCCATATTCCAGGTCCGACAGCACGAAATCCTTGAAGCCGCTGGAGTGCATGGCTTCGTTGGACCAGATCGTAAGCTGCACGTCTTCATTACCGGTGTCGCCATCGATCCTCCCGGCCAGGTACCGGGCAGCGCGCAGGCGGCGGGCATAATCGCTGTCCTCGCTGTCACCGATGGGCTGACAATAGTAGCCGCCGCGGATGACCGTCTCGACGACGCCGGTCGGATATTCCTGATAGTAGCCCAGCCCCTCGGGATAGAAGAACATCACCTGGTTGGGGAAAATGCCGATATAGAGCCATGCCCGCCGGTGGCTGTCAGGCAGGTGCGGGATTTCCGGCAGAATGCTCAGATAGTGCCGGGTGCTCCACAACCTGCCTTTTCGCGCATTGAAGACGCCGAACGACCGGTTGGTTCCGTCCTGCCAGCCCTCGTCGAAATAGGTGGAGCCGTACAGGTCCTGCAAGGCCGGGTGGGCAATGGGCACGTGATAGCCTTCGTTGTCCACGTCGCGCACGCACTTCCAGTTGGCCTTGATGGTCTGCGACCAGCTCACCTCGCCGTGGCTGACCGCGCTCGCAGCCTTGTAGAGGGCAACTTCAGGCTCGTGGCGGGCCAGCAGTTCCTTGACGCTCGGCTGTGGGCCGGGCTTGAAGCGGACGAACACGAAGCCATGCCAGACCTCGAACTCCAGCGGCACCAGGCCATGTTCTTCCGGGTCCAGTTCGGGGAAGGAACGCGGCTGGGGAACCGAACGCAAGGTGCCGTCGAGATTGAACGACCAGCCATGGAACGGGCACACCAGGGCCGAGCCACACTTGCCCTTTTCATCGCTCACCACGCGCGAACCGCGGTGCCTGCAGACATTGTGGAAGGCCCGGATCGCGCCCTGCTTGTCGCGAACGATCAGGGCGCGTTCGCCGGCCACGTCGAAACAGAAATAGTTGCCCGGTTCAGGGGCGTCGCTGACGTGTCCCGCTATCTGCCAGTGGCGCCGGAACAACTGTTCCTTTTCCAGTTCAAGCAGCTCGTCACTGGTATACGCCCATGCCGGAAGTCCGGACCTGTCCCAGTTTTCCGGGGTACCGGAAACCTGTGATTTCTCCAGGGCGATTGACTCTGGCAAAGGACAGATATGCTTGTTCATGGACGGCACCTGATTATTCTGAATGGGCATTCAAAATAGATTATTGCTGCCGAAAGGTCCAGCTTTTTCTCCCGGCGCTTGCTGGTGGCAAGCTATCTCCAGCAGCAAGCGGCAGCTCGGAATCGGAAAATTGATGATGATTTACAACGACTTGTGGATCGCCGATGGTGGACTCCGGTAGGCCGCCCGCTGGCGGTGAACCGGCAACCGGCAGCCGCCGAGCAGGCTACAGCCGTCTGAAGGCAGT
>JAHEBA010000017.1 GCA_024642465.1 Alphaproteobacteria bacterium
ATGCTGCACGCCATCACCGCACCGCAGGCCTTGTCACCTTCGAACCGCATCCGCGCTCGGTGTTCCAGCCGGAGCAGCCGCTGTTCCGGTTGTCGCCGCCGCGGTTGAAGGCGGCGCTGGCCAAGAGTTTCGGGGCAGGGTTCTGCGCCGTCATCGGCTTCGACCGAGAGCTGGCAGCGATGGAGGCGGAAGACTTCGTGCACCATTATCTCGTCGACCGGTTGGGTATCAGCCACATCGTTTCGGGCTACGACTTTCACTTCGGCAAGGGCCGCCGCGGCAACCCGGACATGCTGAAGCAGCTTGGCCGCGAGCACGGCTTTGGCGTCACCATTGTCGAACAGGTTACCCGCGAGGATGGCGCATCGCCCTACTCTTCATCTTCGATCAGGGCTGCGCTTCATGCCGGCCACATGGCTGCTGCCAACAGCCAGCTTGGCTACCGCTGGACCATCGTGGGCACCGTGGTCGAGGGCGACCGGCGTGGCCGCACCATCGGATTTCCAACGGTGAACATCATGCTCGACCCCGGCATGGACCCTGCCCACGGCATCTATGCCGTGCGAGTTCGCGATCTCAGCGATGACCGAAACGTGGTCCATCGCGGCGCGGCCTATTTCGGCTGGCGGCCGACCTTCGACACTGACCGGGTATTCCTAGAGGTCTACCTTCTGGGCTTCGATGGCGACCTGTACGGTCACGAACTGGCGGTGGAGTTCGTCGAAATGGTCCGCCCGGACCAGAAGTTCGCCAGTCTCGACGAGCTGGTCGCACAGATGAACCAGGACTGCGAGAACATCGCAATGGTGCTCGATGCGGCCGCCGCCGTTTGCGCTGACGGGCTGCCGCTGCTTGCGGCACAGCTGGACGGCACGCTTTACGGTCATTTCTGACGCTGATGGTTTTTCCGCCTGCACGTTCTGCGTTGTGATGAATTGCACATTCATTCAGGCGGGCTCCACATAGTATTATCTCATCAATCGTCATCGGAGTCACTCAGAAGAGGGAACTATCACCATGAACAGCACCATCCGCACCACCGCCATCGCCGCAATCGCAGCCATTACCATTGCGGCCTCGATGGCATCACCCGCCCAGGCCCTGTCGAAGAAGGGTGGTGTAGCCCTTGGCATCGGCCTCGGCGCTCTGGCAGTCGGTGCCGCTGCTGCAGCAGCTCATGACCGCAACCGCTACTACCGCGATGAGGAATATAATTATTACGAAGGCCGCGCCTATCGCCGTGCAGCCCACCGCTGTGCTGACCGCTATGGCTGGGAAACCCGCCGCTGGTACCGCTGCATGGATCGCCAGGGCTTCTGATCCCGCGCTAAGGCAGTTTGACAACGCAACATCGCCGGTAACTTCCGGCGGTGTTTTTCGTTGCTCCCGCGCAATCAGCTCTCCGGATCAAGCAGCCGGTGCAGGTGCACGATGAAATACCGCATCGAGGCGTTGTCGATGGTGGCGCGGGCCTTTTCTTCCCAGGCCAGCTTGGCGGTCGCATAGTTGGGATAGATACCGACCACGTCGAGCTTGTCGAGATCCTTGAAATGGACCTTGTCGAGGCTGGTCAGTTCGCCGCCGAAAACCAGGTGAAGCAGCTGGTCGGGATGTTTTTCCGTGTCGGCCATGCCGGATGTCTCCAGAAGTGCAATATTGCAGTGCAGCAAATCAGCTGCTGATATGCAACCGTTCGCCAAGCTCGTCAAGCAAGGCGGAAGGGCCAGCCATGAGCCCGGTCCGGCGCGTGCTGTCGCGGTTGTAGGTGAAAGCCTGACCCGTCATGTCGCGCGTTGCGCCGCCGGCCTCGCAAACGATCAGGTCGCCTGGTGCCAGGTCCCAGTCGGACTTCTGGCCGAAGGCAATTGTGGCGTCGCACTCGCCCGTTGCCACCAGGCAGTGGCGAAGGATGAGGGATGTGGTCATGGCGCACGTCATTTGCGGGGCATGTCCGCCGCGCCAGCGATCGCGCGACAACACGCTCTTGTGTGCCACGATTCGCGCGCCATCCAGTCCGCTGCGGTCAGACACCTTGAGCACATCGCCGTTGAGCCGCGCCCCACCGCCCTTCACCGCCTCGTAGAAGCGGCCCTGTTCAGGTGCAAATGCAGCCGCCGCCACCGGCTTGCCGTCCAGCGTCAGCGCCGCACCCACGCACCAGTGCCCGGTGCCGGCCACGAACGCGGAGGTGCCGTCGATCGGGTCCACTATCCAGACCAGCCGACGCGACCGGCTTTCCTCGTCGCGCACGGTTTCCTCCGACAGCCAGCCCGAGCCCGGCAGGCCCTCGAGCAGACGCGCCGCAAGCAGCCTGTCCACCGCAAGATCGGCCTCAGATACCGGCGTGCCATCGCGCTTGTCCCATGCATCCACGCCAGCACGGAACATCTTCAGCGCCATCTCGCCTGCTTCTCGCACGGCCTCGCACAACAGCCGGTGTTCGGCCTCGAAACCGGATGCGTCATGTTTTCTGGTTTCAAGCACCTGCAACGGTCATTCCTTCCACAAGGCATGTCGGCGCGTTGGTGCTGCCGCGGAACTCCAGGTCATCGGCAGGGGTCAGCCTTGCGAACATGTCCTTCAGGTTGCCGGCAATGGTGATCTCCGAGACCGGGTAGGCGATTTCGCCATTCTCGAACCACAGGCCTGATGCACCGCGCGAGAAGTCGCCGGTAATGAGGTTGACGCCGGCGGAGAACATCGAGGTGATCAGTACGCCCGAACCCGCCTCGCGCATCAGGTCCTGCGCCGACTTGTTGCCGGCGGCAAGCCACAGATTGGTGGCCGACGGCGACGGCTGCCCGCCGGTAGAGCGTGCCGCGCGGCCGTTGCTGGCAAGGCTGAGTTTCGCCGCCGTGCGCCCGTCCAGCAGCCAGTGCCGCAACGCCCCATCCTCGACCAGCGCAAGCCGGCCGCTGTGCTGGCCTTCGGCATCGAACGGCCTCGAGGCCGCGCCGCGCACCAGCCGGGCGTCGTCGATGATCTGTACGCCGGGGGCGAACAGGGCTTCACCCATGCTGTCCTTC
Organism: Alphaproteobacteria bacterium; assembly: GCA_024642465.1. GTDB lineage: Bacteria > Pseudomonadota > Alphaproteobacteria > Rhizobiales > Aestuariivirgaceae > Anderseniella. Next base: position 3,027 of record JAHEBA010000017.1, read on the forward strand.
AGGAAGCTGGTGCCGCGCGCCACGGCAGACCCGTTGGCGGCCTGCGCCAGCAGCGATGGGAACGTGGACGCCACCCGCGCCTCGAAGATGACCGGGCACTTGCGGGACTTCATCTTGCGCGGGTTCAGAGCCCGCACTGCCAGCTCCCCGGCACGCCTGCCGATTGCTTCAGGCGGGGCAAGATCGGCGAAGTGCACCTTGGAGGAATAGTCGTAATCCCTCTCCATGGCGGTGCCCTCGCCTGCGATGGCCGTGGCCGAAATCGAGTGGCCCGAGCGCGAGTAGCTACCCGAAAAGCCCAGCGAGTTGACCACCGCAATGGTGCGGCGGCCCGAATAGGCGGTGGCGCTGTCGGTCTTGCTGACGCCGTTGACCGCCTTCGCCTCCGCCTCGGCGGCAATCGCGAGTTCCTTCAGCTGGTCAGGTGAAGGCGACGCTCCGTCGTCCAGGTCGAGAGCCGCCGCATCAATGGCATCCGCCGCCGGCGGCAGAAGCTTCAGGCTGGGATCGGGTGGAGCGACCTTTGCCATTGCCACGGCGCGTTCCGCCATCGCTGCAAGGTCCGCCTCGGAACGTACCGCGCCCGACACCACTGCGCCCGCGCCGTTCACGAACACCCGCAGGCCGAAGTCCTGTGTCTCCGAGCGCTCGATTTCGTCCACCTGGCCGTTGCGAACCTTGACGTTGAGGCCGGCGGCGTCCACCGCCATCACGTCGGCCGCATCGGCGCCGGCGCGGGTCGCTGCATCAAGCAGCCGTGCTGCCAGGTCTGTAATCTTGTTGTCGGTCATCCGTTGATCCTGAACAGGCTGTCGAGCACCGCCGCGGCGAAGATGATCAGGCCGAAATTGCGGTTCGACCGGAACAGCCTGAGGCAGCGTGTGGGGTCGTCGATATCGAGCCGCGACATCTGCCAGGCCGCATGCAGCGCCGCTGCCGCGATGCCGGTGAAGAAGATGACGCCGGCTCCCGCCAGATGGCCTGCCGCAGCAATCAGCGCTAGCGCGATAGTAAAGAAGAACACCAGCCATTTGGGCGTGGCAGGACCGAACTTCAAGGCGGTGGACTTCACCCCGATGAGCAGGTCATCCTCCTTGTCCTGGTGGGCGTAGATGGTGTCATAGGCGAGCGTCCACGAGATGCCGCCCAGATACAGCAGTACCGGTGCCCACTCGAGGTGACCACGCACCGCTGCCCAGCCGAGCAGTGCGCCCCAGTTGAAGGCGAGCCCGAGAAACACCTGCGGCCAGTAGGTAAACCGCTTCATGAACGGATAAATGGCGACCAGCCCGAGCGAAATGACGCCCAGTATGATAGCGTACCAGTTGAACTGGATCAGCACCAGGAACCCGGTCAGGGACATCGCGATCATGAACACCTTGGCGGCCTTCACCGACACCTGGCCGGACGGGATCGGCCGCGACCGGGTACGCGCCACAGAGCCGTCGAAGTCGCGGTCGACGATGTCGTTGAAGGTGCAGCCCGCCCCGCGCATCACGATGGCGCCGATCAGAAATAGCACCAGGTTCCATACGTTCGGTACACCGCCGCCAGACGCCACCTGCGCCAGCGCTATGGTCCACCAGCCGGGCAACAGCAGCAGCCACCAGCCGATCGGCCGTTCCAGCCGCGCCAGCCGCGCGAACGGGCGCCAGCTTTCAGGCAGCACCCTGTCGGCCCAGTGCTCGCGCACCGCATCGGCAACGCGGCCATCTGTATTGGAAGTATCACTCATGATTGCGCTTTGTTTACGTGAAACCTGGCGACAATCAAAACACGATTTCGAGTTGCATCAGGCAGGACCGGCGCGATAGCAGTTCGTCATGGCAAAGTCGCAAGGCCGGGTCCCGCGCCTCTACATCGATGAAAAACTTTCCGCCCACGCGGACGTCGTGCTGCCACGCGAGGATTCGCACTACCTTGTCACCGTGCTCAGGCTCGGCGAGGGGGCGGAGGTTCGCCTGTTCAACGAGCGCGACGGTGAATGGTCTTGCGAGCTCACCGGCGCGCATCGCAAGGCGGCAGCCGCCGAACCGCGCGAACTGTTGCGCGCTGCTTCGCCGCCGCCCGACATCGATTACCTGTTCGCACCGCTCAAGAGCGCGCGGCTGGACTATCTGGCGCAAAAGGCGACCGAAATGGGCGTGCGCCGCATCCGGCCGGTGATCACGCAACATACCGTGGCCGAACGCGTCAAAACGGACCGGCTGCGCGCCAATGCCATCGAGGCGGCAGAACAGTGCAACATGGTCTGGGTCCCGGAAGTGCAGGAGCCGGTAAGGCTGGCGGATGCGCTGGCGGGCCTTGAGGCCGGAAGACGTCTCATCTTCTGCGATGAGGCGGCCGGGATGGCCAATCCGGTCGAGGCGCTGAAAACCGTCTTGCCCGGCCCGCTGGCAGTGTTGCTGGGACCGGAAGGCGGTTTCTCAGAAGACGAGCGCGCCATGATCCGCACCGTACCGGGCTGCGTGGCCCTGTCACTCGGGCCCCGCATCATGCGCGCCGATACAGCGGCAGTCGCCGTGCTGGCGCTGGTGCAATCAGTGTTGGGAGATTGGCGTTAGACCGCCACTTTCCCACCATTTGTCTGCAACATCAGGTGTTACACTTGCCCCCAATATCGCGAGGAGGCGCTGGCATTGGCATCGAGCGGCATGCGGGTTCTGGTTGGGACTACCAAGGGGGCATGCATCGTCGCGGGCGATGCAGACCGCTCCGGCTGGCAGGTGTCGGGACCGCACTGCGGCGGTTGGTCGATAAATCACGTGATCGGCGATCCGGCCAGCGGCACCATATGGGCCGGCGGCGGAGGCGACTGGCATGGAGCCGGCGTATGGCGGTCTGATGATGGTGGCGGCAACTGGCATCTGTGCAAGCTGACCAGGGGCCAGATGGACGAGTGGGCAGCGAACGACAAGGACTTCGCCCAGATGATCGGCTGGCGCGACGAGCCCTTGCCGTTCAACGCCGACTTCTCGCAGGTCTGGTCGCTGAACCATGCTCATGGCGCTCTGTACGCAGGCACCAAACCTGCCGGACTGCTGAAGAGCACTGACGGCGGTGATAGTTGGGAACGCGTGCAGGGCCTTAGCGATCATCCTTCCGCCAAGGACTGGAACCCGGGTGCGGCGGGCCTCGTGCTGCACACCATCGTGCCGGATCCGCATGATGCATCAAAGATATGGATCGGGATTTCTGCAGCCGGGGTCTTCGCCACCGAAGATGGCGGCAAGAGCTGGGAGCGCCGCAATCGCTTGTCCAACGCCGAAGCCTGCGGCGGGCACTCGCACCCTGCAGCCCCGCGCGACGGCGAAATCGGTCACTGCGTGCACAACATGATGCGCGCGCCTGGGGCAGGCGATGTGCTCTATCAGCAAAATCATCATGGCGTCTGGCGATCTGGAGACGGCGGACGCAGTTGGGACGACATTACCGGCAGTCTGCCCTCGACCTTCGGCTTTCCCATCTGCGTGCATCCCCGCGACCCCTCTACGGTCTGGACGCTGCCATTGAACGGTGACATGGCTGGCCGGTTTCCACCCGGTGCCGCCGCTGCCGTATGGCGCTCGCGCGATGCTGGCCAGACATGGCAGCCGATGCGCCAGGGACTGCCGCAGGAAGCCTGCTTCTTTACCGTGCTGCGCCAGGCCATGGCACGCGATGAACTAGAACCGGCCGGAGTCTATTTCGGCACCAACAGCGGCTCGGTGTTCGCAAGCTTCGATGAGGGCGATAGCTGGCACGAAATCGCCCGCCACCTGCCGACGGTGCTTTCGGTTGAGGTAACCGGCCGCTGACATGTGAAAGCCGGTTGCGGGTGACGTCAAAAATCTTTGACTTGCCCGCTGCCCGTCCCGCGCGATAGACGGTGTGTCTGAAAAAATGGAATGATCGGCGCTGCCGCAAGGCAGCCGGCTGCAAGGGTGGAAACTGCGATGAGCGTAGCCGTTCCTGATACCGCTGAGACCCGCGCCACAGTCGAGGACAAGGAGCAGCTTGTCCGCTACTTGGAAAGCGGCTGCAAGCCGAAGGCCGGCTGGCGCATCGGAACCGAGCACGAGAAGTTCGCCTTCCTCACCGACACGCTGGAACCGGTGCCGTATTTCGGTGAGCGCTCCATCAAGGCGCTGCTGGACGGCATGGCCGAGCGCTTCGGCTGGCAGCCGGCAGTAGAAGGCGGTCACATCATCGGCCTGTCCGACCCTGCCACCGGCGCCAATGTTTCGCTTGAGCCGGGCGGCCAGTTCGAACTGTCCGGTGCCCCGCTCGAAAACATCTTCCAGACCTGTCAGGAAGTGCACGAACACCTGATGCAGGTGCGCGAAGTGGGCGATGAACTTGGCATCGGATTCCTGGGCCTCGGCTTCAATCCGATGTGGAAACTCGATGAGATTCCCGTAATGCCCAAGGGCCGTTACAAGATCATGCGCGAATACATGGCGAAAAAGGGCAAGCTTGGACGCGACATGATGTTCCGCTCCTGCACCGTTCAGGTGAACCAGGACTTCGGCTCCGAAGCCGACATGGTGCAGAAGATGCGGGTGAGCCTGGCGCTGCAGCCTGTCGCCACGGCGCTGTTCGCCGCATCGCCGTTCACCGAAGGAAAGCCCAACGGCTTCCGCTCGTTCCGCTCGCAGATCTGGACCGACACCGACCCGGACCGCACCGGCATGCTGCCGTTCGTGTTCGACGACGGCTTCGGGTTCGAACAGTACGTGGACTATGCGCTCGACGTGCCGATGTATTTCGTCAACCGCAACGGCCAGTACATCGATGCGACCGGCCAGAGTTTCCGCGATTTCATCGCCGGCAAGCTGCCGGCGCTGCCGGGCGAGAAGCCGACCATGAAGGACTGGGCCGATCACATGACCACCATCTTCCCCGAAGTGCGGCTGAAGAAGTTCATCGAGCAGCGTGGCGCCGATGCCGGGGCCTGGCGTCGCCTGTGCGCCTTGCCGGCCTTCTGGGCCGGCCTGCTGTATGAACAGTCCGCGCTCGATGCGGCCTGGGATTTGTGTAAGGACTGGACGGCAGAACAGCGTCAGGCCCTGCGCGACGCGGTGCCGGTGGAAGGTCTCGAGGCCACCATTGCGGGCCGCAAGCTGCAGGACGTTGCCATCGACGTGCTGGCCATCGCCCGTGGCGGGCTTGATGCACGCGACATTCGCGGGCCCGGCGACAAGACCGAAGCCAAGTTCATCGACGTGCTGGACGAGATCGCCCAGTCGGGCAACTCCGCGGCCGACGAGTTACTAAATCTCTACAACACGCAATGGGATCACAACATCGAGCGGGTCTATCGCGACTTTGCTTTTTGAGGTGGCTTGATGCGACATGTTGATGTCGCTAAGGGTGTGGCCAATCTGGCCGGATATCACGATGCTGGGCGCATCCTTTCAGTAACCGGAGTTGTCCCCACATGAAGGTCACCGGTCTCAAGACGTTCGTCGTCGCCAATCCGCCGCCGCGCCGGGGCGGACGCTATTTCATCTTCCTCAAACTCGTTACCGACAATGGCATCGAGGGCGTCGGCGAGGTCTATAATGCCGCCTTCGCACCCGATGTCATCGTGAAGATGATCGAGGACGTTTTCCAACGCAACGTGGAGGGCATCGACCCTTTCCACATCGAGAAGTTCTGGCGGCGCACATACGCGCGCGGCTACTCGATGCGGCCCGACATCTCGCTCGTCGGTGTCATGTCCGGCATCGAGATGGCCCTGTGGGACATCTGTGGAAAGGCTGTGGAAAAGCCTGTGTATGAGCTGTTGGGAGGCCGTGTACATGACCGCCTGCGCTCCTACACCTACCTCTATGCGCCCGCCGAGGTGGATGCTTATGCCTACACCGACGAAGGCAACAAGGTTTACTACGACCCCGATGCAGCCGCGGAACGCGCACTGCACTATGTGAACCTCGGCTTCACCGCTGTGAAGTTCGACCCCGCCGGTCCCTACACGGCGTTCGACCCGCACATGCCGAGCCTTGAGCGCATGGAGCTGTCGGAGAAGTTCTGCAAGCGCATCCGCGAGGCGGTGGGCAACAAGGCAGACCTGCTGTTCGGGACACACGGTCAGTTCACCACCTCGGGCGCCATCCGGCTGGCGCGCAAGCTCGAGCCGTACGATCCGCTATGGTTCGAGGAGCCTTGCCCGCCGGAGATGCCGGAAGAGATGGCCAAGGTGGCGCGCTCGACGAAGATTCCGGTTGCCACCGGTGAGCGCCTTTGCACCAAGTACGAGTTTGCCCGCGTGCTGGAGACGGGCGCTGCCTCGATCCTGCAGTTCGCGCTCGGTCGGGTGGGTGGCCTGCTGGAAGCCAAGAAGATCGCCGGCATGGCGGAAGCCCACTATGCCCAGATCGCGCCGCACCTTTATTGCGGGCCAATCGAAGGCGCAGCCAACGTGCAGATCGCGGCCTGTTCGCCCAACTTCCTGATTCTCGAAAGCATTGAGACCTGGGGCGGATTCCACGGCGAAGTGCTCAACAGGCCGATGGGTTTCGATGACGGTTTCGTCATACCGCCATCGGCCCCCGGCCTTGGCGTGGAGCTGAACGAGGAAGTGGCGCTGGCTCATCCGCTCACCGAGCTGGACGATCTGCACATCGCACCGGGTGAAGATCCGGCGGCGTGGAATGACTAGCGCATCAAACCGAAAAGCGGGTACCGGTTTTCGGGAAATTTGATGCGCAGAAACAGGGAAACATACAAATGAAAGTTGGTTTTATCGGCCTCGGCAACGTGGGCGGCAAGCTGGCCGGCAGCCTGGTGCGCAATGGCTTCGACACCGTTGTGCATGACCTCAACCGCGACGTGGCGCAGAAGTTCATCGACCGTGGCGCCGCATGGGCCGACAGCCCGAAGCAGATGGCGGAAATGTGCGACGTGGTAATCACCTGCCTGCCGTCGCCCAAGGCCTGCTCGGACGTGCTGGAAGGCACAAACGGCATCATCGAGGGGCTGAGCGCAGGAAAGGTGTGGATGGAGATGTCCACCACCGATGCAGACGAAGTGAAGCGCATCGCCGAGAAGGTGAAGGCCAAGGACGCGTTCGCCGTTGAGTGTCCCGTGTCGGGCGGCTGCCACCGGGCCGACACCGGCAACATCTCGATCTTCGTTGGCGGCGACCGCGAGGCCTTCGACAAGGTGCTGCCGCTAACCACCACGCTGGGCCGCCGCGTGCTGCACACCGGCCCGCTTGGCACCGCGTCCACGCTGAAGGTGATGACCAACTATCTCGCCACGGCCAACCTGCTCACCTGCTGCGAGGCACTGACCACCATGGCAGCTGCCGGCATCGACCTGGCGACAACCTACGAGGCGATGAAGATATCGTCGGGCACCAGTTTCGTGCACGAGACCGAAAGCCAGCTCATCCTCAACGGCTCGCGCGACGTGAACTTCACCATGGACCTGGTGCTGAAGGATATCGGCCTGTTCCAGAAAATCGCCGACCAGCACAAGGTGCCGCTGGAAATCTCGCCGATGATCATCGACATCATGAAGGATGGGCAGCGCCGTTATGGCGAGCGCGCCAACTCCGACGACATTATCCGCCGGCTGGAAGAGGCGACGGGCCTGTCTATCCTGGCCGACGGCTTCCCTGCGGAACTGGTTGACGATGAGCCGGAAGAAAAGGGCTATGAGGTCGTCCCGCCGGGGCGCTAGAAAACCAGCCTGTACAGCCAGACGGTCAACCCTAACCAGACGAGGCCTACCAATGCAGCGCCGGTCCAGCTGACCGGCAGTCTGGCGCCGCCTGACGCCGCCTCGCGGTAGACTTGCATCACGTCCGGCGGGATCAGCCGTAATACCAGCCAGATGCCGAGCGGTACGATGATCAGGTCATCGAGGTAGCCGACGACTGGAATGAAGTCCGGGATCAGGTCAATCGGGCTGAGCGCATACAGTGTGACTGCCAGCGCTATGGTCCTTGCTGTCCAGGGCGTGCGGGTATCATGAGCGGCGATATAAAGCGCTGCTATGTCGCGCTTCAGGGCGCGCGCCCATGTCTCGAGCCGGTCCATCAAGCGTGGACGGTTCACTCCGCCGCGACCCCCATGGCACCCGCAGGCGTCAGGCAGCACATCGCGTCGGCGATGTGGCAGGCCAGCGAGTCGACCGCTTCGTTGAACTTTGCCGAGCGGATCAGGCCGATGTCGAACAGGCCCAGCGGCGGGAAGCCGTCTGCCTCGCCCAGCACGCGCATGCCGGGGCGCATGCAGATTTCCGGAATGGCAGCCACGGCAAGGCCAGCCTGTACCGCGGCACTGATGGCGCTTGAATTGGCGCTGGCATAGGCAACGCGGTAGCTGCGCCCCATGCTCTCGAGCGCCTCGATGGCCATCTTGCGCCAGGCGCATCCAAACTGCGAGAACGCCACCGGCAGCACCTCCGACCGGTGCACCGAATGCCGGGCCGAGGTGACCCACAACAGCCGTTCGGACCGCACCACCTGCACGTTGGGCACGTCCGTCTCGCAGGTGATCAGGGCAAGGTCGAGATCGCCGGTCTTCACCTTGTCGATCAATGTGCGGCTCGGCTGGCAGTCCACGTCCACCTGCACCTTGCAATTGGTGCGGGCAAACCGCGCCAGCACGTCTGGCAGGATGCGGTCGGCATAGTCGTCCGGCGTGCCGAAGCGCACGTGACCGGACACTTCCGGCCGTGTGAAAACCGTCATGGCCTCGTCGTTGAGCTGAATCATCCGCCGCGCATAGTCCAGCAGCATCTGGCCATCGGCGGTCAGCGTGTTGGACCGGCCTTCGCGGGTAAGCAGCGGCTTGCCGACGAGGTCTTCCAGCCGCTTCACCTGCATCGACACGGCGGACTGGGTGCGGCCGACTTCCTCTGCCGTGCGGGTGAAGTTTCCAGTCTCCGCCAGCACGGCGAAAGTCTTGAGAAGGTCGACATCGAGGTTGGGCAGCATGATATTTCCAATCATCACGAAAGTTGATGGATTTAATAAATACTATTCGTTGGATTGATGAGACGTCAAGCAGCATATTGAGCCTACGTCAACAGACGGACTGACCCCCGCCCGATTCCGGGTGACCCGCAACCCGCGAGACAGGTGTTTCGCGAGAACAGGAGACAACTGCCATGACCGATATCACCCTGATCCGCTCACCCCGGAATGAAGCGCAGTCCTGGGCCGGAAAGTTCGCCGCCCGCTATCGCAACTGGCGCGCCCGGCGCAACGTGCGCAACCTGCTGGAACTGGATGACCGCATGCTGGCCGACATCGGCGTTCGCCGCGACGAGGTGGCATGGGCTGCGCAGCTGCCTTTGGCCGTCAATGCTGCGCTGGAACTGGAAGCGGCGGCCTTCAGCCGCCGCCGTCACAACCGGTTCGAGATCTGAGGCCTGTCATTGACCCGTTCTGCGCCTGACAGACTCGAGAAGATCGTCGGCGGCATTGCCGGACCGTGTCCGGGTGTCGCCGGCGATGATGTCGTCCAGCGTTTCGCGCCCGCGGCGCACCGCACCATCGTCATACCCGCCCCGCTTCTGGCGCGGAGCGCCGGCGCCGCCACCCAGGATATCGCGCAACAGGTCGTCCAGTCCGCCACCGCCCTGCGGCTGCGGCGCACGCTGCTGCGGTTGCTGGCGAGGGGCAGGCTGGCCTTGTCCGCCACCCAGAATGTCGCGCAGCAGATCATCGAGGCCGCCACCGCCCTGCGGCTGCGGCGCGGGCTGGGGTGCGCGTTGCTGGCCTCCGCCCGTCATCTGCTTGAAGATGGCGCCAAGCACCATCGAGGCAATGATTGGCAGCATCTTCTTCAGGATGACCGCACCAATGCCGGTGGACCCGGACGCATGCATTGCCACATCGCGGCTGACCTGCTTTTCGCCGAACAGGTGGCCGAGAATGGCGTTGCCTTCATCGCGGACGTGGTCGTAGCGCACGGCTTCGTCGTCTTCGAGGTAGCGTTCGTGCCGGCCGCCGCCAAGCGCCTCCAGAAGCGAGGCCAGCCCGTCGTCCTGGCGGGTGTTGCGGCGCACGCCCGCCGTTACCATCGGCGCAAGCTCGGCAATGGCCTCCAGCGTTTGCCGGCGGTCCAGCCCGAACTGCTGGCCCAGAACCTCAAGCCCGCGCCCGTTGTGCGAACGGGCGATCATCTCGACAATGTTCATGCGTATTCTGCTCCCTGGACCGGATCGTTTTGCCCCGACCTTAAGTCAGGAATTATAGCGCGCGTTTGATCAACTCGCCAAACACATCTGACAGGCTCGGGCTGGTCTTCCGCTTGGACCGGCGCCGTTGGCGCTTGCGCTTGGCCGACGTGGCATACGACTTTGCCACGGTTGCGCGATTGCGCCGCCGCCGCCGCCTGGGCGGAACGTAGGTGATGCCCTTGATCACGGCATTGACCATCTCGCGCCAGAACGTCTGGGTCACCCCGCCAAGGTCTACGGCCATGAAGCCCTGTCTGCCGCGGGCAACCATTGCCGCCACGCACAAGGTGGCTGCCAGCGACATCAGCCGCTCCATCTTCTCTTCGCCGATGCCATGCGGACGGCGCAGGGACCGCGCCACCGTGCGGGCCCGGTCCAGCGACCCGTAAACGTGGGCAAGGATTTCCTCGCCCTCCTGGGCCGCCTCTCGCGACAGAAGTGCGTCGGGATTGGTCAGGTAGTCGTCATGCTCGCCCGCCTCGATCACGTCGAGCAGGAGTTCCAGTTCGGCCGGGTCTTGAGCCTTCATTGCCATGCGGTGGCCGATGTCGCGCACCAGCGTCCTAAGCGCCTTTTCCGCCGAATCTGCCGGATAGCCGCCCGCCAGTGACAGCGCGCCCACCGTCCTGCCCTGGTTGGAGTTGAGAATGATGTCGATGAGTTCGGTATTTTCCGTCGCGTTGCTCATGCAGTTTCCCCGTAGGCCCTCGAACGCTCCTCCAGCGCCTTGACCAGCCACAGGCTCGTGCCCCCTGCCGCCAGTCCGAACAGCACGTTCGCTGCGCCCATGGCGACCAGCGTCCCTTCCGCACCCGCCAACGCCGCTCCCAAGTGCAGCAGGGGAATGGTGCCGATGGTAACCTTGCCCCAGTTGAACCACATCGACCAGGACGCCTTGTCAAGGTTGTTGAAGGCGGCCTGCGAAACGAACTGCACGCCTGCGAACGCCCACGTGATGCCGATGAAGGTGTAGTAGAAGGTGATCAGGTGCCCCGCCTCCGGCGTTGCATTGAACCAGCCGGGCAACTGGCCGGCCAGAAGTGCCATGAGCGCCGATATGCCGATCGTGTATCCGGTGGAGAACTTGAAGCCGTCCAGCAGGGTCTGCCGCACGCGGTCAAAGCGGCCGGCACCATAGTTCTGGCCGATCACCGGGCCGACCGCGCCCGACAGCGAAAAGATGATGCCGAAGGCAACCGGGATCAGCCGATTGACCACCGCCACGGCCGCCACGGCATCGGTGCCGAACCGTGCTGTGACGGCGGTCAGGTAGGCGATCGAGAACGGCGTCGCAAGCTGGGTGGCGATGGCAGGCAGCGCAATCCGCGAGATCGGCTTCAGGCTTGCGCGAATGCTGGCGAGCGTTGGCCGGACCAGGAAGCCATGGTGCTTCTGCAGGCTGTAGAATCCGACGGAGAACGAGCCGAGATTGGCGCAGATGGTGGCCAGTGCCGCACCTTCCACGCCCAAACCGAAGCCAAAGATGAAGATCGGGTCCAGCACCGCATTGGCAAAGGCAGTTGTCAGGGTCACGTACATCGCCCGCCGCGGGTCACCGATGGCACGCAACGTGAAGCTGAGCATGATGGCGCCGGTCAGCAGCAGGAAACCCGGCAACAGCACGAGCAGGTATGACCGCGCGATCTCCAGCGCTTCGCCGGTGGCGCCGAGCAGCGTCAGCATGGGCCGCGCGAACAGCCCCACTGCCACCGCCATCAGCGCGCCGGTCGCCATGGACAGCACGAGCGCGGCCGAAGCGGTCTCGCTGGCGCCATCTTCATTGCCCCTGCCGAGCGATTGCGAAACGAGGGCGCCACCACCGATTGCCACGCCAAGCCCGACAGAAAGATTGGCGAGAACGATCGTGCCGGCAAAGCCGATTGCCGCGGTGATCTCGATGTTGTCCAGCAACGTCAGGAACCACAGGTCGGCCAGGTCGACGAAGAACATGGCCATCAGGCCGACCGCGCTGGTGAGCGTCATGATCACCACGTGACGCATGGTCGAACCTTCGACGAAGTGCGCACCGACACGTGGCCGCGCGGCCGTGCTCATGCGTCACCGCCCACAATGCCTGCCTTCGCAAGGGCCGCTTCAAATCCGGCCTGCCCGGTAAAGTGGATGCCGGTCATGCCGGCCTCGCGCGCCCCCCTGGCATTATGCGGCTTGTCATCGACGAAAAGGCACTCGCCGGGCTCTGCGCCGAGCCGTTGCGCGACCGTCCTGAATATTGCCGGGTCAGGTTTCTTGGTGCCGAACTGATAGGAAAAGAACAGGTTGGGCTCGAAAAGTTTCAGGGTTTCCGGAGCGAGTTCCTCGAAGGCATCGCAGGCGAGGGGGCCGTTGTTGCTCAGCATCGCCATGCGCATTGTTGCTGCCAGCCGTCCGACCAACTGGTGCATGTCGGGCCAGTGCTGCATGGCGGACCGCCGCGTATCGATCCATTGGGCCCGGGTCAACTGCATGCCGAGCCGCTCGCCGAACCCGGCAAGATACTCGCCCGGATCCGGATAGAGGCCGGAATCCGCATCGTCCTCGAACCCCGACAGCCAGACCCTGCCATAGACTTCATCCCGCGTGAGCCCGCTCATGGCGGCAAGAATATCGAGCCGGCGCGGCACGTCATAACCGGACATGACGCCGTCGAAGTCGCAGATCACGGTGGTAATGGCCATGGTGCGCCGTGCCTGCCAGGGGTCAGGCTGCCGTGCCGCCAACCGTGATCCGGTCAAGCCGCAGCGTCGGCTGGCCGACGCCGACCGGAACGCCCTGGCCCTGCTTGCCACAGGTGCCGATGCCGGGGTCGAGCGCCATGTCGTTGCCGACCATCGAAATCCGGGTGAGCGCGTCCGGTCCGTTGCCGATCAGGGTTGCGCCCTTGACCGGTGCGCCGATCTTGCCGTCCTCGATGCGGTAGGCCTCGGTACAGGAGAACACGAACTTGCCCGAAGTGATGTCCACCTGGCCGCCGCCGAACGATACGGCATAAAGACCGTTCTTCACCGAGGCGATGATTTCGCCGGGATGCTTGTCGCCGTTCAGCATGACGGTGTTGGTCATGCGCGGCATCGGGTGGTGGGCATAGGACTGTCGCCGGCCATTGCCGGTGGGCGCGACGCCCATCAGCCGGGCATTGAGCCGGTCCTGCATGTAGCCGACCAGGATGCCGTCCTCGATCAGCGGCGTGTACTGGGCAGGGGTGCCCTCATCATCGATCGAGAGCGAGCCGCGCCGGTCATGCAGGGTGCCGTCGTCCACGACCGTCACGCCGGGCGCAGCGATGCGCTGGCCCATCAGGCCTGCGAACGCCGATGTCTGCTTGCGGTTGAAGTCTCCCTCGAGCCCGTGGCCGATGGCCTCGTGTAGCAGGATTCCCGGCCAGCCCGGTCCCAGCACCACGTCCATTTCTCCGGCAGGCGCATCTTCCGCCTCCAGCGACACCAGGCTCTGGCGCAGCGCCTCGCGCGCCGCGGCCTGCCAGCTGTCTTCACCGATGAAGGCCTCATAGGCCATGCGGCCGCCCATGCCATGCGTTCCATTGCCGCGCCGGTCGCCCTTTTGCGTCACCACCGAGACGTTGAACCTCACCAGCGGCCGGCGGTCCGACATGGTCTGGCCGCCGGGCCGGATGATGTCCACCGCCTGCCATTCACCGGCAAGCGAGACGCTGACCTGTGCGATGCGCTCGTCCAGCCCGCGGGTGAAGGCGTCCACCTGCTTGAGCAGGCGCACCTTGTCCTCGAACGGCATTTGTTCGACCGGGTTGTCCGGCGAATAGAGGCTGACATTGGTTTTGGCCGGACCGGGAGTGACTTGGCCGCCGCCTGATTGCACGGCCCGCACCGTTTCCGCGGCGCGGCGGATTGCAGCTTCCGAAATCTCGGCCGAATGGGCATAGGCGGATGCCTCGCCGCTGATTGCGCGCAAACCGAACCCGTGGTTCACGTCGAAGCTGGCAGTGCGCAGCTGGCCGTCGTCGAACACCAGGCTTTCGGACTGCCGGTACTCGAGGAACAGCTCACCATCATCGGCGGATGCGAGCGCATCTTCCGTCAGTGACAGTGCGCGTTCGCGGCTGAGATCGGTTTCGGAAAAGAACAGGTCGCTGGATGTGGGCTGGCCGGTCACGCAAGTCTCCTTGAAGCGGGCGGATGCATGGTTGCTCCCTGCCTTCAGCTCCGGCTGGGGACAGTGGCATCACGCACACGCAAACTTGGCGTGAACCGGCGCCCGGTTCAACCCCGCAGCACGAACCCGTGAAGGACGGTCTCAGCTGTTGTCGACAAGCGCCTTGTAGGAAGCGGTGAAGCCGTTCAGCGAGATCGGCAGCTTGATGGACTTGCCCGGCGCTTCGTAGATGATGAAGTTGGCTTCGGAGCCCTTTTTCATCTTTTCGAGCGTCGCGGCCTGCGCCTCTGCGGTGGCGGTGCACAGTGGCGGCGAAACGCGGGTTTGCGGCAGGCAGCGCACGAACGGCACCCGGCCGACGGCCTGGCCGTCGATTTCCAGCGCAACGCCGGTGGGCAGGAACACGCCGATCGGTGCCATGATCTGCATCATCGTCGCGGATTTGTCGCCCTGCTTCTGGTAACGCATGATGAGCGACAGCGCAACCTGGGGCCGGGCCTCGTCGCGACTGACCTGAACCATCGCGCATGCCCGCAGTTCCGGCACGTCCTTGCCGTTCTCGTCCTTGCCGGCAGGTCTCGTCTCGCACTGCACCTTCCAGTTGCCGTTTTCGGCGACGAGTTCGGGCGCAGGGCCGGCCGGCGCCGCACCTCCCTGGTTGACGCGCGGGCCAAACTGCTTGGGATTGGCAGGCGGTTGCTGCTGCTGGGCGAGTGCCGTTCCGGCGACCGTCGCGGCCAGCAGGCCTGCGGAACAAATGCGAATCATGCTTGTCAGTTTGACCACTTGAATACCTGCTCCCTAAGCAATGTCTGGGCTGCCGCGCTTTGCCTCTGCGGCGCCGTATATGCCAGACCGGATACCGATTTATCAACCCGGCAATGTCAACAAGGTGCTGCCGGACGTATTCGGGGTGCCCGGCGCGCAACCTCCTTCCTGCTCAATTGAGGCATTTGTGGGGTGCTGTGCCAGCCGATTCCGGCGATCCGGCGCACAAGCCGGCAAATCGGCCGTGTCAGAGCGTGCCGTGAACGCCGCTTTGCCGCGACGGCATGCGCGCAATTTTGACGCGGGCTAGACAGTTGCGGGGTGCTGTCTATTGTGGTTCAACATCAATCAATCCGTAAAGTTCGCGCCGCCCGTGCGACGTAGGCTTGCGGGAAAAGAACACTGCACGACGGGCAAACCGCCAGCAGGCGAGTTTATATGAGGGCACCCATGCGCAAGCTGATTGCGACACCGATTCTTATTGCAACTTTCATCGCGATGGCCGCGCAGGCCAATGCCGCGGGTCTCGGCCAGCCGGTCGACTGGCAGCTCGGCCTGCAGCAGGCGGCGACGCCGGTGATGGAATTCATCCACAGCTTTCACGGCTTCCTGCTGATCATCATCACGGTGATCTCGCTGTTCGTGCTGGCGCTGCTGATCTACGTGATGGTCAAGTTCAACGCCAAGTCGAACCCGACCCCGTCCAAGACCAGCCACAACACCTTCATCGAGGTGGTCTGGACGGTGGTCCCGATCCTGATCCTGATCGCCATCGCCATTCCCTCGTTCCGTCTGCTCTATTTCCAGCGCGAACTGCCTGCCGCCGACATGACGGTCAAGGCAATCGGCAACAAGTGGTACTGGGATTACGAATATCCCGACCATGACGGCATTTCCTTCACCGCCGCCATCGACATGGAGAAGGAGCCGCGCCTGCTGGCCACCGACGTTGAGGTGGTGGTGCCGGTCAACAAGGTCATCCGCGTCATCGTTACCGCCAACGACGTGCTGCATTCCTGGACCGTGCCGTCCTTCGGCTCCAAGATCGACGCCGTTCCGGGCCGCCTGAACGAAACCTGGTTCAAGGCCGAGAAGGAAGGCGTGTTTTACGGCCAGTGCTCCGAGCTGTGCGGCAAGGACCATGCCTACATGCCGATCATGGTGCGCGTCGTCTCCGAGGATGAGTTCAAGGCCTGGGTCGACAAGGCCAAGACGGCCGGCGTCGAGGAAGCCCAGAAGCACCTGGCCTCCATCCTGACGACGAGGGGCAAGCTGGCGCTGAATGCAGCCGGCCAGCCTGCGAACAACTGATTGAGATTGCATAAAAGCGAGGAAAGCCCAAATGGCTAACGCAGCAGCAACGCACGGCGCGCACGACGATCACCTGACGGGGATCAAGCGCTACCTGTTCTCCACCAACCACAAGGACATCGGAACGATGTACCTGTGGTTCGCCATCTTCTCCGGTCTCGTCGGCGGCCTTCTGTCAGTCGTGATGCGCATGGAGCTGCAGGACCCCGGCATCCAGTACTTCCACGGCCTTGCGCACATGGTCTACGGCGTGGGCGACAGCGCCGCCGATGCGGTTGATGCCGGCAAGCACATGTACAACGTGTTCGTCACCGCGCACGGCCTGCTGATGATCTTCTTCATGGTCATGCCGGCCATGATCGGCGGTTTCGGCAACTGGTTCGTGCCGATCATGATCGGCGCGCCGGACATGGCCTTCCCGCGCATGAACAACATCTCGTTCTGGCTGCTGCCGCCGGCGCTGATCCTGCTGGTGCTGTCGATGTTCGTCGAGGGCCAGGACGGCTTCATGGGCGTGGGTGGCGGCTGGACGCTGTATCCGCCGCTGTCGAGCCAGGGCGGCCCAGCCATGGACTACGCCATTCTGTCCATGCACATCGCCGGCGCCTCGTCGATCCTCGGCGTGATCAACTTCATCACCACCATTTTCAACATGCGCGCACCGGGCATGACCCTGCACAAGATGCCGCTGTTCGTGTGGTCGGTGCTGGTTACCGCGTTCTTGCTGCTGCTGTCGCTGCCGGTCTTCGCCGGTGCGATCACGATGCTGCTCACGGACCGCAACTTCGACACCTCGTTCTTCCGTCCCGAAGGCGGCGGTGACCCGATCCTCTACCAGCACCTGTTCTGGTTCTTCGCTCACCCCGAAGTGTACATCCTGATCCTGCCCGGCTTCGGCATCATCTCGCAGATCGTGTCGACCTTCTCCAAGAAGCCGGTGTTCGGTTACCTGGGCATGGCCTACGCCATGGTCGCCATCGGCCTCGTCGGCTTCATCGTGTGGGCGCACCACATGTACACGGTCGGCATGGACGTCGACACGCAGGCCTACTTCGTCGCCGCCACCATGGTGATCGCGGTGCCGACGGGCGTGAAGATCTTCTCGTGGATCGCCACCATGTGGGGCGGCTCGATCGAGTTCCGCACCCCCATGCTGTGGGCCATCGGCTTCATCTTCCTGTTCACCGTCGGTGGCGTGACGGGCGTGGTACTGGCCAATGCCGGCGTCGACCGCTCGCTGCACGACACCTACTACGTGGTGGCTCACTTCCACTACGTGCTGTCGCTGGGCGCCGTGTTCTCGATCTTCGGCGGCTGGTACTACTGGTTCCCGAAGATGTTCGGCTACATGTACAACTCCACCTTGGCGCGGGCGCACTTCTGGGTGCAGTTCGTCGGTGTGAACCTGCTGTTCTTCCCGCAGCACTTCCTCGGCCTGGCCGGCATGCCGCGCCGCTACATCGACTATCCGGACGCCTTCGCCGGCTGGAACTACGTCTCCTCCATCGGCTCCTACATCTCGGCCTTCTCGATCCTCATCTTCCTGTGGTGCATCGTTGAAGCCTTCATGAAGAAGCGGGTGGCCGGCGACAATCCGTGGGGCGAGTCGGCAACGACGCTGGAGTGGACCCTGTCCTCGCCGCCGCCGTTCCACCAGTTCTCGACCCTGCCGGTCATTAAGTAACGCAAAACACCGGCTTCCGGCCCTGCCAGCCATCACCATGGTTGGCGGGGCCGGGGGCTAGACTGGCCGGTTCGCCGGCCATCATCGCGATCCCAGTTGAAAGTACGCGGAATGAGTGACGCTTCAGACATGATCCGGCCGAACGCCGCCACCCCGGGCCTGACGCTCGGCGGGCAGGGCGCGGTCGAGGATTACTGGGCCCTGCTCAAACCAAGGGTCATGTCGCTGGTGATCTTCACCGCCTTCTGCGGCCTCGTTCTGGCGCCCGGCCACATTCACCCGTGGACGGCTTTCGTGTCGCTGCTGTGCATTGCCGTGGGCGCCGGCGCCTCGGGTGCACTGAACATGTGGTACGACGCCGACATCGACGCCCAGATGAGCCGCACCTCGAAGCGTCCCATTCCGCGCGGCGCCATCGAACCGGGCGAAGCGCTGTATTTCGGCCTGGTGCTGTCGGTCGGTTCGGTTGCCATGCTGGGCCTTGCCGCCAACTGGATGGCGGCAGCCTTCCTCGCCTTCACCATCTTCTTCTACGCCGTCATCTACACCGCCTGGCTAAAGCGCTCGACGCCGCAAAACATCGTCATCGGCGGTGCAGCCGGCGCGTTCCCGCCGATGATCGCCTGGACGGCCGTTACCGGTTCCATCGATCTTGCCAGCGTATCGCTGTTCCTCATCATCTTCATGTGGACGCCGCCGCACTTCTGGGCGCTGGCCCTGTTCAAGATGGGCGACTACGAGACCGCCGGCGTGCCGATGCTGCCCAACGTCGCCGGCGCCGATTCCACCCGCAACCAGATCTGGTGGTACTCCCTTGCGATGGCCCCGGTAGCGGCGCTGCCGGTGCTGTTCGGCATTTCCGGCATCGTCTATGCCGCGGCCGCCGCCGTCCTCACCGGCCTGTTCATCAAGCACGCCTGGACCGTCTATCGCATACGCGACGGTAAGCTCGGCGAGCGCGGACCCAAGGTGCTGTTCGGCTATTCCATCGTCTATCTGTTCGCCATGTTCGGCGCCACGCTGGTGGACCGGGCCGCGCTGGCGCTGTGGCAGGCCTTCGCATGACCACCGGAGCAACGCGCGTGCAGGAAATCGAGACATACACCCCGACCCCGGAGGAGGCCGCCCGCCGCCGCAAGCGCTCCATCGCCATCGCGGTGATCCTGCTGGCGCTGATGCTGCTGGTGTTCGTGACCACCATCGTCCGCCTTGGCGGCGGACCGGCGGGAGCCTGAGCTCATGACCAGTCCAGCCGGCAGCAGCAACAATCTGAAGGTGGCCACCATCGTGGCGTCCATCGCGGTTGGTATGGTGGGCGTCGCCTATGCTGCCGTCCCGCTGTACGACCTGTTCTGCCGCGTCACCGGTTTTGGCGGTACCACCCAGCGCTCTGCCGCCGCGCCCGACACCGTGCTCGACCGCAAGATCACCATCGCCTTCGACGCCAACGTGAATTCCGGCCTTGGCTGGGAGTTCAAGCCGGTGCAAGGCCACCAGACCGTGCGTATCGGCGAACAGGCGCTGGCTTTCTACCACGCCCGCAATGCCGGCAGCCAGCCAGTCATCGGTACGGCGACCTTCAACGTCAGCCCGCCGCAGGCCGGGCAGTATTTCTCGAAGATCCAGTGCTTCTGCTTCACCGAGCAGCTGCTGGGACCCGGCCAGTCCATTGACATGCCGGTCACCTATTACGTCGATCCGGAGATCGCCAACGACCCGGACCTCAAGAATGTTGACACCATCACCCTGTCGTACACCTTTTTCAGGGCCGACAAGGAACCGGTGCAGACCTCGTCGGTGTCCGGCGGGGCTGACAAGGATACTGTGAATTGAACGTTCGCCCGGCCAGATCAACAACAAACCGGGCCAATTAGCGGGAGAAGAGGGCTATGGCAGACAGCCACGCTAAAAATCACGACTATCACCTGGTAGACCCCAGTCCGTGGCCGCTCACCGGTTCGATCGGTGCGCTGACCATGGCCATTGGCGCCGTGCACTGGATGCACGCCGGCAAGACCTGGGCCGTGTCCTGGTTGTTCCTGCTTGGTACGGCCATCGTGCTCTACACCATGTTCATGTGGTGGCGCGACGTCGTGCGCGAGAGCCACAAGGGCGACCATACGCCGGTGGTGCAGCTGCACCTTCGCTACGGCATGCTGATGTTCATCGCCTCGGAAGTGATGTTCTTCGTGGCCTGGTTCTGGGCCTTCTTCGAAGCATCGCTGTATGCCGACTCGGCCATCCAGGCCACCCGCGTGGAACTGACCCAGGGCATGTGGCCACCGGCCGGTATCGAGGTGTTCGACCCGTGGCACCTGCCGCTGCTCAACACGCTGATCCTGCTGCTGTCGGGCACCACCGTGACCTGGGCGCACCACGCCCTGATCAACAATGACCGCAACGGCCTGAAGTGGGGCCTGATCTGCACCATCGCGCTGGGCGCGCTGTTCTCGTGCATCCAGGCCTACGAGTACTCGGTGGCGCCGTTCGCGTTCAAGATGGAGAACGGCGGCAACATCTACAGCTCGACCTTCTTCATGGCGACCGGCTTCCACGGCTTCCACGTGCTGATCGGCACGATCTTCCTGATCGTATGCCTGTTCCGTGCGCTGGCCGGCCACTTCACGCCGAAGCAGCACTTCGGTTTCGAGGCTGCCGCCTGGTACTGGCACTTCGTCGACGTGGTCTGGCTGTTCCTGTTCGCCTGCATCTACGTGTGGGGCAGCTACGGGGCGACGATCGCCCACCACTGACGGTCAGATCGCTGTCAGGCAACAAAATGGCGGGGCCGCGCGGGAGCAATCCTCCTGTGCGGCCCTTTTGCAGACAGGACCGGAAGAACAACCTTGACCAGCACCACGCCCTACTATCCGCCGCAGTCTTCCGTCAGCACCGGGATGTCGGGCCGCTGCCCGCGTTGCGGCCAGGGCAAGCTGTTCGATGGCTACCTCAAGGTCGCCCCGAAATGCAGCCGGTGCGGTCTAGAGTTCTCTTTCGCCGAAGCGGGCGATGGCGCCGCATGGTTCGTCATGCTGATTGCCGGCACCCTTGCGGTTGCCGGCGTGCTGTTCGTCGAACTGACCTGGCAGCCCGCCTACTGGGTGCACGCGCTCGTCGCCATTCCGCTTGCCGTGCTCCTGCCGCTGGTAATCCTTCGTCCCATCAAGGGGGTGCTGATCAATCGTCAGTACCAGACCCGCGCCCAGGAAGGCCGCATCAGCGGTGAGTGAAGTCAGCACCGTGTCCGTCGCAAGGCCCCGTTCCAACCGCGCCGTCATCATCACCACGGCAATCTGCGTGGCCTTGCTGCTGGCACTGGGCACCTGGCAGGTGTTCCGGCTGCAATGGAAGCAGCAGCTGATCGAGTCGCGCGAGGCGGCGCTCACCGCCAACCCGGTTACCATGGCCGACATCGAAGCCGGCATTGAACACGGCTACGATGTCGACTTTCTCAAGGTCCGCATGACTGGCGAATATCGCCATGACGCCACCCGCTACGTCTACCGTCCGCGCGGCAAGCGCCCCGGCGTGCAGGTCATTACCCCATTCATCGACCGCACCGGCTTCGTCGTGCTCACTGACCGCGGCTTCATCGACGAGGCACAGATCGGCTCGGCGCAAGGCATGCGCCTGCCGGAAGGCGAGATTACCATCACCGGTATCACCCGCAACCGGGCGGGCGACCGCAACCTGTTCTCCCCCGAACCCGACCTCGCCCGCAATGTCTGGTACTGGTACGACCTGCCCGCCATTGCAGCCTCGCTGCCCGAAGACGTATCGGCGGACGTTGCCGGCCAGCCGCCGATCACCGCTTCGGTGTTCGTGCAAGCAGAGCCGGGCACCGAGCCCGGTGAAGAGAAATCACCTGAACCGGAAGACTTGAAGGTTGAATTGCCCAACAATCATCTGCAATACGCTTTGACCTGGTATTATCTCGCGCTGGTGCTGATGGTGATGAGCTGGCTGTTCATCCGCCGCAGACGGCGTGAAGGCGGAGCCGGCGGCAGCCGGGCATGAAGGCATGAAGTACATCTCGACCAGGGGCGCGGCCCCATCGCTCGGCTTTGTGGACGTGTTGCTGGCAGGTCTCGCCGGCGATGGCGGCCTGTACGTGCCGGAGCAATGGCCCACCTTCACCGATGCCGAATTGCGCAGCCTCCGTGGCAAGCCTTACCCGGAAGTGGCCTTCACCGTCCTCAAGCCGTTCGTCGGCGGCGAGATTGCAGATCGCGACCTCAAGGCCATGATCGATGCTGCCTACGCAACCTTTGCCCACAAGGCCGTGGTGCCGCTCAAGCAGCTCGATTCCAACCAGTGGTTGATGGAACTGTTCCACGGGCCGACGCTCGCCTTCAAGGACGTGGCCATGCAATTGCTCGCGCGCCTGATGGATCATGCGCTGGCGCAGTCGGGCCGCCGCGCCACCATCGTCGGCGCGACCTCCGGTGACACCGGCGGCGCAGCCATCGAGGCGTTTTCAAATTCAACCCGCACCGACGTCTTCATCCTTCACCCGCATGGCCGCGTGTCCGACGTGCAGCGCCGCCAGATGACCACGGTCGGCAAGGCGAACGTTCACAACATCGCGCTCGAAGGCACCTTTGACGACGCCCAGGCCCACGTGAAGGCGATGTTCGCCGATGCGGCTTTTCGCGACCGGGTGCTGCTGTCCGGCGTGAACTCGATCAACTGGGCCCGCATCATGGCCCAGACTGTATATTACTTCACCTCTGCGTTGTCGCTTGGCGGGCCTGACTGGCCGGTCAGCTTCTGCGTGCCTACGGGCAATTTCGGCGACATATTCGCCGGTCAGGCAGCCCGCCACATGGGGCTGCCGGTGGCCGATCTCGTCATCGCCACCAACCAGAACGACATCCTGCACCGCACGCTGGAGACAGGGCGCTATGAAGTGCTGGGCGTATCGCCCACCCAGAGCCCCTCGATGGATATCCAAGTGTCCAGCAACTTCGAGCGCCTGCTGTTCGAGGCTGCCGGCAAGGATGCCGGCGAAGTCAAACGGTTGATGGACGGCTTGAAACAGTCCGGCTCGTTCACCCTGCCGGACCCGATGCTCGACTACATCCGCAACGGCTTCTCGTCCGGCCGCACCGATGAGCCGCAAACCGCGGCAACCATCCGCCAGACCCTCGAGGAAACCGGCGAGCTGCTCGATCCGCACACCGCGGTCGGCTATGCCGTCGCCCGCCAGCGCGCTGCAACCGACGTCCCGATGGTGACGCTGGCCACGGCACATCCGGCCAAGTTCCCGGATGCCGTCGAGGCGGCCAGCGAAGTAAGGCCGCAACTACCACCACGCCTCGGCGACCTGATGAGCCGGACCGAGGTCTATGACGTCCTGCCCAACGATCTTGACGCGGTGAAGCAGTACATCGGAACCCGCAGCAGAGCGGCTGGTGGCGCATGACCGTCAGGATCACGCCGCTCGATAGTGGTCTGACGGTCGTCTCGCACCTTATGCCGCATGTGGAAACCGTTGCGCTGGGCGTGTGGGCCGGCGTCGGTTCGCGCGACGAGACGGCTGAGGAAAACGGGCTCGCGCACCTGCTGGAGCACATGGCCTTCAAGGGTACGCCGACCCGCACGGCCTTCGACATTGCCGCCGAGATCGAGGCGGCAGGTGGCGACATGAACGCCTCCACGTCGATGGAAAAGACTGCCTACTATGCCCGCGTCCTGAAGGATGACTGGCGCATGGCGCTGGACGTCATGGCCGATATCGTCATGCGCCCGCTGTTCCAGCCCGATGACCTCGAACTGGAAAAGGGCGTCATCCTGCAGGAAATTGCTGCCGCGCAGGATACGCCGGACGATCTCGTGTTCGATCAGGTCCAGTCCGCCGCGTGGCCGGACCACCCGCTCGGCCGTGACATTCTCGGCACCCCGCAAACGGTACGCGGCTTCCGCGAGGATAACCTGCGGCGCTACCGTGAACGGCATTACTCTGCAGGCAGAATGGTGGTCGCGGCCGCAGGCCACGTGGATCACGACGCGCTGGTTGATGCTGCCGCGAGAAACCTTGAAGGATTGCCCGGCGGCGCAGCGGCAGAACGGACCATGCCGGCGTTCAGGGGCGGGACCATCATGACCCGGCGCCCGCTCGACCAGGTGCACCAGGTTCTGGCGTTTCCCACCATCGGCTATCACCACGACGACATCTACGCAGTGCACCTCATGGCTTCGATACTAGGCGGCGGCATGTCATCGAGGCTGTTCCAGGAAGTGCGCGAGAAACGCGGCCTTTGCTACTCGACCTTCGCCTATGTGTCTGCCTATGCAGACGCCGGCCTCTTGCAGGTTTACGCTGCCACCGCGCCGGACAAGGCGGCCGAGTTTGTCGCCGTGTCGGCTGACATCCTGCAATCGCTGTCAGCGTCCGTGGGGGTCGACGAACTTGACCGGGCCCGCGCCCAGCTCAAGGCATCGCTGGTGATGAGCCTTGAAAGCCCTTCTGCGCGTGCCGACCAGATTGCCCGGCAGTACCTGACCTATGGCCGTGTTCCGCCGATTTCAGACATCCTTGCCCGCGTGGACGCCGTCACAACCGGGGACATCTCCCGTCTGGCCTGGCAGACTTTCTCCGGCCCGGCGATCGCACACGCCGCTGTAGGAGCGACAAGGTCGCTTGCCAGAAGCGGTGACATTGCTGCAAGATTTGGTTGTTAGTCCGAAGGCGGATATTTTTCCGGAGTCAAGTATACCGGCATGGCCTTTCTGAGGACATATGCCTATCTGGACGCCGAACCGGTGGTGCAACACGCCCGGGTGACATTGCGCGCCCCGGTCATGGGTGACTATGCGCAATGGGCGCAGTTGCGCTCGACCAGCCGCACCTTCCTCGAGCCGTGGGAGCCGACCTGGCCGCGCGACGACCTCACCCGCTCTGCCTTCCGCCAGCGCGTTCGCCGTTACAATCGCGACATGCGCGATGACTATGCCTATGCCTTCTTCATTTTCGACCATGCAACCGCTGATCTTGTTGGCGGCCTGACCTTGTCCAACGTTCGCCGCGGCGTGGCCCAGACGGCCTCGGTGGGATACTGGACCGGCATGCCGTTTTCCCGGCGGGGTTACATGACGGAGGCGCTCACTGCTGCGGTTTCGTTTGCCTTCGACAGTTTGCGCCTGCATCGGATCGAAGCAGCCTGCCTGCCGGACAACGAGGCCTCCCGGCGCCTGCTCCTGCGCACCGGGTTCAGCGAAGAGGGCTATGCACGCCAGTATCTCAAGATTAATGGCAGGTGGCAGGATCACCTGCTTTTCGCGCTGCTGGATACGGATCCTCCCGGCAGGCCGTACGGCAACGGCATCGGCAATAATGGTTGATAGCACCCGCAAGTTGCATCCATGTGCTTTTGGCTATAACGCCGAACGGTTAGTCTGCTGTCCCGGGTGAGTGGAAAGTGGGAAGGGTAATGGCGAAACCGTCGTGGCGGTTCATAGCGGCTGTCCTCGCCATCCTTGCCGCCGGCCTGCTGAGTGGCGCGGTTGCAGGCTTGGCGCAGGGCGCGGACAAGGTAGTGCAGGCCAACTTCAAGTCGGCCTACGTGGATCTTGTGCCTTTCCTCGGCGCGGTTGAATCTGACCGCACGCAAGTGTCTGTGCAGGTCCCTTCGACCACGCCCGGCGTCAAGGAAACCATGGCGCTGCAGGCAACCGGCGGGTCCCCCCTTCATCGCTGGGCCATATTCACCACCGTCAACCCGGAAGTCTCGCCCATCGAGGTGGTGATCGACGCATCCCGCCAGTCTTTCCCCGGTTCCGGCATTTTCAAGCCGTCACATCTAAGCAGCAGGGTTGCAGCGGCCACATCCTCAACCAGTGTCCAGCCCCGCAGGCTTGCAATTTCCGACCGGGATGCCTTTGCGATCACCATTCCGCCACGCTCGTCGATGACCGTTGCCCTTGAACTGTCCGAACTTGGGGTCAACGGCATGCGCTTGTGGCAGCGCGCGGCATTTGACGGCAACGCATACCGCCAGTCCCTCTATCGCGGCGTCGTCCTGGGCATGTCGATGCTTGCCGTGCTGGTGATTACCTGTCTCGTCGTGCTGTCGCCGCAAATCCTGTTTCCGCTGTCGGCGGTATTTTCCTGGGCGGCGGTGGCGTTCATCGCGCTGGAGACTGGACTGCTGCAACCTGTCCTGCACCGGTTGCTGCCGGTGCCGGTTCCCGGCGAAGAGGTGCTCAGCGCCATCGTGGAGGCACTGATGGCCGCTGGGGTCCTCCTGATGGGGGTGACCATCATGCGTACCCGCCGGCAGATGCCGGCGCTGTCTGCGCTGTTGATGGCGGCCGGCGGCGCCTGCATCGGCCTCGCCGGTTATGCGGTATTCGAGCCCGTTCTGGTCAAGCAGCTTTCGCGTCCCATATTCGCCGGCGCCGTGGCGATTGTGCTGCTGACGGCTGGAGCGCTGGTCATGCGTGGTGGCATCCGGGCCCGTTCCGCGCTTCTGGTCTGGGTCACGCTGGGCATCTGGACCGTGATGGCCGGTTACATTGCCGCCGCCCGGCCGCCCAGCGAACTTGCCTCTCCCATATTGGTAGGCGGCCTGGCGATTGTCCTGGTTACGCTCGCCTTCGTGTTGACCTACTTCGCGTTCTCCAGCGTACTCAACCCCGAACTTGATGCCATCGAGGCCGAGCGCAATGCCCTCGCGCTTGCAAGCGGCGAGCAGGTGGTGTGGGACTACCAGCCGAATGACGGCTCGTTCTTCGTCGGCGAGCAGTTCGAGACGCTGCTTGGCTATGAGCCCGGCAGCGTGGACGACACCTCCCTCGCAGGCTGGACGGACCTGCTGCACCCGAACGACCTTGCCGCCTTCAACGCCGTCATGGAAGCGGCCTGCGTGCGTCCCAACCAGCGTTTCGATCAGCAACTGCGTTTCCGCCACGCTGACGGCCGCTATCGCTGGTATTCGCTCAAGGGCCGCTCGCTGGCCAACGCAGCCGAATCGGGCCTGCGGCTGACCGGCGTTCTCTCCGATGCCTCGCAGGAGCGCCAGTCGCAGGAACGCATGCTGTCTGATGCGATATACGACGTCGTCACCGGCCTGCCGAACTATGCCCTCTATCTCGACCGGCTCAATCGTGCAGTCAGCCGGGTCGCCGCCACGCCCGGCTCGCGGCTGGCCGTGATGATCGTCGACATCGACCGCTTCCGGGTGGTGAACAACCGGCTTGGCCAGGAGATCGGCGACAGCCTGCTCAAGAGCGTTGCACGCCGCGTCGAGACGCTGCTGCCTGAAACATCGAGCCTGGCCCGGCTGCCGGGTGACCAGTTCGCCATCATCCACGAGATGAGCGGCAGCAGCGAGAACGGGCAGGCCGGCGAAGAACTGATCCTGTTCGTCGACAAGGTTCGCCAGGCGGTCTCCATGCCGCTACGGGTGCCGCCGAACGAGATCTACCTGACCTGCTGCATGGGCGTTGCCGAGTGGGATCCCGGCATCGATGCCGCGATCAACCTGCACCAGTTCGCCGAAGTCGCCCTATTCGATGCCAAGCGGCGCGGTAAGGACCGGGTGTCGTTCTACAAGCCAGGCATGCGCTCGTCGGGAGACTCGCAAGGCAGCCTTGGCGTCGATGACCTGCAGCATGCATTGCAGGAGCAACGCTTCGAAATCGTCTACCAGCCGATCATGCGCATCGCAGACCGCCAGCTCGCCGGTTTCGAGGCGCTGGTGCGGCTGCGCCGCCGTGATGGCGCATTGCTGGAACCGGCCAGTTTCGTTCCGCTTGCCGAACGTTGCGGCCTGATCGGCGACATCGGCACCTTCGTTCTGTCCGAGGCTGCACGCCAGCTCGGCGTCTGGCAGCGAATGTTCACCCCGGCAGAACCGGTGTTCGTATCGGTCAACATTTCCTCGGCCCAGCTGGCCGGATTGCACCTTCTGCATGTGGCCCGCACCATACTTGCGCGCGAGGAACTGGTGCCCGGCACGCTCAAGCTCGAGCTTACCGAAACCATGGTGATGGAAAACCCGGAGCTGTCGCTGAAGATTCTCGACCGCCTCAAGGCGCTGGGATTGGGCCTTTCGTGCGACGACTTCGGTACGGGATATTCATCGCTGTCCTATCTGCGCCGGCTTCCGTTCGACACGCTGAAGGTGGACCGGTCATTCCTGTTGGCGGGTCTTGAGGACGAGCGCGGTTCCGTCGTGCTCGATGCGATCATTCTGCTGGCCCATGACCTCGGCCTGCAGGTGGTTTGCGAAGGCGTGGAGACCGAGGCGCAGATGCATCACCTCGCGGCGCTGGAGTGCGACCTCGTACAGGGCTTCCTGATCGGCGAACCGATTGATGCGCAGCAGGTACTGGAAGCGCTGGGCGCGCCCACCCGCGAACCGGCCGAAAGCGAAGGCGGGATTGCGGCTCTTTGGCGAAGGCTTAGCCGCAAGCAGCAACAGGCCGCACCGCCGCCGCCACCGCTGCCGCCGGCCGAACCGGAGCCGGAGGAAGATCAACTTGCGCCATGGTCACCCTATGACTTCCACCCGGCGCCATGGGCGCCAAGGGTGAAGCCGCCTGTAAGGGAGCTTCCTGCCCCGCAAACGCTGGCGCCTGAACCTGAACCTGAGCCGGAACCCGAACCCGAACTGGAGTCCGAACCGGAGCAGCCCACGGTTCCTGCCGATATCGAAACCGTCTCCCGCCAGGTGCGCGAGGCGCTCGACGAGCGGGGCTCAGCCGCAGAGGATGAGCCGGTCAGCGAACCGGAAGACCCGGTTGCGGCTGAAGACGCTGAAGCGAAGGGTGGATCGGCTGGAGACAAGGAACCGGAACAGCCTGAACAAGAACCTGAAAAAGGCGTGACGACCGGCGCTGACAAAGCGCCGGCGGAGAAGGCATCGGCTGACAATGAAGAGCCGGCCCCTGCCGCAAAGAAGCCCGCCCGCAAACGCCGCCGGCGGCCGAGCAAGAAAAAAGCCGCCGCAAAGGCGGGCAAGGCTGCTGATTGATCCGGCTGCTCCGGCGCGCTCAGGCGTTGCCGAAATGACCGCCGGACAGCATGGCCTCGCTGATGCCGATGCGGGCCAGGGCGGCAGGATACTTGGACTTCAGGTCCTGACCGAAGATCAGTTCCTCGTCCGCCTCGCAGGTAAGCCAGCCGTTTTGCCGGATCTCGCTCTCGAGCTGCCCTGGGCCCCAACCGGTATAACCAAGCGCCAGCAGGCTGAGCCTTGGTCCCCGCCCGCTTGCGATGGCGCGCAGCACATCGAGCGTTGCAGTAAGGCCCACCCCGCGGTCAACGCTCAAGGTTGCTTCGTCGGAGAAGTAATCCTTGGAATGCAGCACGAACCCGCGACTTGTTTCCACCGGCCCGCCCTGCATCACACGGGTAGAGGCAATATCGTCGGGCAGGCGGATCGCGTCTTCGCCGCCGGTCAGATCGAGCCGCTCCAGCAGGTTTCCCAGTGACAGGCTTTCGATCTCGTGATTAACGATCAGGCCCATCGCGCCATCTGCCGAGTGGGCACACACGTAGATCACCGCTCGTTCGAAGCGTTCATCGCCAATTCTTGGCATGGCTATCAGCATCTTTCCGTCGAGATATGGGTGTGCCATCGCTACCGGCTCGTCTGTCTGGCCACTGAAATCATTGGTTGGAGGATAGCACTTTGCGGCGCTGTTCTGCAAATTCCGGCGCCTCCGGGATCCGCCCTCCCGGCGATGTGATGCAAGGTGACTGCACGTTTACGGCGCGACTGCTATAAGGAAGCCATGACGATGATCGTTCGCATTGCCCGGTTGCTGGTGTGTGCCGTATTCACGGCGCTGGCCTGGTTTGTTGCGGCACCCTTGACTGCTCATGCCGAACAGCAGGCGCGCGAAGTCAAGGGCGATTTCTCTGCCGTGCGCCTGCTCAATGGCGGCGAGAAGGACGGTGCCTGGCAGGCCGGCATTCACATCACCATTCAGCCGGGCTGGAAGACCTACTGGCGGGTGCCGGGAGAGTCGGGCGTACCGCCACAGTTCGATTGGTCGGGTTCCGTGAATGCAGCCAGCATTGCCGTGGACATGCCGGTTCCGATCCGCTTCAGCGACGGTAACGGCGATGGCATTGGCTACAAAACCGAAGTGGTCTTTCCGGTGAGCGTGAAGCCGGCCGATCCGGCCCTGCCAGTACAACTGGCGCTGAAGCTTTTCTATGCCGTGTGCAATGACATCTGCGTGCCCGTCGTGGCCGATCTGAAGCTGGACCTGAAGGCTGAAACCACGTCGGCCTCGGACCGGTTCCGCCTCGGGCTTGCGGCCAATGACGTGCCGCGCGACGGCCCTGGCCAGCCGGTTACCGTGCGCTCGATGCGGCTGGCCGAAACCGGTGATGGAAAGCCGGTGCTCGAAATAACTGTCGAGGGGCTTGCCGACCCGACCAATGCGGACATCTTTGCCGAAACTGACGGCAACGCCTATTTCCGCAAGCCCGAGCTTGCCGGGAGCTCATCCGGCGAGGCGACCTACCGTTTGAGGATTGATGGTCTCGCAGATCCGGACAGCCTGAAGGGCAAACCGCTGCACCTGACCATCGCCACTGGTGGAACCAATATTGCTCATGAAGGTTTGGTGCAGTAGAGGAAGAGCAAGGGCCGGGCAGATGGACTTCGCTTGCCCAACCTTCTTCCTGCCAATTTTACCATATCATCAGAAAGGCCGATCACATGACTATTTCCGTGGGCGACAAGCTTCCCGAGGCGACCTTCAACATCATGACTGCCGAAGGGCCTAGCCAGGTGACCGCGTCCGAGCTGTTCGATGGCCGCAAGGTGGTGTTGTTCGCAGTACCCGGCGCCTTCACCCCGACCTGCCACATGAAGCATCTGCCAGGCTTCGTCAGCCACGCCGCTGAACTCAAGGCCAAGGGTGTCGACACCATTGCATGCACCGCAGTGAACGATGTCTTCGTGATGAATGCCTGGGCCGAGCAATCTGGCGCAAAGGACAAGATCACCTTCCTTGCCGACGGCAGCGCCAACTTTGCCAAGGCCATCGGCATGGACCTCGACGCGTCAGGCTTAGGCATGGGCATCCGCTCGAAGCGGTACTCGATGCTGGTCGATGACGGCGTGGTCAAGGTCATCAACGAGGAAGAGGCCCCCGGCAAGGCGGAAGTCTCCAGCGCCGAGACGATTCTCGCCGCGCTGTAAGCGGCATGCTGCAGCAGCATCGCAAACCTGGCCCGCCGCGGTTTCGGCCCCGGCGGGCTTTTACTTGCGCTTGTAGGGTGCAAGCCCGTCGCGGGCCAGCTCGTCGGCGCGCTCGTTCTCGGGGTGGCCGGCATGGCCCTTGACCCAGTGCCAGTCCACCTTGTGGCGCTTGAGCGCCTGTTCCAGCGCCTGCCACAGCTCGGCGTTCTTGACCGGCTTCTTGTCCGCCGTGCGCCAGCCATTGCGCCGCCAGCCATGGATCCACTTGGTGATGCCGTCGCGCACATAGACCGAGTCGGTGTACAGCGCCACCGTGCAGGGCCGCTTGAGCGCATTGAGCGCCTCTATGGCAGCGGTCAGCTCCATTCGGTTGTTGGTGGTCTCGGCCTCGCCGCCATTCAGCTCCTTGCGGTGTTCGCCCGAAATCAGGATGGCGCCCCAGCCGCCCGGCCCCGGGTTACCGGAGCAGGCCCCGTCGGTATAGATGGTGACGTCTGACAATGAACTGGCTTGAGCTGGAGGCTTACTCGGCCGCCGTGGTGCTGCGTACAGGTGCGCCCGGCTCGCCTTCGCGGCGCAACTGGCGCGGCAGCTTGAACTCCACGTTCTCGTCCTTGGTCTTGATTGTCTCGACCGTCACGTTGTAGCGGGACCGGAAGGCGTCGACCACCTCGTTGACCAGCACTTCCGGTGCCGAGGCGCCGGCGGTGATGCCAAGCATCTTGACCCCTGCCATGGCATCCCAGTTGATCTCGGCTGCGCGCTGCACCAGCATCGACTGCTTGGAGCCGGCGGTCTTGGCCACTTCGACCAAGCGCTGCGAGTTGGACGAGTTCGGGGCACCAACTACCAGCACCATGTCGCAGTGCGGAGCCACCGACTTCACCGACTCCTGCCGGTTGGTCGTTGCGTAGCAGATGTCTTCCTTGTGGGGACCATGGATGTTGGGGAACTTCTTCTCCAGCGCTTCGATGATGCCCTTGGTGTCGTCCACCGACAGAGTGGTCTGGGTGATGTAGGCAAGCTTGTCATGATCGCGCGGCTCGAATTTCGCCACGTCTTCTTCGTCTTCCACCAGCGAGATGGCGCCTTCGGGCAACTGGCCCATGGTGCCGATCACCTCCGGGTGGCCGGCATGGCCGATCAGCACGATCTCGTAGCCGTCCTGGAAATGCCGCGAGGCTTCCATATGAACCTTGGAAACGAGCGGGCAGGTGGCGTCGAGATAGAAAAGGTTGCGGTTCTTGGCAGCCTCGGGCACCGACTTCGGCACACCGTGTGCAGAGAAAATGACCGGACGGTCGCCATCCGGCACCTCGTCCAGTTCCTCAACGAAGATAGCGCCCTTCTGCTTCAGGTCTTCCACCACGTACTTGTTGTGCACGATCTCGTGGCGCACGTACACCGGCTTGCCGTGCAGCTCGAGCGCGCGCTCGACGATGTCGATGGCGCGCACGACGCCGGCGCAGAAACCGCGCGGTGCGGCGAGGTAGATTTTCAGGTCGGGAAGCTGCTCGGTCATGATGTTCGCGATCCGTTGATAGTACGCAGGGGCGTCCGGTTCTCGTTGCCGGTACATGGGTGAACTCGGGGGCCGTTGTCAAGTTGCCGACATGCCGCGCCTGAGGCGCAAACATTCACCAGCGCAATGAAAAACCCCGGCACATCTGCTTGATGCACCGGGGTTTGGTCAATCTTGTGGCAGTCCGCCGGTGTAGCTGCGTCAGTTAAGCTGCTTCTTCAGGCCGGCAATGGTGTTGTCCACGAGGCCGGCTGCCTTTGCACCCTTCACCTCGGTGCCGATGATCTTCGAGGCAGCCTCGATCGCCAGTTCGGTGGCGGCAGCGCGCACGTCCTTGACCGCGGCTGCTTCCGCCTGTGCGATCTTCTGTTCGGCAAGCTTGGTACGGCGCTCGATCTGCTCGGCCATTTTCTTGCGGGCTTCCTCGCCATAGATCTCGGCTTCGCGCTTTGCCTGTTCGACAATGGCGCGGGCCTCGTTCTCGGCTTCCACCTTCTTGCGCTGGTATTCGGCCAGCAGTTCCTGTGCTTCCTCGCGCAGGCGGCGGGCGTCGTCGAGGTCAGCCTTGATGGCGTCCGCACGCGCATCGAGCTTGGTGCCG
This sequence comes from Alphaproteobacteria bacterium, assembly GCA_024642465.1. Classification (GTDB taxonomy): domain Bacteria; phylum Pseudomonadota; class Alphaproteobacteria; order Rhizobiales; family Aestuariivirgaceae; genus Anderseniella. The sequence goes on from JAHEBA010000017.1 coordinate 36,386, forward strand.
AGCAGGCCCGGTACCTTGGCATAAAGCAGGATGCCGACGAACAGCACCAATGCGATCAGGGCCCAGAATGTTGCGTCCATGTGCGTCTCGCCTCCCTTAGCGGCCGGCAGCCGAAATGGCCGACTTGATGGCGGTGGACGACGGCTTGGAGCCGGTCAGTTCGCTCACCACATCCTCGACCAGCTGGCTGGCGATGCCTTCGACCTCGCCCATTGCCTTTTCGCGGGTCGATGCGATCTGCTTTTCCGCCTTGGCCAGCCGTGCGGCCAGGTCTGCATCCACCTTGGCCTGTTCGGCGTCCAGTTCGGACAGCACCTGTGCCCGATTCTCCTGGGCGATGGAATTGGCCTTGGTCCGGGCGTGGGCAAGTGCAGCGTCATAGGCCTCGGATGCCTTGCGGGCATCGTCGTTGAGCTGTTCGGCCTGGGCCAGGTCTGCCGCGATCCGGCTCTGCCGGACTTCGATGGCGTTGGCGATCTTCGGCAGCAGTACCTTTGAAAGAAGCAGGTACAGGGCGCCGAACGTGATCACCAGCCACAGCAGCTGGGACGGATAGGTGGACGAGTCCAGCTGCGGCAGCGTGCCGCCGCCGTGGGCTTCGCCCGGAACTTCGGTATGGGATGTGGTTTCGCTGGCCATGGCATCCATCTGTTGCTGTTTCGCGGCCGGCGGCTTTGCTGCTGCCGGCTACAGGTCATGGTCCGGGAAAAAGGACGTGCGGCATGGCTTGTTCAGGCCTGCCGCTCCTCCTCGAACGCATGCCCGGACCAACTGCCGGGCGATGCGCAATCTCCGACCAACTGCTGTTGTATCAGGTGAACAGCAGCAGCAGCGCCACGACGAGCGAGAAGATGCCGAGACCTTCTGCCAGAGCGGCGCCGATCAGCGCGTTGGTGAACTGGGCGCTGGCTGCCGAAGGGTTACGCAGCGAACCGGCCAGGTAGTTGCCGAAAATGTGGCCCACGCCGATACCGGCGCCGCCCATGCCAATGCATGCAATGCCTGCACCGATAAACTTGGCTGCATCCGCTTCCATGATAATTCTCCTTGAGGTTGGTCGGATTGGTCAAAGGGTTGAAAGGTAGGACCCGCTCCGGTCCGGATCAGTGACCCGGGTGAAGCGCATCATTCAGGTAAACACAGGTCAGGATGGCGAACACGAAAGCCTGCAGGAACGCCACCAGGAATTCGAAACCGGTCAGGGCCACGCCCATGGCCAGCGGGAACAGCGCGCCGATGATGCCGCCGATGCCAAGTGCGCCAAGGCTGACGACGAAGCCGGTGAACACCTTGAGCACGATGTGACCGGCCATCATGTTGCCGAAAAGACGCAGCGCCAGCGACACCGGGCGCGACAGGAACGAGATCACCTCGATCAGTGAAATGAACGGCAGGATGGCAATCGGCACGCCCGACGGTACGAACAGCTTGAAGAAATGCAGGCCGTGCTTTGCCAGGCCGACAACCACCACCATGGCGATGATGAACACGGCCAGTGCAGCCGTTACGACCACGTGGCTGGTGACGGTGAAGAAGTAGGGGAACATGCCGAGAAGGTTCGACATCAGCACGAACGAGAACACGGTGAACACGAACGGGAAGAACTTCATGCCTTCCGAGCCCATGACCTGACGCACCATGTTGGCGACGAATTCGTACCACAGCTCGCCGATGGACTGGATGCGCGAGGGAACCAGCGAAGCGGAACGCGAGGCGGCGAACAGGATCGCCGAGACGGTGCCGGCGGCTGCCACCATGAAAAGCGACGAGTTGGTGAAGCTGAAATCCATGCCGCCGACATTGAACAGGTCGATGATCGGCTTGATCTGGAACTGGTGCAACGGATCGTTGGCCACGATCTTTTCCCTCTAGCGCATCAGCCCCGAAAGGCTGGTCGTTCAGTCTCTCGCCCGGTCAGGGCTCGTCATTCATTCTGTCGCCCGCTTTCGGCACCCGTCCGGCGGCACGCGCCATGTTCAGGATGCCTGCCGCGAACCCTGCCAGCAGCAGGATGATTAACCCGAAGGGCAATGTGCCCAGAAGCCGGTCGATCAGGTACCCAAGACCGCCGCCCACGAGGACAGCGGCAACAAATTCACTGCCGAGCCTGAACGCTGACCCCCAGGTCTTGCCCAGCGAGCTGGTGCGCCTGCCGGTCTCGCCCTGGAAAGTTTCGGCTTGCCTGCGTTCGGCCGCTATTCGCGCCGAAATCTCGGAAAACCGCTTGTCTGGCCCTGCAATTCCGGGTTCTGCGCCGGTCTTTTCGCCGTTGTCCTGCTTGCCCTTGTCCGCCATGACCATGCCTCGCCAATCCGTTGCACGTCCCGGCAGGTCAATTCCGGCTCGCAAACAGCCGCGCTGCCCGCTCGTCAAACCCGCTCAATTCGGGGCGGAAATTAGAGACAGGGCGAAACTGTGTCAAGCCGCGAGTTGGCATCCTAAGCCTATGGTATAACTCGGTTTTTTGTTCGCGCGCTGATGTGCGGCAATTCGCCTTGCAACCTGTTGGCGCGTTTTCGCCGGATTTGGGGCGGAATGACCCGCGAGAACCGCCTTTTCAGCTTGCTTCGCGCAGGCCTTCCGCCGTTTCCAGGTCCACCGAGACGAGCTGGCTGACGCCGCGCTCCATCATCGTCACCCCGAACAGGCGGTGCATCCGCGCCATCGTCAAGCCATGGTGGGTGATGATCAGGAAACGCGTCTCGGTGCGCTCCAGCATGGCGTCGAGCAGGTTGCAGAACCGTTCGACATTGTGGTCGTCGAGCGGCGCGTCCACTTCGTCCAGCACGCAGATCGGCGACGGGTTGGTCATGAACACCGCGAAGATCAGCGCCATGGCGGTCAGTGCCTGCTCGCCGCCTGATAGCAGCGACAGCACGGTCGGCTTCTTGCCGGGCGGGTTGGCGATCAGTTCAAGGCCCGCCTCGAGCGGGTCATCGGACTCGATCAGCTTGAGTTCCGCCTTGCCGCCGCCGAACAGGGTTTCGAACAGCGACGAGAAATTCGCATTGACCCGGTCGAACGCTTCCAGCAGCCGGGTGCGGCCTTCGCGGTTGAGGCTCGAGATGCCATGGCGCAGCTTACCGATGGCCTGCACCAGGTCATCACGCTCGGTGATCATGGTCTCGACCTGGGTGGAAATCTCGGCTGCCTCTTCCTCGGCGCGCAGGTTGACCGCGCCAAGCCGCTCGCGCTGGTCCTTCAGCGACGAGAGCTTCTGTTCGGCCTCATCTGCTGACGGCAGCTTGTCGCCGTCGATGCCGGCCCGGGCCGCCACCTCTTCGGGCTTGCACTGCAATGCTTCGGCTATGCGCTGACGCGCTTCCTCGACACGGGCTTCCGCTGCCTCGGAGCGAGCGCCCGCACGAGCGTGTTCCTCACGGGTTCTGACCAGCGCCTCGCCCGCCTCGCGTAATTCGGTATCGCGGGTGCGTAGCGCATTCTCTGCCTCGGCCAGCGCGTCAGCGGCTGCCTGGCGTTCCTTGTCGGCTTCTGATGCAGCATTCATCAGCTTGGTGCGGCGCATCTCGAACTGCTTTGGCAGGTCGGCGAGATTGCCAAGCTCGGTTCGCAGGGCTTCGGCCCGGCTTTCCAGTTCGCCGATCTGGTTGGAGGCGCGCTCGGCCCGCTGCGTCCACTGCTTGCGCTCGCCCTCGATGGCGGCAAGCCGCTGGCCCCGTGCCTTTGCCTCGCGCTCCAGCCCGTCATGGGCGGCGCGCACCTCGGTATAGCTGGCCCGCTGATGGTCGACGGCGACTCGAAGACCACGCAGTTCATCCTCCGCGCCGGCGGTATCTGGCAGTTCCGCACGCTCAGCCTTGACCTTGCCGAGGGTCTCGCGCGCTTCTGTAAGCTGGGCCTCGATCCGCTTTGCCGCTTCTTCAAGCACCGACGCCTGGCGCATGCGCTCGCCCATCACGCGCTCATGCTCGCTCAGCGCCTTGCGGGCAACCTCAACCGCAGCCGTCGCCTCGCGCCAGGCCTGACGGCTGTCGCGCTCGGACGTTTGAGCCAGTTTCACTTCCTCGCGCACCTTCTCGAGCACGCCACGCGCCTTCTCGGTAGCTGCGGATGCTTCCTCGCTTTCTGCCTGCAGCGCTACCAGCCGGTTGCGCTCTGCCAGCCGCTTGGCCGCCGCCGTCGGCGCGTCCGCCGCAGCCGTATAGCCATCCCAGCGCCACAGGTCGCCTTCCAGCGAGACGAGCCGCTGGCCGGGTTTCAGCCCGGGCTGCAGTCTTGCGCCCTGATCCTTGCCGACCATTGCCACCATCTGCAGCCGGCGCGACAGTGCAGCCGGCGCCTTGACCACGTCCGAAAGCCGCTTGAGGCCCGCGGGAAGGGCCGGTGCATCGGCCAGCTCCGGCAGCGCGCGCCAGTGCACGGGTGCCGCTTCGTCAGCTGGCGCGTCGATGTCGTCACCAAGTGCTGCACCCAGCGCGGTTTCGTAGCCCGCTTCCACCTTCAGCGCATCAATGAGGGGTGGCCACAATTCGTCGTCGGCCACGTGCAGCAGCTTTGTCAGCGTGCGCACCTCGGTGGTCAGCGCCTCGGACTTGCGGCGTGCCTCGTCATAGGCCTGGTGCGCTTCCGCCTGCCGGGCGCGTACAGCCTGATGCGCCGTCTCGGCATCACTTGCGGCAGTTTCAGATGCCTCCGCCCGGGCCACGGCGCTGTCGATGTCGCTGCTGAGCGATTGCGTGGCGTCGTCGCCGCCGGTTTCGGCAATGATGCCTGCATGCTTTTCGCGGGTGTGGGCAAGGTCCGCCTCGTCGCGGCTGATGCGGGCCTCGATTTCGCCGATTTGCCGGGAAAGTGCATTATGCCGCGCCAGCAGGTCGGACAGTTTCGCATTGGCTTCGTCAGCCTTCGACTGGGCCAGCGACAGCTTTTCGGCCTCTGCCTGCAGGGCACGGGCAGCCGCGGCACGGGCATCGCCGTCGCCGCGGGTGGCCTCTTCCAGCTGCGCCTGCTCGTCGGCCAGCCGCTTCATCACCCCGTCGGTGTCGCCAAGCAGTTCCTTTTCGCGCGCAAGGTCTCGGTTGATCTGCTCAATGCGGCCCTCCAGATCACGGCACTTTTCCAGCGCCTGCTGCTCCTCGCGCTCAAGCCCCTCGCACTCCAGCGTCAACCGCTGCAGCACGGCTGCGCGCACGGCTTCGGTTTCGCGTAGTTTCGGCAGACCCTCTGCCGACTGGTCGCGCATGCGCGTCATCTCGGACACGGCGCGGGTCTGCTCGCCCAGAACCTTGGTAAACTCGCTCAGGGTCCAGTTTTCGGTCTCCACAGCGGCGCCGGCATCCTTCCACGCGAGGTACAGACCGGCGGCCTCAAGCCGGCGGATCTCGGCGGACAGTTCCTTGTAGCGGATGGCCTGGCGAGCCTGGCGCCTGAGGTTCTGCAACTGGCCTTCGAGCTGGGCGAGTACGTCCTCCAGACGCTCGAGGTTGGTTTCGGCGGCGCGCAGCTTGAGCTCTGCCTCGTGGCGGCGGGTGTGGAGGCCGGTAATGCCGGCAGCTTCTTCGAGAATGCGCCGCCGCGCCTGCGGCTTGGAGTTGATGATCTCGCCGATCTGGCCCTGCTTCACCAGCGCCGGAGAACGCGAACCGGTGGACGCGTCGGCAAACAGCAGCTGCACATCGCGGGCACGCACGTCTTTGCCGTTGATGCGGTAGGCCGAGCCGGCATCGCGTTCGATGCGGCGCGAGATTTCCAGCTGGTCGAATTCGTTGAAGGTGGGCGGTGCGGTGCGGTCCTCGTTGTCGAGGGTCAGCATCACCTCGGCCATGTTGCGCGACGGCCGGTTGGTGGTGCCGGAGAAGATCACGTCTTCCATGCCCGAGCCGCGCATCGACTTGTATGAGCTTTCACCCATCACCCAGCGCAGCGCTTCGAGCAGGTTCGACTTGCCGCAGCCGTTCGGCCCGACAATGCCGGTCAGGCCGGGCTTGATCACAAGCTCGGTCGGTTCGACGAACGACTTGAAGCCCGATAGTCTGAGCTTGGAGAACTTCATCTGCCCTTGCACCTCAACCCCACCGCCATCGTACTCAAGATGGCAATAACACCTGAATTTGCCCTTTGCGGGCATGATTCGTCACCAAGGCGGGGCTGGACCGACAGGGTTTTCCCCAGTTGTCAGCTGCTCATGGCCTCGTCGATGGCCTTGCGGAAGCCCTCGATGTCGCGCTCGCCTTCCAGCTTCTTGCCATTGATGTAGAAGGTTGGCGTCGCGTTCACGCCGTACTTGTCGACCCCATCCTTGCGGATATCGAGGATGCCCTTGGCGAGGTCCTCGTTCTTCAGGCACTCGTCGAACTGCGCCTCGCTCAGGCCTGCCAGCTTGGCCAGTTTCAGCAGTTCGTCGCGCGCGTTCTGCCCGGCCCAGGTGCGCTGCTGTTCGTAAAGCAGCGACAGCATGTCGAAGTACTTGTCGTCGGGCACGCAGCGCGCCACCATGAAGGCAGCCAGCGCCAGATCGTCCAGCGGAAATTCCCGGGCGATGAAGCGCACCTTCCCGGTATCGATGAAATCCTTCTTCAGCTCCGGATACACGTTGGCATGGAACGCAGCACAGTGCGGGCAGGTCGCCGAGGCATACTCGACGATGGTCACCTTGGCGTCTTCGGCGCCCAGGATCTTGTCGCCGATGCGCGGCGCCTTCATGAATTCTTCCATGTCGAACGACTGTGCCAGCGCAGGCGCGCTGAACGCTCCTGAAGCGGCTGTCAGCGCGGCGAGCGCAAAACCGGAGGTGAAAGTGCGGCGGTTCATGTTCATGGCGTGGTGTCCTACTGGATATTGAAGGTTGATGCGAGCCGGTAAATCGGCCTGTGGAGAACTTGTCAGGTGTGCCGGCGCGCGGCGCGGGTGAGGCTTGCCTGGCCCAGCCGGCAAAGGGCGTCCCTGAGGCCGGGATCGCTGATGCCGGCCACTTGCTCGGCCACCCTGGTGACAACGTCAGCGGGCGCTTGGGCGGGCTCGGGGTGTGCCTGTTGCTGCCGTGCCTTGCCGGCCTGCACCACCTTGACAACGGCAACGGCGCGATAGCCGTAGAAGGCGCTGACCAGTTCGGCGATCCGGTCTGTTTCGTAGCTCAGCGCAAGTCCTGCGCCGGGATCGCACTTCACGATGAGCGTCGCGCCTTCGGCGTGGCGGTTGCCTGCCTCGCGGCCCTTTGGCCAGTTCATCTTCTCCGGCCAGCAGCGCCCGGCGAGATCATCGCCGACGATCGCGGCCCATTGCGCCACCAGCTCGCCGTGGGCAAAACCGTAGCGTTCAAATGCGGGCCGGGTAATCTGTCTGAAATGCTTGTCGAGACTGTCCATGCGTGCCAGCTATAGATGAACCGACCTGAACCGTAGCTGAATGTTAGCCCAAGACGTGGTCGAACTCATCACATGTCCGTGACGTTGCCGCAAGTTAATGATGACACCCTGAGCCGCCGCCTGCTGCACTGGTACGACCGGCACCGGCGCACCTTGCCATGGCGTTCGCCGCCCGGCGGGCAACCCGACCCTTACCGCGTGTGGCTGTCCGAGATCATGCTGCAGCAGACCACGGTCGCAACAGTCGGGCGCTACTTCGTGGCCTTCACCCGGCGCTGGCCGCAGTTGGAGGACCTGGCGGCGGCGGACCTGGACGACGTGCTGCGCGAGTGGGCGGGGCTGGGATACTATGCCCGCGCCCGCAACCTTCATGCCTGTGCGAAAATAGTGGCGAATGAACTTGGCGGCTGCTTTCCCGCAACCGAGGATGGCCTGCAATCGCTACCCGGTGTAGGTCCCTACACCGCGGCTGCCATTGCGGCGATTGCCTTCAACCGTCCGGCTGCAGCGGTGGACGGCAACGTCGAGCGGGTGATGTCGCGCCTGCGCGCCATCGGTGAACCGCTGCCCGCATCGAAACCTGCCATCAGGGCTGCCACGCTGGAACTGGTGCCCCATGACCGGCCCGGTGACTTTGCCCAGGCACTGATGGACCTTGGTGCCACGGTCTGCACGCCAAAGTCTCCCAACTGCCTGCTCTGCCCCTGGGCGGATGCGTGCGCGGCGCGCAAGCTTGGCATCGAGGCGGAACTGCCGCGCAAGGCGCCGAAGAAGGACCGGCCGGTGCGCCGCGCCCGGATCTACTGGGCGGAGGACACCGCCGGCCGCGTGCTGATGCGCCGGCGCGAGGAGAAGGGCCTGCTTGGCGGCATGCTGGAGTTTCCCTCAGGCCCGTGGGTAGAGGCCGATGCGGCAGACGACCTGCCCGCTCCGTTCGACTCCGGCTGGCATAACAGCGCCGGCCGCGTCGAGCACACCTTCACCCATTTTCACCTGCTGCTCGACGTCTACGTGACCGACGAGGTGTTCGAAACGGGACCGGATACCCGGCACGACTGGCGCTGGGTAGCGCGTCGCGATCTCGCCGGCGAAGCCTTGCCCACGGTGATGAAGAAGGTGGCGGTGGCGGCGCTGGGTAGCGATGCGCTCAGGAAGACGCGTCAGTCCTGATGCAGCAGCTTTTCGACGGTCACAACGTCGCGCCATGCGCCGTCCAGCTTCGCATGGCGCAGGTGCGTGCCGACAACCCGGAATCCCGCTGCCCGGCAGGCCTCGAGGCTGGCCACGTTTTCCGGAAAGATGCGCGAAGTGAGCTTCCACCCGCCGGTCCGGATCGTGGCTTCGCTGAGCGCCAGCAGCAGGAGTTTTGAGAGCCCGCGGCCGCGCGCTGTCCGGTCCACATAAATGGAGAACTCCCGGATGCCGCTGTAACATTTACGGGCGCTGTAGGCGCTGGACGATGCAAAGCCCACCACCTTGCCGTCTTCTTCGGCCACGACCACCGGAAACGCGCCGGGAGCGAACCATCCCGCGATGTCGGCAGGAATGCGCAGCCTCGTCTCGAACGTGGCAATGCGTTCTGCTATTCCCTGGTTGTAGATTTCGCAGATGGCTGCGGCATCGCCCGCCGCTCCGGCGCGCACGATGGGTGGCAAGATCAGATGTCCTTCAACTCGGCCCGCACCTTCTGGCGCAGCACGTCGATCGGCATCAGTTGCTTGCCCTTGCGCACGTGCCAGAAGGTCCAGCCGTTGCACGCCTCCGCCCCCATCACGTGGGCGCCCATCTTGTGGATCGATCCGGTCGCGTCCTTGACCGCCAGCGAGCCGTCGGCGCGCACCCGCGCTGCCGTGCGCTGGGCCGGGTCGTACAGCGTGTCGCCGGGGTTTATGAGACCGCGCTCGACCAGCGAGCCGAACGGAATGCGCGGTTCTGCCTTCTTGCCGGTGGTGACCTTCAGCGCTTCGGCATCGCCGGGCTCGATGGCCGCGATGCGCTGCTGCGCGATGGCGATGTAGCCTTCATCCCGTTCGATGCCGATGAAGTGGCGGCCCAGCCTGCGCGCAACGGCGCCTGTGGTGCCGGAGCCAAAGAACGGATCAAGCACCACGTCGCCCGGCTTGGTGGACGCCAGCAGTACCCGGTGCAGCAGCGCTTCCGGCTTCTGTGTCGGGTGCGCCTTGCGCCCGTCGGCATCCTTCAGCCGCTCGCCGCCGGAACAGATCGGCAGCACCCAGTCCGAGCGCATCTGCAGGTCGTCGTTGAACGCCTTCAGCGCTTCGTAATTGAAGGTATAGGTTTTCTGGTCTTCCGACCGCGAAGCCCAGATCAGCGTCTCGTGGGCATTGGCGAAGCGGGTGCCGCGAAAATTCGGCATCGGGTTCACCTTGCGCCAGACGATGTCGTTGAGGATCCAGTAGCCGAGGTCCTGCAGCGTGGCGCCGACGCGGAAGATGTTGTGGTAGGAGCCGATCACCCAGATCGTGCCGTTGGGCTTGAGCACCCGGCGGCATTCGCTGAGCCATGCCCGGGTAAACGCGTCATAGGCGGCAAACGAGTCGAACTTGTCCCACTCGTCGTCGACGCCGTCGACCTTTGACTGGTCGGGCCGGGTCAGGCCGCCGCCGAGTTGCAGGTTGTAGGGCGGGTCGGCGAACACCAGGTCGACCGAGGCGGTGGGCAGCGCCCGCAACTGCTCAAGGCAGTCCCCGGCGAGAATGGAGTCGAGAAGCGGCTCGATGTCCGGCTTGGAGGCGATACCCATGAGACGGCTGACCCTGTTTTACGCATGTACTGA
>JAHEBA010000228.1 GCA_024642465.1 Alphaproteobacteria bacterium
AACCTGGCGTTTCGGGTACTCACTCCGGCAACAGGCCGGCTACGCAACTCACAGTCATGAAGATAGCTGCTTGTGCTTAATGCGAGCTAAACGAAGCCTTGCCGAACCCTTAAACGGGGTGTCTCAAAACCGGAATTGTTCGTTGAGAACGCGCTCGGCCAGCGAATGGCCATCGTCGAACAGCAACCGGGCGGATTTGCTTGCGTCTTCGGCCACCTCGACGCGTACGACATCGCGAAACTCGGTCTGGTCCGCAACCGCGGAAACCGGGCGCTTTTCCGGATCCATGATCTCGATGGTCACCCGGGCTTCGTGCGACAGGATCGCGCCGCGCCAACGCCTGGGCCGGAACGGGCTGATTGGCGTCAGGGCGAGCAGCGGGGAGTTGATTGGCAGGATGGGACCGTGAGCCGACAGGTTGTAGGCCGTTGAGCCTGCAGGCGTGGCCACGATGACGCCATCGCAGATCAGTTCGTCGAGCCGCACCTTGCCGTCGATGTGTATCTTCAGTTTGGCTGCCTGGTGTTGCTGGCGCAGCATCGAGACTTCGTTATAGGCGAGGGCGGTGTGCTCCTGGCCGTCGCGGCCAGTCACCGTCATCGACAGCGGATGAATGACGGTTTCCGTTGCCTTGGTTATCCGGCCGGGAAGATCATCGGCACTGTAGTCGTTCATCAGGAAGCCGACCGAGCCGCGGTTCATGCCGAAAATGGCCTGGCCGGACTCGACGACGGAATGGATCGTTTCAAGCATCAGCCCGTCGCCGCCCAGCGCCACGATCACCTCGGCCTCTTCGCGTGGGGACTGACCGTAGGCGTGCTTGAGCTGTTGCGCGGCCTTCAGAGCCTCGGGCGCCTTGGATGATACAAAGTGCAGCTTCATGCCGGCAGCTTCTGGGTTGTTTCGGTGATGTCCGGCCCAACGCAGCTGGGCATTGCATCACTTAGGAGGTAGGGCAGGTGAAAGTCAAACGGTGCGTATGCTTAGGCAAACGCGGCCGCCAGCCCGGCGAGCACCGTAAACAGGGTCAGCGTGGTGGCCAACAGGCGCAGGCCTGCACGCAGGTCAGCTTCTTCGGCGTCGCGTGCGCCATTGCCGATCCAGTGATCCGTGCGCTGCGTTTGCCCCGGTACTTCCGGCCCACCAAGGCGGATGGACAGAACGCCCGCAAAAGCCGCGCGCGGCCAGTTGGCGTCTCTTGTCCGGTCGAAGCGGGCATCAGCGTGAATGTGTTCGAGCGCACGTGCGCCAGCCGGTGGCGAAACCATGCTGGCCGCCCCCGTTACCAGCAGGCCTGCAAGCTTGCACGGCAAAAACCGTCCTGCCGCGAGGAGCGCACGTACCGGTACGGCGGCTGCCGGGTGAGCCGCGGATGCGTGGCGTTCGACTGAGGCCAATGCCGCAATGGTCACGATGCCAGGCAAGCCGAACAGCGCCAGCCAGAACGCTGGAGTGACGATGCCGGTCGACAGGTTGCAGGCCATGGCCTCCACCGTCCGGCGCACTGCCTGGGCCATGGTTTCAGGGGCAGCGGCCGCCGGATCGATAATTGCGACGGCCTGCGCGGCCTCGTCCAGGTTTCCGCGGGACAGCGCCGTTGCAACTGCACGCGCGCGCATCCGGGTTGCATACTGCTGCAGGAAAGGTATCGCGAGCACCGCTTCCCAACACCAGGCATAGGGCAGCGGCCGCAGCCACGTGGTCAGGGCGATAGCCAGGGCCAGCGTCGCACCAGTCGCGAGTGCACAGAACATCGCCCCCCTGACCCCAGCGTAGGTCGCAGCTGCCTGTCTGCCGGGCAGCAGCACGGCAAAAATTCCGGTGAAGCGGTCAAGCCATTTTGCAGGGTGGCCGATCCACCTTCGCAGTGGACCCGGAAAGCCGAGAAACCGTTCCAGCGCAAGCGCCAGGAAAGCGACGGTCATGGTGGTGGGCAAGGCAAACACGTCTGGTACCGGTGCTGTGTTGGGCCAATCGGGGGCAGGCTTGAAGTGCATCTCCCTTAGCAGACCCGGAGAGCGTTGACAGCACTTCCTGCGCCGGCATCAGCGCCATCGGTTTATCCAGCCCAGTCCGTCTTCCGTGCGCCCGGCAGGCCGGTATTCGCAGCCAATCCAGAGATCCGGATGCAGCGCCTGCACAGTGCCGAGGATTGCATCGAGCGCCAGGTCGCCCCGGTCCGGTTCGTGCCGGTCAGGAGTGCCGGCAATTTGCAGGTGGGCGGTGTGGTTCCTGCACCGCTCAAGCCATGCGGGCACGCCGCCATGAATGCGCTGGCAGTGATAGATGTCGAACTGGAGCTTCACGGGAGCGATGGCTTCCTGGTTGATTTCATCCAGAAGCTCCAGCGCAAGAGCGAAGTCGTTGAGAAAGTAACCCGGCATGTCGACCGGGTTGATCGGTTCGATGAGCACGTCCACGCCAATGCCTGAGAAGGCGCTTGCAGCCTTGCGCACATTGGCGATGAACGTCGCGCGCTGCTGCGTGAAGCTCACGGCCTCGTCGCGCATGCCGGCCATGCAATGCACCCGAAACGAGTTTAGCTCTCTGGCGTAGGCCATTGCAATGGCGAGGCTTTCGTCGAACTCGCCCTCGCGTCCGGGCAATGATGCAAGCCCGCGCTCGCCAGCGTTCCAATCGCCGGGCGGCAGGTTGAACAAAACCTGATGCAGGGCGGCAGCATCGAGCCTCTTTTTGACTTCAGCCGCCGGCCAGTCATATGGAAACAGATACTCGACGCTACGGAAACCCGCCTTGCGGGCTGCCTCGAAGCGGTCGAGGAAGTCGTGTTCGGCGAACATCATGGACAGGTTTGCCGCGAAATTCATCGGATGGTTCACCGGTGGATGGTTGCGGTTCTGCGTTGACGGGCTGTGATCCGGCTTCAAGCCGTCTCGTAGTCCCGAATTTCCTTTTCGAGAAGCTTGTACAACGGCTGCAGGTGCTTCTCGTATCGCTTCCACTTGCCGACAGATGACGAGTAGATCGGCTGGCGGACCTGCATCATCGAGGCGGTGCGGACGTCACGGCTCGAATTCATGAAATCGAGGCAACCGTCTTCCCAATCGAGTCCGATATGGCTGACAAGACGCCGTGCCTCGGCATCGGGATTGGTGATGACGTCCTCGTAACGCACGCGGGTGACGTTTTCCGGCGCCTCCCTGAGCCAGTGGGCGACCAGTTCTTCATGGCGCTTGTAGGTGTCGGCCAGGCGCTCGAAGTCGTAGG
>JAHEBA010000085.1 GCA_024642465.1 Alphaproteobacteria bacterium
TCGGCGATGACCGGCGTGGTCTGGATACGCCGGCCTTCGCTGCGGCGGATGCGCCGCTCGGCCCGGTTCAGCCGCGGTTCAACCTGGAGTGCGGGACCTTCACTCCGCCTGATGCGCCGCTCGATACGGCGTTAGACGCGAGGGCCAGAGCCTTCGCTGCTGCGCATCCTGCGGCTTTCTCCACCGCCGTGCCGGTACTGCTGCTGTGTCTGGTATTGCCAGCGTTTCTTGCCATGCTCCTACGCCTGGGCGCCTGAGACGGGCAGTGTGAAGGCAAAAGCTGCCATCGCCGCCGCAATGGCAGCCTTGTAGAGTTTCCCCGGTATCATTGGAGGGCTCCTTGAAAGTTGGTCCGTTGCCCATCTCTCGCGTCAGCATTGCTGCTGTCGGGACCACATATAGGTAGCCCACGGCATGACTACCATGATCGAAATCAAACATTCTGATGTGACGATAACAATCGCGCGCGCTCCTCGAACGAGGTCATGATCTTTCGCACAGCCACCTCGAACGCCGCGCCCATCGCCATCTGCAGCAAACTCGACGACATTTCGTATTCGAGGTGAAAATCTATGTCACATCCGCCACGGGCAGGCGTAAACAGCCACCGGTTGTCAATGTGCTTCACCGGCCCCTCTTTCGAGGTAGCACGAACCGTCAGCCGGTCAGGATCAACGGTGACGTTCGAGATGAAAGTCTCTTTCAGCCCGAGCTTCGGATAGGCAATGTCGAGACTTGCACGAAAGTGCCGCCTGCCCTGCTCGTCTGCCCGTTCGTCCCAGACGTTTGCCGCCGTACACAACGGCAGGAAATCGCCATATCGCGCCACGTCGGAAACGATGGAAAACAGCAGTTCCGGCTCGAACGCCACCCGCCGCGTGGTCTGGTAGGTCGCCACCCGGATACCAGCCGCCGCTCAGGCGCCCTTGCGGGCAAGCTTGGCCTCGCGCGCGGCGCGCAGGCGGGCGAAGTCATCGCCGGCGTGGTGCGAGGAGCGCGTGAGCGGGCTTGCCGACACCATCAGGAAGCCCTTGGCATAGGCGCTCGTTTCCAGTGCCTTGAACTCTTCCGGCGTCCAGAACCGGTCGATGGCCGCATGCTTGGCCGTCGGCTGAAGGTACTGGCCGATGGTCATGAAATCGATGCCGGCCGAGCGCATGTCGTCCATCACCTGCAGGATGTCCTCGCGCGTCTCGCCCAGGCCAACCATGATGCCCGACTTGGTGAACATGGCGGGGTCAAGTTCCTTCACCCGCTGCAGCAGCCGCAGCGAATGGAAATAGCGGGCACCGGGCCGGATGCGCGGATACAGGTGCGGCACGGTTTCTAGGTTGTGGTTGAACACGTCGGGCCGGGCCTCGACGACCACTTCGAGCGCGCCGTCCTTGCGCAGGAAGTCCGGCGTCAGCACCTCGATGGTGGTGTCTGGTGCGGCAACCCGGATGGCGCGGATGACGTGGGCGAAGTGCTCCGCCCCACCGTCGTCCAGGTCGTCACGGTCCACGGATGTGATAACGGCATGGGTCAGGCCCATCTTCGCCACTGCGTCAGCCACGCGGTTCGGCTCGTCCGCGTCCAGCGCCTCGGGCAAGCCGGTGCGCACGTTGCAGAACGCACAGGCCCGGGTGCAGATCTCGCCCATGATCATGAAGGTGGCATGCTTCTTCTCCCAGCATTCGCCAATGTTGGGGCAGCCGGCCTCCTCGCACACCGTCACCAGCTTGTGGTCGCGCACCAGCTTGCGGGTCTCCTGGTATTTCAGGGAAACCGGCGCCTTGACGCGCAGCCAGTCCGGCTTCTTGCGCTGCACCGGGTTGTCAGGCTTGTGCGCCTTTTCCGGATGCCGCGGCTGTGCCTTCTGGCCAGTGACGGTGTCGAGTATTGTGGTCAAGTCAGCGGCCCTTGATTGCCCTGTAAGCAAAGATCAGTACGCAGGCGCCAAAAACCGCCACGATGAGCTGGCCAATCAGGCCGCCCAGCCCGATGCCGATCAGGCCAAGCAGGAAGTTGCCGACCACGGCACCGACGATGCCCAGCACGATATTCATGAGAAGTCCGGTATCGAACTTCATCACCTTTTCGGCGATCCACCCGGCGAGGCCGCCGAGAATGATCGTCATGATCCAGCCAAATCCTTCCATGATGCCCTCCTGTCAGGCTTGCCGCCCGTTTCTAGTCAAAGCGGACCCGATTCAGGCCTGCCGCCCGCGCAGCATACGATAAACCGTGATCAGGAGAACAGCCCCCGCAACCGAGACGAGCAGGTTGCCCCAGAACCAGCCCTGGAAGATTTCTCCCAGCTGAAGGCCCACGGCATTGGCCAGCCAGCCGCCCGTGAAAGAGCCGAGGATGCCCATGACAATATTGGTGAGCAGGCCGTGGTCCGACCCGGTCAACTTCTCGGCTATCCAGCCGGCTATCGCGCCGATGAACAACGTGCCGAAAATGCCCACGCCGCCGCCCAGGTCCATGATGTCTGCAACGTCCATGAATATCCCTCCAGTGCTACAGTGCTGCCGCAACGCAATCCGCGCGGGCTGATCACATATGGATAACCCGGCCGTACGCATCAAGCACTGACTCGTGCATCATTTCCGACAACGTCGGATGCGGGAACACCGTGTGCATGAGGTTTTCTTCCGTGGTTTCCAGACCCATGGCGATAACGAAGCCTTGTATCAGTTCGGTGACTTCCGCCCCCACCATGTGTGCGCCCAGCAGTTGGCCGGTCTTCTTGTCGAAGATGGTCTTGATCAGCCCCTGGTCCTCGCCAAGCGCGATGGCCTTGCCGTTGGCCAGGAACGGGAACTTGCCGATCTTCACCTCGATGCCTTTTTCCTTCGCCGCGCGCTCGGTCAGCCCCACTGACGCAACTTGTGGATGGCAATAGGTGCAACCCGGGATCTGCTCCTTCTTCATCGGGTGGACGTTCTTCACACCGGCGATCTTTTCGACGCAGATGACGCCCTCGTGCTCGGCCTTGTGCGCCAGCATGGGCGGGCCGGCCACATCGCCGATGGCGTAGATGCCCTCGACATTAGTGCGGCCATAACCGTCGATGACCACACAGCCACGGTCGGTCTTCACGCCCAGCGCCTCGATCCCGATGTTCTCGATATTGCCGACGACGCCAACGGCAGAAATCACCCGGTCGACCTTCAGTTCGGTCTTCTTGCCGTCCTTGGTCTCAATCGTGGCGGTGACGTCGTTCGAGCCCTTCTTGAGCTCGGCCACCTTGGCTTGCGTCATGATCTTCAGGCCCTGTTTTTCAAGCTGCTTGCGGGCGATGCCGGCGATCTCGGTATCTTCCACCGGCATGATCTGGTCCATGATTTCGACCACTGTAACATCAGCGCCCATCGCATTGTAAAAGCTGGCGAATTCGATGCCGATGGCGCCAGACCCCACGACCAGGAGGGACTTCGGCATTTCCGGCGGCACCATAGCCTCGAAATAGGTCCAAACCAGCTTTCCATCCGGCTCCAGACCGGGCAACACGCGCGGGCGCGCGCCCGTCGCCACGATGATGTGCTTTGCCTTGTAGGTGCCTTCGCCGGCGGCATCCTTGGGTGTGGGGTGCTGAGGCTCCATGGGCGTCTTGGACGATTTCGACACCACGACCTCGCCGGGCTTCGAAATCTTCGCCTCGCCCCAGATCACCTGCACCTTGTTCTTCTTGAGCAGGTGGGCCACGCCGCCATTCAACCGGCCCGACACGCCGCGAGAGCGTTTCACCACCACGGCGGCATCAAACCCGATCTTCTCGGCGCTCAGGCCATAATCCTTGGCGTGGTTCATGTAGTGGTAGATCTCTGCCGAGCGCAGCAGCGCCTTGGTCGGAATGCAACCCCAGTTGAGGCAGATTCCGCCCAGATGCTCGCGCTCGACAATCGCCGTCTTGAGGCCAAGCTGCGCCGACCGGATGGCGGTCACGTAACCGCCCGGCCCGGACCCGATGATGATCACGTCGAAATTTGCATCTGCCATCGTACCCGCTCCCTACACCAGCATCGCCATCGGGTTCTCGACATAGTGGCGGAAGGCGGCGGCCAGTTCCGCACCCAGCGCCCCGTCGATAACCCGGTGGTCGAAAGCGAACGTGGCGTTCATCACCGTGGCGATGGCCACCGCGCCGTTCTTCACCACTGGCTTCTCCACCCCTGCCCCGATCGACACGATGGAGGCGTGCGGCGGGTTGATGATCGAGGTGAAATTGTCAACGCCGAACATGCCAAGGTTCGACACCGCCGTGGTGCCGCCCTGGTACTCCTCGGGCTTCAGCTTCTTGTCACGGGCGCGCTTTGCCATGTCCTTCACCTCGGCCGAGATGACAGACAGCGGCTTTTCTTCTGCCCGGCGCACGATGGGCGTGATCAGCCCGTCGGGAATGGCCACGGCCACGCCCACGTCCGAGTGCTTGTGCAGCAGCCGCGCGGTCGATGTCCACGACCCGTTGGCCATCGGCACGTCTCGCAGGGCCAGCGCCAGCGCCTTGATGATGAAGTCGTTCACCGACAGCTTGTAGGCGGGCTTGCCGTCCTTCTCGGGCGCTGCGGCGTTCAGGTCGGCGCGCACCTTCAGCAGCGCGTCGAGCCGGCAGTCCAGCGAGATGTTGTAGGATGGTACCGTCTGGTTGCTCTCGCTGAGTCGCGCGGCGATGGTCTTGCGCATGCCGTCGTGCGGCAGTTCCTCGTAGGAGCCTTCGGCAAACAGCCGGCGCACCATGTCGTCGGATGGACCGGTTGCAACCGGGGCTGCAGCGGCAGGTGCACCCACAGGCGCGCCAGCCTTCGGGGCGGCAGCGGGAACGCCTTCCTTCTGCGCCTTCTCGACGTCGGCCTTGACGATTCGGCCATGCGGGCCGGATCCGCTCAGCAGCGAAATGTCGATGCCGTTCTGTTTGGCGATCCGACGGGCAAGTGGCGAGGCAAAGATGCGGGCATCAGGCTCGCGTGCAGGTGCTGCCGCCTTCGTTGCCGGAGCGGCTGGTACCGGCGCTTCGGCCTTGGGCTGAGGCGCAGCTTCTGCCTTCGCCTCGGCTTTCGGCGCTGGCTTCTTCTCTTCGCCGGTTGACTTGATGTCCCCGGCGGTTTCGCCTTCTTCGAGCAGAACGGCGATTGCCGTGTTCACCGCCACGTCGTCGGTGCCCTCGGCCACCAGGATCTTGCCGACCTTGCCCTCGTCCACGGCTTCCACTTCCATGGTCGCCTTGTCGGTCTCGATCTCGGCGATGATGTCGCCGGACGACACCGTATCGCCTTCCTTGACGAGCCACTTCGCAAGCTTGCCCTTCTCCATCGTCGGCGACAGGGCTGGCATCAGGATTTCCGTTGGCATGTCGCGGTCCTCCCTTACACGTAGAGGACGGCCTTGGCCGCCTCCACCACTTCATCGACGTTTGGCAGCGCCAGCTTCTCCAGGTTGGCGGCATAGGGCATCGGCACGTCCTTGCCGTTCACCCGCGCCACCGGCGCATCGAGGTAGTCGAACGCATGCGTCATGATTTCAGCGGCAATGTGCGAGCCCATCGAGGCCACCGGCCAGGCTTCCTCGACCACCACGCAGCGGTTGGTCTTCTTGACGCTCTCGATGACCGCCGGCAGGTCGTACGGGCGAAGCGAGCGCAGGTCGATCACCTCCGCCTCGATGCCGTCCGCAGCGAGCTTGTCTGCAGCAGCCAGCGCATAGCCCATGCCGATGCCCCAAGACACGATGGTGACGTGAGAGCCGGCGCGGGCCACCTTCGCCTTGCCGATCGGCACCACCCAGTCGTCCAGCTTCGGCACCTCGAACGTCTTGCCGTAGAGAATTTCGTTTTCGAGGAAGATCACCGGGTTCGGGTCGCGGATCGCCGCCTTGAGCAGGCCCTTCGCGTCCGCGGCAGAGTACGGCATAACCACCTTCAGCCCCGGCACGTGCGCATACCAGGCCGCATAGTCCTGGCTGTGCTGGGCCGCCACGCGCGCTGCAGCACCGTTGGCACCGCGGAACACGATGGGACAGCCCATCTGCCCGCCAGACATGTACAGCGTCTTGGCGGCGGAGTTGATGATGTGGTCGATGGCCTGCATGGCGAAGTTGAAGGTCATGAACTCGACGATGGGTCTAAGCCCCGCAAACGCCGCGCCCACCGCGATGCCGGTGAAGCCGTGCTCGGTGATCGGCGTGTCGATCACCCGCTTGGCGCCAAACTCTTCCAGCAGCCCCTGGCTCACCTTGTAGGCGCCCTGGTATTCGGCCACTTCCTCGCCCATCAGGAACACGTCCGGGTCGCGGCGCATTTCTTCGACCATCGCCGAGTTGAGCGCCTCGCGCACCGTCATCTCAACCATTTCGGTGCCTTCGGGAATTTCCGGGTCTGCTGTGGTGGCTGCCGGCGCAGACAGCGCGGGCGATATGGCAGGCTCAGGCGCGGCTACCGGTGCATCGGCAATTGCCTCGGCCGGTTTGACGATGGCCTCGCCGCCGCCGGCAACACCGCTGTTCGACGGCTTGGCTTCGCCGCCAGACTTGCTGTCATTCCCGCCGCCTTGTGCTGCGGCAGAGGCGTCTTCGCCCTCGCCCGCCAGCACGGCGATGACCGTGTTCACCTTCACGCCCTCGGTACCTCCCGGCACCTTGATGGCAGCGACGGTGCCCTCATCGACGGCTTCCACTTCCATGGTCGCCTTGTCGGTCTCGATCTCGGCAATGATGTCGCCGGACGACACCTGGTCGCCCTCCTTCACCAGCCACTTGGCCAGCTTGCCCTCTTCCATGGTCGGAGACAGGGCCGGCATCAGAATATCAGTTGGCATCGTTCAGCCCTCCCTCACGCTTCGACGTACACATCGGTCCACAGCTCCGACACATCGGGCAGCGGATCGTTCTGCGCAAAGTCGGCAGCCTCGGTGACGATCTTGCGGATACGCGCGTCGACCGACTTGATGTCGTCGTCACTGACCCCGTGGTCAGACGACAGGCGCCGCTTGACCTGCTCGATCGGGTCATGCTCCTCGCGCATCTTCTGCACTTCCTCGCGGGTGCGGTACTTGGCCGGGTCGGACATCGAGTGCCCGCGATAACGATATGTCTTCATCTCGAGGATGATCGGCCCCTTGCCCGAGCGGCAATGCTCGGTGGCCCGGTCGGCGGCTTCCTTCACCGCGCGCACGTCCATGCCGTCCACCTGCTCGCCGGGAATGCCGTAGACCGAGCCGCGGTTGAACAGCTCTTCCGCAAGTGCTGCCGAGCGCTTCACCGCCGTACCCATCGCATAACCATTGTTCTCGATCACGAAGATCACCGGCAGCTTCCAGATCGAGGCCATGTTGAAGGTCTCGTAGACCTGGCCCTGGTTGGTGGCGCCTTCACCAAAATAGGTGGCCGAGACGCGATCGTTCTCGCGGTACTTGTTGGCAAACGCCAACCCTGCACCCAGCGGCACCTGCGCGCCGACGATGCCGTGTCCGCCGAAGAACTGCTTCTCGCGGGAGAACATGTGCATCGAGCCGCCCTTGCCCTTCGAGTAGCCGCCCTGGCGCCCGGTCAGCTCCGCCATCACGCCTTTCGGGTCCATGCCGGTTGCCAGCATGTGGCCGTGGTCGCGATAGGAGGTGATCACCTGGTCGCCCTCCTTCATCGCCATTTCCATGCCGACGACGACCGCTTCCTGGCCGATATAGAGGTGGCAGAACCCGCCGATGTGACCCATGCCGTAAAGCTGTCCTGCCTTCTCCTCGAAGCGGCGGATCAGCAGCATGTCCTCGTAGGCCTTGAGGTCCTGGTCCTTGGTGAAGGGGGAATTGGATTTGCCGGCGGTCTTGCCGGATGCCTTCTTGGCGGCTTTTGCCATGCGTACGCTCCCTGCCAAGCATCTCCAGGAATGGCGGAAACCGGTTTGCCGTCAGGAGATGCGTTTAAAAAGCCGGAGGATTGTTTCCTCGCTAAGGGAGTTCATAACATGGATTTTGACGTGTAAGAGCGTCGTATAGTCTAATTAACTGAAATTTGATTATGTGCCAAATTCACCAATGAAATCAGTAGCTCTAATTGAACTTAACCACAATCGCATTATGTTTCTCGTAGCCGAGCATCTCCCGGACGAGTTCCGACGCCATGTCCGGATCAACGCTCTCCGGGCGCATCAGTTGCACCCGCGCTTCAAGAGCTTCGCGCTTCCCGCGCACTTGTGCAAGCGTCTCTTCCTGGGCCGTCAGGTCCGTCTGGAGCCGGGCATAGTTGTCGCGCCCACGCGGACCTTCGAGCCCGTGCCAGCCGAACCAGCCCAGCAGCGCACAGCAGCCGAAGAACGTCAGCACGTCGAACAGCTTCGGTTTCCTGAACATGGCGGCGGTGTCCCCGTTGATTGCCTTCCCCGGGCGAGCCAGCTGGCGAGACCCGCGGACCCACTTCACCAATCTCGACAGACCCTCGGGTCAAGCCGGAGGAAAGCAAGATGGAAGCGTGACGCCATCACGCTACCGCCCGCGTGGTTAACGGGGTGTTAAGGGGTCTAACCCTGCATCAGCCGCTTCAGCCGGACCGCCAGCCGGAATGTCAGAATGATCACTACGAAGCCCAGCAGCGGTACCAGCCCGAGCGTCACCACCGAATAGATCAGCAGCGCAGCGAACCCCATCATCTGGCCGCCGGAGTTGGTATCCGCGAGCGCGTAGAACATGACAATCGCAGGAATGATGGCCACGACACCCAGCAGGTCGAGTGCGATGCGCTTCCAGCGATGCCTTTGTGGTTCAAGGTAGCGAATGAAGGCCCAGGTGCCGGCCGCTCCTCCAGCAGCCGCTGCAGCAACCAACGTGACACCGAGCATTGCGGCATTGCCCATGAGCCGGGCCTACGCCTCCCTCACCCCTTCAGGATGCCCTTGCCCGCATACACCGCCTGAGACCCCAGCATCTCCTCGATGCGGATGAGCTGGTTGTACTTGGCCAGCCGGTCGGAACGGGCCAGCGAGCCGGTCTTTATCTGCCCGCAGTTGGTCGCCACGGCAAGGTCGGCGATGGTGGTGTCTTCGGTCTCGCCCGACCGGTGAGACATAACCGCCGTGTAGCCGGCCCGGTGCGCCATGTCGACGGCGGCCAGAGTCTCGGTCAACGAGCCGATCTGGTTGACCTTGACCAGGATGGAATTGGCCACGCCCTTGTCGATGCCCATCTTCAGCCGCTTCGGGTTGGTCACGAACAGGTCGTCGCCGACCAGCTGGCATTTCTTGCCGGCAAGGTCCGTCAGTTCCTTCCAGCCCGCCCAGTCGTCCTCATGCATGCCGTCTTCGATCGAGATGATCGGGTAATGCTTCACCAGCTTGGCCAGATACTTTGCCTGCTCCGACGAAGAGCGCTTAACGCCCTCGCCTTCGTAGACGTAGGTCTTGCCCTTGTAGAACTCGGACGCGGCGCAATCGAGCGCAAGGTACATGTCCTTGCCCGGCTCGTAGCCAGCCTTGGCGCATGATTCCATGATGAAGTCGAGCGCGCTTTCAGCCGACGGCAGGTCCGGCGCGAAGCCGCCCTCGTCCCCTACGTTGGTGTTATGGCCGGCCTTCTTCAGCTCGCCCTTGAGCGTGTGGAACACTTCCGCGCCCATGCGCACGGCGTCCGCGATGGACTTGGCGCCCACCGGCATGATCATGAATTCCTGGAAGTCGATCGGGTTATCGGCGTGCGCCCCGCCGTTGATGATGTTCATCATCGGAACGGGAAGAACCCGCGCCTGCGTGCCGCCCACATAGCGGTAGAGCGGCAGGCCGGAGGCTCCCGCCGCCGCCTTGGCCACGGCCAGCGATACGCCGAGGATGGCGTTGGCGCCCAGCTTGGCCTTGTTGGCGGTCCCGTCCAGCTTGATCATCGTTTCGTCGACGGCCGTCTGGTCTTCAGCGTCCATGCCAATGATGGCGTCGTAGATCTTGCCGTTGACCGCGGCGACCGCCTTGGTCACGCCCTTGCCCAGGTAACGCTTCTTGTTGCCGTCGCGCAGTTCCACCGCCTCGTGCGCGCCGGTCGAGGCGCCTGACGGCACCGCGGCGCGGCCGAACGATCCATCCTCAAGTACCACGTCTACCTCGACTGTCGGATTGCCGCGGGAGTCGAGAATTTCGCGCGCGTGGACGTGGATGATTTCGGTCATGTCGGAAGGCCCCTCAAGCTGTGTGAGTGATGATGCCGCCATATAATGCCAGCCCTGTGACGGTGTAAATCCGCCACAGGCGCGCAGTTTGGCGGTACTGCCGGTCAGAAAAGCGCCGTCCTCGGGCAAGGGCTTCAGCCCGCGACCCGAGGATCCAGCTTTGGGTGGGCCCTCGGGTCAAGCCCGAGGAAAGCAGAAATTCAGGTCCGGTGGGATGTCACCCCAACAACCGGTCGAACTCGGCGGTCAGCGCCTTGATCGGCCACGGGTCGGCTTCGTCGGCCAGATCGTGCACGGAAAGCGCCATCACCCCGGCAACGCCTGCGGCATAGTCGGCCTCGCCAAGCGCCTTGCAGATGAATTCCTCGACCGCAGCGGTGTAATCGTCGGCGCGGTCCTCGTCCCACTGGTCGAGGCCCACGGCAATCTCCGCTATGCCGTCATGGATTTCCAGGACAAACACCGCCTCGCTCATGTCGAGTTCGCCGCCGCCGGGCAGGCCGATGCTGCCGGCCATGTCCTCGCGTTCGCGCAGCGCGCTCAGCGTCCAGCCGTCGAATGCCGGCGCAATGGCGACCAGGTCGCGAGCCGTCAGCATGGCGTCCACTTCGCCGTCGGTCGTCACCACAAGGCGCGGCTTGCCGTGCGCATCCGCGCCCAGTTCGGCAAACAGCCGGTCGTCGACCTCGTGCAGGATCAGGGCCAGTTCGTCCAGAACCGGCTCGATCTCGTCCATGGTCATGTCGTCGATATTGGCGGCCACCTTGGCCAGACGGGCCTGGTTGTCATTGAACCATGCCCAGAAGCCGGATGCTTCCGGCTCAGCTTTAAGCGCAAACATTCGTGGGTCCCCACCTCGATACGCGAACAAACACTGGGAGCTAGTATCGCGGCGGCAAGGTTAACGGCGGGTTGCACCGTTGAAGAAAATTTGCTGCGCTTCACGAGGCCCAACTGCAACCGGCAGATTTCCTCATGTTCTCCAAGTCTCGCCTAACCTACTGGCCCTTCGCCCTGCCCGCACGGCCGCCCATGAGCGATGCCGCCAGCCTCGCTGCCGCGCAAAGCCACTACGAGATGATGTGCACCCGCCACACCATCCGGCAGTTTTCGGACGGGGCGGTGCCGCGCGCGGTGATAGAGGCCTGTATCGCCACCGCAGGCCGCGCGCCGTCCGGCGCCAACCATCAGCCCTGGCACTTCGCGGCCATTACCGACCCGGCCATGAAGAAGCAGATCAGGCAGGCGGCGGAAGAAAAGGAACGAAACTTTTATGGCGGTGCGGCGGGCGATGAATGGCTCAAGGCGCTCGAACCGATCGGCACCGGACCGGACAAGCCGCACCTTGCAATCGCGCCATGGCTGATCGTGGTGTTTGCCCAGCGCTGGGGCGAGTTCGACACCGGCCAGCGGTACAAGAACTACTACGTGCCGGAAAGCGTCGGGCTGGCGAGCGGCTTCCTGGTGACCGCGCTGCACCTGTCAGGGCTTTCCTGCCTAATCCACACGCCCAACCCGATGGGATTCCTGAATGTCCTGCTCGACCGTGCGGCGTCCGAGAAACCCACCATGATCATCGCCGCAGGGCACTCGGCGGACGGCGCGACCATTCCGGAAGCGGCGACGATCAAGAAGCCGCTTTCAGAGATTTTGACAGTGCGGGACTAGCCAGCGCTGCGCCATCCTCCGCCTGCCACTTCAGCGCCAGCGCGTGAATGCCCTTGAGCACGCTCTTGAGCTCGTGGCCGCGCGCGGTGAGCGAATAGGTCACCGTTGGCGGCACGGTTGGTTCGTAATCGCGGTGCAACAGCCCCGCCTCTTCCAGCATCCGCAGCCGCTCGGTCAGCACCTTAGAGGAGATCTTCGGCATGCGCTTCTTCAGCTCGCCGAACCGCAGGTCGCCTTCCGACTCCAGCAGCCACAGGAT
>JAHEBA010000229.1 GCA_024642465.1 Alphaproteobacteria bacterium
CCGTGCAGCTTTACGAACTCGCCTATGTCAGCACGATCACGTTCAAGGCGTCCGACGAGGACATCGAGAACATCGTGTCCCACTCGCAGCTGAACAACGCGCTGGCAGACGTCAGCGGGCTGTTGCTGTTCAACGGGATAAATTTCGCGCAGGTTCTGGAGGGTCCGCAGGCGACGCTGCACCGCCTGTTCGAAAAGATATGCCAGGACGAACGGCACAGCGGGGTCATCAAGCTGGTGGAGCGGCCCATCGAGGCCCGCGCCTTCAGCGGCTGGTCGATGGCCTACCTCAAGTCGACCGACAGCGTGTTCGGAACAAATTCCAGGCTGGTCCAGGTGCTTGCTTCTCGCGGGCTCGCCGCCGAGCCTTCCGAGATTGGCGACATCCTGAACGACATGAAAGCCAGTTCGCTCACCCGGCTCACCAGCGAGCCGTGAGCAGAGCCGCTCAGGAACCAAACAGCGCCAGAGTGCGTTTGAACGGACAAGAAAGGGCGGTCGCGGGCAAGCGTTCGCGCGACATTCGATTACCCTCTCGAAAGGAGTACCGACCATGAGCATCGCAAGCCAGATCGCCCCCGTGCTACCCGGCCTGCGCCACCATGCGCGGGCCATTGCGGGTTCCCAGGCCAGCGGCGATGCCTATGTTGGCGCGATGCTCGAGGCGCTGGTTGCCGACCCGTCCATGTTCGATCAATCCGCCGATCCCAAGGTCGAGGCCTTCCGGCTGCTCAGCGCCATGTGGCCATCGCTGCACGTGAACGTGGAGAGCGATGCGGGCCAACAGTGGGAAAAGGCTGCCGCGCGCAAGCTCGCCGCGCTCACGCCGCTTGCACGCCAGGCGTTCCTGCTGGTGGCGGTCGAAGGCTTCTCCAATGTGGAAACAGCGGTGATCCTTGACCAGGACGAAGCTGCCATTCCCGGCCTGCTGGACCAGGCCGCGCGCGAGATCAGCGAGCAGGTTCACACCCGCGTGCTGATCATCGAGGACGAGCCGCTTATCGCCCATGACATCGAAACGCTGGTGGCCGACCTTGGCCATGAAGTGACCGGCGTTGCACGCACGCACGCCGAGGCCGTCGGCCTGGTGGATAAGGATGCTCCCGGCCTCGTGCTGGCCGACATCCAGCTTGCAGACGGCAGCTCGGGGATCGATGCGGTCAACGACATCATCAAAACGTTCAACGTGCCGGTGATCTTCATCACCGCGTTTCCGGAACGGCTGCTGACCGGCGAAAAGCCGGAGCCGGCGTTCCTGATCACCAAGCCGTTCGTTGCCGAAATGGTGAAGGCGATCATTTCTCAAGCGTTGTTCTTCGACAGGGCCGCGGGGTCACAAGCCGCCGCCTGATATCAGACGGCGAGGTCGTATTGCTCGCGCTGCAGGATTTCCGACAACCGCTTGCGGGCGCGTGACACCCGACTTTTCATGGTGCCGACGGCAACGCCGCAAATTTCCGCGGCCTCCTCGTAGGCCATGCCCGAGGCGCCGACCAGGATAATCGCTTCGCGCTGGTCTTCCGGCAGCAAATCCAGGGCCTGCTTGAGTTCTTCAAGTTCGATGTGGCTTTCCTGGTTGCCAATCACCGCCTGGCGTTCGGCAATCTGGCCGTCTGCATCCTCGATTTCGCGGCCCTTCTTGCGCATCTGCGAGTAGAACTCGTTGCGCAGGATTGTGAACAGCCAGGCGCGCAGGTTGGTGCCTTCCTGGAAAGAAGCGAAATTGGCCCAGGCCTTGACCATCGTCTCCTGCACGAGGTCATCGGCGCGGGTGGCATTGCCGCACAGGGAATAGGCGAAGGCTCTCAGGGAAGGGATGTTGCCGATCAGGCCATCCCGCAGTTCCTGCGATACGGCCATGATCAGCCCTTCCCGTCTTGCTGTTCGAGCTGCTTCAGCAACTCGGTGAACCGGTCCGGGACCGGGTCGCTGGCGACTTCGTCATAGAGCTTGCGAAGCTGACGGCTGATGGCCTCCTCGACCACGGGGTCGGGCGTGCGCGCCGCACGATCGCCATGCGGCGATGCTGCGGGCTGGGAATTGCTTGACGGCTTCTTCATTTGATCATCCGGCCGGTCGCGCCGACTTCACCACATGATGCCGCATCTGCCGCGGCACAGCACCTAGGCTGCATATAACCACAATGCGCCTCCAAGCGACACCACCGCCAGCAGGAGGCCGACAAACAGCACGTGGCGTGCAGTCGGGTTCTCCGTTGCGGCACGCGCTTCTTCAGCAGTAATCTTGGTCATGGATGCACCTCGCTTTCTGCTAGAGTTGGGACATATTGCCAAAACGCTCCCGGCATCCCGAAGGTTCCATAAACTGCTGACCGGGTAACGGTTTAAAGCTAGCCTGACAGCGGCAGGCGAGCCTCGAAAAGCAACCCTTCCTCGCGCCAGGTGAAGCTCGTTTCGCCGTTGTACTGACGCGCGAGAAGCTTATCGAGCATGATGGTGCCGAAGCCGCGGCGCTCAGGCGGCCCGCCGGCATTCGATCCCCCGGTTTCCGACCAGCTGAGCAGCAGTTGCTTGTCACCCGGCTGATCCGGGTCCGGCGCACCGACTGATATGTCGAGGCTCACCTTGCCGGCGTCGTGCGACAGCGCGCCATACTTGGCGGCGTTGTTGGCCAGTTCGTGCAGGGCGAGTGCGATCATCTGCGCCTGCTGGGCCGACACCAGCACGGGCGCCACCGAGATTTTCAGCCTGTCCTCCTCGTTCTCCGGAACGAAGGGCTTGAGCACCTTGCCTGCAAGCAGATCGAGGCGCAGCGAGCCCCAGTTGGTATCGAACAACGCATCCTGGGCAACATTCAGCGCCCTGAGGCGGCTTTGCAGGTTGGACTTGTAGTCTGGCACCGATTGCGAGCGTGCGGCCGTCTGGTCCGCAATGCTGGACACCAGCTGCATGGTATTGCGAACTCGGTGGGCGAGCTCGCGCAAAAGGATGTCACGCGCCTGTGCATTCTCCTTGGCCGGGCTGATGTCCTGCATCACCACGCTGGCAGTCTCGCCACCCGCCTCGTTCTCGATGCGCTCACCGATGGTCAGCAGCATCCAGTGGGACTTGCCCCCGGCGCCAAGCAGCCGGCACTCCACGGCGCGGATCTCGCGATCAGGGTCGTTGACCTCGTCGAGCAGGCTGCTCAAACGGGGCTGGTCATTCGCGTCGAACAGGTCAACAAGCGGCCTTCCCTCGATCTCGGTCCGG
>JAHEBA010000086.1 GCA_024642465.1 Alphaproteobacteria bacterium
TTCAGAACGTTGAATGCCAGCAGCCAGCTCATGATCACCATTGCAATGACAAGCCAGAAGACGATGAAGACGAGCTGGTCGAACAGCCAAACTAGAGATTGCATCTGGGGGACCCCCGGGGTTTAAAAATTTTGTTTCGAAACATGTAGCGAGCGCCTATACAATGCGCAAGCTCGGCGGCAGATGCTTGCTGGGTTTGCTGGCGGGGTCGTAGCTCAGTTGGGAGAGCGCGTCGTTCGCAATGACGAGGTCAGGGGTTCGATTCCCCTCGGCTCCACCACTTAATTTGTATAAGTAATTGTTTTAAAACACATATTGGATTTTGCTACGGTTTCGTTCCCCCAATTATTCCCCCATAGAGTGCTGGATCGGGCTGGAACATGTTGGCCGTGCGATAAGCGCACAGTTAGTTTCTTAGCTGCACCGGAGGCCCTGAACCCAAGGGCTTAACTAGCGACGAAAGAGCAATTTTGACTAAGACCCCGGCCCGCGCGTGCGCGAACCACTGTCGAAACTCCGACGCCTTTTGCCAACAGTCGCCCATTTGAGCGGAGCGTGCTCAAGCGCCTGTATTGCAGTTTGACGCAAATCATTGGTCCTGACGCGCTCTAGCAGTTTCATTTCACCATGAGAGCGCTTCGGAACATCGTCATCACGCTCATCTTGTGCCTGTCGTTAGCGGGCGCAGGGGTTGCCGTTGCGCAGGCTTTCCAAAAGGGACTTCGGGCTTACAACAAGGGTGACTACGCGACTGCTCTCCAAGAAAGGCGTCCGCTGGCAGAACGGGGAGTAGATCTCAGAAGAAAAATTACTGATGAATAACGATAAGGAAAATATATATGTGTCTGTTTTAAGCGTATTTCAAACAATACTTTTATTTATAATATTAGATCTATTATCTGTGTTGATTTCATATTATATAGCAAAATTCATATTTTATAACAATGGAGATATTATAGGCGGAAATTTAGCTGTTGCCCTTTACAGAGAGGGTCTGGCCGTCTTGATGGAGATCGCACACCTTCCGTATCTAGTTTTATTTACAGCTATCATGCTGTTAATTACCAAACCAATTACAAATAGAAATTTGAAGAAGAATAGAATTTATAAATAAGTTTTATATACTTATTGTATTACACTTTTTTTCAGCAGAATTATATTTTGGTCGGCAATTTTATTATTACATACAATCCTTGGCATTCCATTCACCCACCTCGAAATACCTCTTCTCTTGGCGTACTTTGTTTATCTCTCTCCCCCTATCGTAGGGGGTGCAGCGTGGGCAGCGGTATGCCAAAGGCTAGCGCAAAGGACACAAGGGTTGTTGGCTTGTGTCAAAGTTAGAGCAGCAGATGGCAGCCTAGCGGCATTTAAAGTCGCCGCTACGGTGCAACGGTACGCCCGTAGACGGGCGTTTTGCCCATTGCAGGAGGAAAATACCGACCAGAGCCTTCCCTCGCGTACGAGTTAAGAAACCCTGCCTCTCACATGCGTACCTATCGCAAAACCTTGCGCCTCACGCGCGTACTTGTCCGGAAACTCGCGGGTACCACTGTAATAACTACTGCATGTCTGTGTAAAATACTGCACGTCACGTGCCTACCTGTGGCAAAAGTCAGTTCCCCCACTCGTACCAGTCCAGAAAATCCCCTCAAAAACAATGCTTTTAGGCACCAAAAGGCGTGTCGTGTGCGATTAGCCTATGCGATCAGCGCACACTTATAGACGATCGCACCACACGCGGACCGCATATTTAGTCAGGCCGCGTACTACGCCGGATGCGTAACCCCTTCACGGGCTTAGTCAGAGTTTCTGTTACACACCGGCCTGATGGTTCCATGTTCACGGCTGAGGGGGGCGCTTGGGGTTCATACCCCCTGAGCTTGCAGGCTTTTCCGAGCCCGTCGAGGTGTTCACGCCGGAAGGCATGAAGCCCGGGTCGATCCCGCAGCGGTCGCAAAAGAAAGAAGCGGGCCGCCTCATACAGGGCTGACCCGCTTCCTCAAACAAGGGCTGAGTACGCTGTACAATGATCTCAGCTTGGACAATGAAAGAGCAAGCGCGATGCCAGTCTGGAAATTTCAAGATCTGGGGTGCCGTGAGACGCTGATCGACAAGATGTAGGGTGTCGTCAATGCAGCTGCGGGGCCAGACTTCGCATTCCGGGTTTTCCGGCTTTGCATTTTGCAAAGCGTGCGGCGCCGGGGGCGGTCTACTCTGCAGCGAGCGAAGCCGGTTGCACGCTTGCCGTAGCAAGCCACTGGTCCAGAAAGCGGTCGAGCCACGCATCGACCTGGCGGTCATAGATGAACCGGTCCTCGAAGTGCGTATGACGCGGCCGCGCACCAGGCAGGACAAGTCGATGTTCGGCCTTGACCAGCCAGCGGTGCATCATCTTCTGGGTCACTTCCGGATGAAACTGGATTGCAAAGGCGGTGCCGCCGTAGCTGAACGCCTGATTGGGAAAATGCTCGCCACCAGTTGCAAGGCTGGTTGCGCCACTGACCAGATCGAACCCTTCCCGGTGCCACTGATAGACCCGCTCGGGCCACGGCCCATAGGCATCCCCATGGCTGGTCGGCCTGATGTCGTAGTAGCCGATCTCCGCCCGCTCATCGGGATAGCCGAAGACCTTGCCGCCAAGCTGCCGGGCGAGCATCTGGCCACCCAGGCATATGCCGAGATACGGCACGCCCGCTTTCAGCGGGCGGGCGATCCAGTCGATCTCCTTGCGGATATAGTCGTGCTGGGTGTCGTCATTGGCGCTCATCGGCCCGCCAAAAATCACCGTGCCTGTATAATCCTCGACATTCGTGGGCAAGGTGCAGCCAAGAGCCGGGCGGAAGATATCCAGCGTGTAGCCTTTCTGCAGCAGCTTCATGCCGACGCGTCCTGGCGTCGACGTTTCCTGGTGCAGTACAATGGCGATTCGCTTCGACATGATTGCGTTCAAGATACTCCGTTGGTTGCCTGGTGGGCTACATGGCCGATATGCCGCCATCCAGCTTGATTTCGGCACCAGTCATGAAGGCCGATTCATCACTGGCCAAATAGACCACAGCCCACCCGACATCTTCAACTGTGGC
Organism: Alphaproteobacteria bacterium; assembly: GCA_024642465.1. GTDB lineage: Bacteria > Pseudomonadota > Alphaproteobacteria > Rhizobiales > Aestuariivirgaceae > Anderseniella. Next base: position 3,087 of record JAHEBA010000086.1, read on the forward strand.
GATGCGACTCAGTGGAATCTGTCCAGCGAGCTTGCTGCGTGCTTCCTGCGGGGTGGCGTTGCGCACCACGTCTTCCACCATGCCGGTATCGACGAAGGCGGGATGTATCGAGTTGCACCTGACGCCTGGATGCTTGCGGGCTGCATTGAGCGCAACCGACTTGGTGAGCAGGTGAACGCCGGCCTTGGCTGCGTTATACGCAGCAAAATAGGGACTGGCGATGATCGATGCAATGGACGCGATGTTGATGATCGACGCCGGCTGGCAACGGGCAAGCACCGGCATGGCAACCTGACAGCCGAGAAATACCGACTTAAGGTCGACTTCCATGGTCCGGTCCCAGCTTTCCTCATCGAGATTGTCGATAGAACCGGGAATGATGATGCCGGCGTTGTTGACGAGGACATTGAGACCTCCCAGCAGGCTTTCGGTCTCGCGAATTGCGGCCTGCCAGCCGGCGCGGGATGTAACGTCCAGCCTGATTGAATGGCAGCCGTCAATCGCCTTCGCTTCGTGCCGGGCGGTTTCCTCGTCAATGTCCGCGATGACGACTGCCGCCCCTTGCGCAGCCATCATGCGGGCGCAGCCCAGCCCGATTCCGCGGGCGCCGCCGGTGATCAATGCCTTCTTGCCAGTCAATCTCATGATGATGCCTGCGATGGTTGCCGGCACTGTTCTACAGGACCAGCATGAAGCCCGGCAATCCCGCAGGGTGGATTGACCGGCGAGGGGTATTGGGGGCATGAAGCCGCCGGAACACCAACCATAACTATCCGTCATCTGGAGGACACAACAATGAGCGCACTGACCCTTGCCAAAAGCCGCCGTATCATCGCCGTCGCCCTGAAGAAGGCGCAGGAGATCGGGTTGACCAAGCCGATGAGCGTCGTGGTTCTGGATGCACGCGGCGCGGTGAAGGCATTCGAGAGCCAGGACGGCAGCTCCACGCTTCGCTTCAAGATGGCGTTCGGCAAGGCCAACGGCTCACTATCGCTGGGCATCGGGTCGCGGGCCATCTTCGAGCGCGCGCAGCAGCAGCCGTTCTTCGTGCAGGCGGTCAACGCGCTGGCACAGGGCGATCTTCTGCCGGTGCCGGGGGGCGTTCTGGTCAAGGACAGGAAGGGCGCCATCATTGGCGCTGTGGGCGTGACCGGCGATACCTCCGACAATGACGAGATCTGTGCGGTGGCCGGCATCGAGGCTGCTGGCTTCAGTGCCGCGACCGGCGCCTGAGCGCTGTACAAGACGCAATCCCTGCGGCCCGCCAACGTATTTCGGCGTCACGGCGGGCCAGTCATGGGCGGCTGGCAATGTGCGCACGTCCGACCTCAACCTGGATCGGGTACACTGGTGCGCCTTCAACAGATCGCCGTGCCCGGACCGGTCAAGGCCTTATTTCCCCTCTGGTCGTTCCTCGATTATTGGATCAGCAGCAAACCTGCCGCCTTGATAAAGCGTGGCCGGATCATCCGCAGCATGTGGCTCGCTGGCGGCCTCGACCTCGTCGCGGTAGACGGCGGCATTGTCCTTCGGCACCCAGCCGATGTAGGACACCGCCGAATTGTCCCACCAGCACCGGTCATTGGCAGAAACACCATAAATGACCGGGCAGCCAAGCCGCGGCACCACGAATACGCATTCGATCAGCGAAACCAGGTCGTCGCGGCTGAGCCAGGTGGCCAGCATGCGCCGGTCCCTGGGCCGCTCGAAGCAGGAACCGATGCGCACCCTTGCGGTCTCGATGCCATACTTGTCATGATACATGAGCGCCATTGCCTCGCCGAAGCACTTCGACACTCCGTACAGCCCGTCGGGGCGAAAGGTTGAGCCGGCATCCAGCCGCTGGTCCTGGCGGTAGAAACCGATGGCGTGATTGGAGCTGGCGAAGAAGATGCGAGGATTGCCATTCCTGCGGGCGGCTTCATACAGATTGAAGATGCCGTGGATGTTGGCGTTCGAAATCTTCGAGAAGGTGTCTTCAACCGAAATGCCCCCGAAGTGGACAATGCCGTCACAACCCTTCACCAACTCATTGACCGCGTCGCCATCGCCCAGATCGCAGATCATGGTTTCCTCGCCGGGACGGGTGTCCCCCAGGCCGGCGATGTCGGACACGCGCAGAATGTCCGCCATATGGGTCAGGCGCTGGCGAGCAACCGTGCCGAGGCCGCCGGCGGCGCCGGTAATCAGCAGACGCTTCATTGCTGGTTCCTGACGTCCTTGTCTCGTTTGCACCGTTCCAAACATGCGAAGTGCTGGTTCGCGAAAGGATCACGGAGGCCGGCCATGCGTGCAAGCCCCGTTGCGTGCCATTGACAGGTACGAGCCCGCAAGATGAGGCTACAATCAAGCCACCAACGCCAGCAAGCAACGCAAGCCAGGTCAGCGCCATGAAGATCGCCGAAGTACGCACCCACGTCCTCGACCACCGGCTGGAGCGCGCCTTTGAAAGCGCCTCCGGCCGTTTCAGCCGGCGCCAGCATGTGCTCGTCGAGGTGGTTTGCGACGACGGCACGACGGGCTGGGGTGAGTGCCTTGGACCTGTGCTGCCCAATGCGGCCATCGTCAAGGCATATGCCGGCTGGCTGACCGGCGCCAACCCGCTGGAGACCGAAAAGATCTGGCTGACCCTTTACAACGCCTTGCGCGACCAGGGTCAGCGCGGCCTGACCGTTACTGCCTTGTCCGGCATCGACATCGCGCTGTGGGACATCAAGGGCAAACATTTTGGCGTACCGGTTTCGGTTCTCCTGGGCGGGCGCTTCCGGGACAGCGTAAGGGCATACGCAACCGGCTCGTTCCGCAAGGACGGCGTCGACCGGGTGACGGACATCGCCGGCGAGGTTGCCGGCTACAGGCGTGAGGGCTTCCACGCGGTGAAGGTCAAGATCGGTTTCGACGTGGAAGAGGACTTGCGCGTGCTGGAGGCGGTGCGCGAGGCAATCGGCCCGGATATGCGGCTGATGATCGACGCGAACCACGGCTACGACACGCTGGAAGCGATTGAGCTGGGAAATCGAGCGGCGCAACTTGGCATCGACTGGTTCGAGGAGCCGGTAGTGCCGGAACACCTTGCCGCCTATCGCGAGCTGCGCGCGCGCCAGCCCATTCCCGTGGCGGGGGGTGAAACCTGGCATACGCGCTGGGGCATGCGCGAACCCGTCGAAACACGCTGCGTCGACATCCTGCAGCCGGACATTTGCGGCACGGGGGGCTTCACCGAAATGCGCCGCATTGCCGACTTGGCTTCACTGCATGGCATCAGACTGGTACCGCATGTTTGGGGCACGGCGGTACAGATCGCTGCCAGCCTGCAGTTCATGGCCGCCCTTCCTCCGAACCCGCCGAGGCCAGAACCGCTGGAACCGATCCTGGAGTTCGACCGTACCGACAACCCCTTCCGTCAGGCGGTGGTCACCACGCCCATCGAGCATGACGGCGGTGTCGTCGCCATTCCCGGCGGCCCGGGCCTTGGCATCGAAATCGACCGCGACGCGCTCGTCCGGTTTTCGCTGAAGGATGATTGCGTACAGGTTCGATAGCAGATAGCAGACCGAACCGGACATGCGAACGGCCAGTCTTGCCGCTTGCCCATTGCAGCCGCTCCATCACCGCCGGCGCGCCAGTGATGACGCGCCGCCAGCAAGGCAAGTTGCCACGGTTCAGAACGCGGCCTTCCACTGTTCCGTATCCACGAACCAGCGTTCCTCGGCAACCAGTCCGTCGGCGTTGAACTTGAACAACACGGCACATTGCGAGCCGTTCGGGATCTTGTCGGCCGTGAATTCGATGACGTTCACGATTTCGCCGTCGCCAGGGCAATAACGTAGGTCCTTGATGTCGAAGCCGGGTGGCAGGGCCGCCCCGATATTGTCGAGCGCGGCCCTGAACGCCGCGCGGCCCTTCAGAACGTCGTCCTGTCCCGGCAGCACGAAGATCATGTCTTCCACGTAGTAGCTGGCGAGCTTGTCCATGTCGCCGGCAGCAAGTGCGGCCCATCCCGCTTTCAGGTCCTCGATATTCCTGTTGGTTGCCATGGCTTGAACTCCTTTCGGTTCGGGTTGCCGGTTTGCGAAGATTGATTGTGGCGGCTCCTCAGGCGGTAGCCCTGACCCGGGAAAAGTGGCGGAAAGCCAGCAGCAGCACCGCACTTGCACCAAGCATGGTGGTGCCGAGGTCGAATGCGACCGATATGCGGCTGGCTGCTTCGGCCATCCTGCCAGCCACCAACGGCCCCAGAACAACGACCAGGTAGTAGATGGAATAGAACACGCCCATGCCGGTTGCGCGGCTGGCTGGAGCCAGTATCCGGGATGGCAGGCTCATTATCGGACCTGCGGAAATGCCTGCGACGGCACCCAGCAGGACAAAGCTGAAGAAGATCATTTCGGTGCGTGCCGCAATGAAGAGCATCATGCCGAACAGCAGCAGCCCTGTTGCCAGCACGGCGTCGTTCCGGCCCACCCGATCAGCGACTATGCCGCCCATTGGCACCGATACGACAACAATCCACAAAACGATGCTGGTGACCGAGCTTGCTGCGGTTGCCGTCCAGCCCATTTGCGCCAGCATGGCCGGGGCAAATCCGAAGATCATGCCGAGAGCTGCGTTGTAAAGCCCCCAGATCAGGCCCGCGCAGACGATGCCCGCGAGGGGTGCTCCACGGAGGCGGGAGGCCTGGCTTTGAAACTGTACCGGTTCGGCTTGTACTGCCGGGCGATACGCCAAGGCCAGTGCGGCGAAGCCTGCAGCCACAAGGAAAACGACACCTACCAGTGCCATCATCACGCTCGTCGCTTCGGCCATTGCAGGTAGTATCAGCAATGCCAGCGCTATGCCGAACGGCCAGGAATTCACAAAGATGCCCATGGCAGTTGCGATCTCGCGGCCCGCAAACCAGTCCGTCAGCATCTTCGTCATCAGCACGTTGAGGAGCACGCCACCGACACCAGCCAGCAAGCGGCCTGCGATGTGAACTTCCCAGCTGGTTGATGCAGCCACCATGAGACCGCCGGCGATCATCAGCAGCAGGGCCCACAGGACGACTTGTTTCTCGCCAAACCGCTTGCCGAGCGCTCCACCCGGATAGGCAAGCATGACTCCCGGTGCGAAGTAGAGACCGATCAGCAGGCCGATATCAGCGATGTCAAAGCCGAAGTCATTCATCATGAAGGGCGACAGGGCTGCCACCGCCTGAAACTGGAATGCCATCGTCATTCGAACGCCGAACAACAATGCCAATACCTGCCACCGATTGTTCATAGTGCATGTGCCCCATATCGCTGGTCACTGCGAGACTGCTGTGACCAGTGTGATCGAGCTTATGCCGGGGGGCGCAGACAGCGGTATCGGACGGCTGCGGTATTCACTCGTTGCATCTGCAGTAATTTGTATACTGCATATGTTTTAACTCGGGGCGGGAGCGACAGCTCCGACAACCGGCTTGTTGTTGGAATGGGGAGGGAGCGAACTGTGCTAGACGGCACCTTGAGCCAGCGGGAGCTGGAAATTGCCAAGGCCTATGCGGCTGGACAGACCTATCATCAGATCGCCCGGCACTTGCACATTGCGCCGTCAACCGTGCGCACACACCTGGCCACGATCTACAGAAAGCTGGGTGTCTCTTCCAAGATCGAACTGCACGACATCCTCAGTGGAGCATCGGGCGTGCGGATACCCCGGGGTGAAGAAAGGGATGCGCTGATCTCCGAACTGGCGCTGAGCCTCGAAGAAGCGATCAGCCGGGAACGGGCGCTAGGCGAGGTGCTGAGAATTATCAGCCGTTCGCAGGGCCAGCTTGCGGAGGTAATCGCCTCCGTCCTGGATTACGCGCTGGAGCTGTGCGACGCGGAGTTCGGGGTGCTGTTCGAGTACACCGACCGGGCCGGGTACAAGGCGGCCTATTCCAGAGGCATCCCGTCGGCCTTTGAAGACTGGCTGGCCGATCAGGGATCATTTCATGTCAGCCCGCAAACCGGTCTTGGCAGGCTGCGTTCCGGCCTGGACGTGATCAACATCGCGGACGTCAGATCGGAAGCCATCTACAAGACCGGCGATCCGCTGCGGTATGCGACTGCTGATCTGGGGGGAGCCAGATCGTTCACGGCCATACCCATGCAGGCGGGAGACCGGTTGATCGGGGCATTCACGATCTACCGCCAGACGGTCCGCCCGTTTGACAGCAAGACGCTTGAGGTCGCACGCATGTTTGCCGACCAAAGCGTCATCGCCATCGAGAATGCGCGACTTCTGGGGCAGCCCCGGAAAGCCGGCTGAGCAGCAAGCCGAACCGACAGGGCAGCAAGTTCACCGACTTCGACTGGTTGTACGCCAGCCTCGCAAAGCGGACATCAGACTCGAAGGTTGTGAGAACATCCGGCCTTGTGCGCTTGTGCCCGTGCGTCCGTGATACCAGCCGCGCCCGCGCCTTCAGGCGTACATGGGTCTGGAAGAAAATGGTGCCGCAAGAGGGCACATAACTAGATGGTCATGCGGTCTAATGGTGTCTCATGCCATATCCATAGATTGTGGTAATTCAATGAGATAAGCCTCTTGCCGTAAAATGTCATCTCATGCAGTATCACCCCATAGCGCCCCATATTGGGGGATAGTTTGGGGGAGAATTGGCAAGACAGCTACACAAACTCTCGGTCGTGAAGCTCAAGGCATTGTCGCCGGGCAAGTACGAGGATGGCGGTGGCCTGCGTCTGGTGGTTCGTGAGAATGGATCGCAGACATGGGTGTATCGGTTCTCGGTTCATGGCCGCCGCCGTGAGATGGGATTGGGGCCTTTCCCCGATGTTTCCCTGAAGGAGGCTCGTGACCAGGCAGCGCAAGCTCGTCAGTTGGTGCGACAGGGGCACGACCCTGTCACACACCGCCAGGCTGAGCGTCGCAATGCTCGACGTAATCTGCATCTATTGCGTGAAGTGGCATTGGATTGCTTTGAAGCCCGCAAGGCTGAGCTCAAAGGGGACGGCGTTGCAGGGCGGTGGTTCTCTCCGTTGGAAATCCACATCCTGCCAAAGCTGGGGGCGGTGCCTGTCGCTGAACTGGATCAGAATGTGATCAGGGATGCGCTTGCCCCGATCTGGCATGACAAAGCGGAAACTGCCCGCAAGGCTGCCAACAGGCTGAACCTGGTTCTCAAGCATGCCGTGGCAATGGGCTTGCGGGTTGATCTGCAGGCAGTGGACAAGGCCCGTGTGCTCCTCGGCAAGCAGCGCCATGCAGCCAAGCGGATTGAAGCACTCCCATGGCAAGAGGTGCCAGCGTTCTATGGATCGCTGGGCAGCAGTGTCACAGAGCTGGCCTTGAGGCTGTTGATCCTCACAGGTGTCCGCTCAGCTGCAATCCGCTTGGCCACGCCGGATGAGTTCGATCTGGACAAGCAGATCTGGACAATCCCCGCAGCCCACATGAAGGGGCTCAAGGGAGCCACGCAGGATTTCCGGGTGCCGCTCAGCAATGAAGCTGTGGCCGTGGTCTGTGAGGCTATGCGGCATGGCGGCAAGGTTCTGTTCCCTGGTCGCAAGGGCCAGCCAATAAGCGACATGACCATGAGCAAGTACATGCGGGACCGGGACATGAGCGCCCGTCCACATGGCTTCCGTTCCAGCCTGCGCACATGGGCTGAGGAGACCGGCCAGCCTTACGAGGTGGCAGAGACTTCGCTCGGGCATAAGATCGGCAACAAGGTCGAGCGGGCCTATCAGCGATCTGATCTTCTCGACAAACGTGCCGTGCTCATGGCCCAGTGGGCGGATCACGTAACAGGTGAGGGCGGGGCACATGTTGTGCCAATACGCCATGAAGCTACTTGATCTAGTATGTTGGCGCCTGTTATATACGGTCTTAATCCGTGTGTTTGCGGGGTGAGGGATGCTGGCGTGAGAGCGTCGGCTGAAGGCGAAAGCCGGATCATTCTCAAACCTGACATGCCGTTACGGACAGGTTGACTGGCCGCGTTTAGGCGGCCTGCTGTAGATGCAAGGCAACTGCGACATTCACCCCTAACCTTGGGGGTCGGTCGCATGCCGTGATCCGATCCCCGACGAGGAGATCGGATATGATCGATCAATATCTCAATGTGAAAGAAGTCGCGCTGGCTCTGGGCATCTCAGTGCCGACAGTCTGGCGACGTGTAAACTCAGGGGACCTGCCGAAGCCCGTGAAGCTGGGTCGTGCAACGCGCTGGCCGGCAAGCGACATTGCGGCTGCAATGGATCGCCTCAAGTCTCTGCGTGATGGGGAGGCTGCGTGATCCATGGACGCCCATGATCTAACGAAAAGCCTTCGCGGCAAGTGGTACGGCCAATATGGTGTAGTGCCCTGTCCGGTTTGTCAGCCTGAAGCGCGAAGAGATCAAAATGCCCTGACACTTCGAGATGGCGACGGCGGTCGGTTGCTGGCTCATTGCAAAAAGTCGGATTGTGACTTCGAGGCCATCCTGTCTGCAGCGGGCATCAGCCGGGACAGCTATTCCTCATCCACAGTGCGTCCCCAAGCCACTCTCAAGTTTCCAGCGGACGCCGAGAAACAGAAAGCAGAGCGTGCCCGTCAGTGTTGGAATGAGGCAAAGCCCATTGGTGGGACACCAGCTGAAGCCTACCTTCGCGGCCGGGCAATCACTTGCGATTTGCCTGATACCCTCTGCTTCCATCCTGCGTGCTGGCACAATCCGACCAGCAGCCGGCGACCAGCATTGGTGGCCCGGATAGACGGTGGCGAAGGATTTGCGATCCACCGCACCTTCATAAGTGTTCAGGCCGACCGAAAGCTGATGCTGGGGCAAGCTCGTGGCGGTGCCGTGCGTCTCTCTGAAAGGTCTGGCCCGCATGTTGTGGCCGAAGGCATAGAGACTGCCTTGAGCCTGTCCAGTGGGTTGTTAAAGGGTCCTGCGAGTATTTGGGCCGCGCTCTCTGCAAGCGGTATGGCAGGCCTAA
>JAHEBA010000230.1 GCA_024642465.1 Alphaproteobacteria bacterium
TATCAAGGTCGGTTCTGGGCTCTCTCCCGGCATTCGCCGCGTGAGGCACGAACGGCTGGTTAAGAATGAATGGACGTTCGCTGCGCCGTAGACGAACTCACACAGTGCGGACCTAGCTGCCCGTTGCAGGTGCAGCATCTGAGTAGGTCGACCAAAGCTTGCAAGATGTCTCCTTGTGTCAGAAAGTACCTTTTAAACTATTCAGGGAGAACGCAAACATGGGTTTCGTTGAAGCCACCAAGACATGCCTTGCAAAATACTTCGTTTTTTCCGGGCGCGCGGCGCGGTCCGAGTACTGGTGGTTTGTGTTGTTCGTGGTTGTCGTCAGCGTTGTCTTGGCAGTTATCGACGCCTCCCTGTTTGGCGTGGACCCGGAAACTGGAGAGAGCAGCCAAGTCCTCACCCCGATATTCCAACTTGCCGTTGTCGTACCCATGCTTGCCGCTGGATGGCGGCGACTGCATGACACCGGAAGACCAGGCTGGTACTTGCTTTTGCCTGCAGCACTAAGCATCGCGACCATGTTTATGCTGTTCAGTGGCATCGCTGTATTTTCAGTCCTCGAGCAAGGGGCTGACGACCCTGAAGCGTTGAGAGGCCCAGCGGCACTACTTGGCGTCACCGGTTTGATGGTTGTGGGAGTTCTTCAACTGATACTCTCTGTGCTGATGATCTGGTGGCTAAGCCGACCGTCACAGGAAGGTACAAATGATTATGGTCCACCTGCAGCTTAAACTGAAGACGTGGATCATCAGTGCTTTCGCGTGGAAATGACCAAACATGGCTAAACTGACAAGGGGGTTATCTATGAAGAGTCATCTTGTTGCCGGCACGGTCTTCACAATCATGATGTCATCACCGGCCATGGCTGACTGGAACTTCAGTGGACCGCCCAATGCCAACGCCTTCATTCAGACGGGCAACATGACGCTTGAGCTACAATGCGATCGGGTCCGTTTTGCGCCAGCAGGTTATGAGGACTCGCAAGACATCGTTTCCAAGCAAGGCCTGTCCTTTCGGTTCATGAAGGATGGTTCGACCGAGGTAGGTGCGTTTCAGGCAGGATCAGTGAACGCGGATATCTCACTCGTCGACAACTATCCTGTTGAGGTCCGTTTCTTAGATCAGGGCGACTACGATTTTGTTTTGGATCAGATCGCGCAGAACGCCGTTTTGAACCTTTCGATGGCTGACCAAGATGTCTCTTATGGCATCTTTACGCTCAAAGGGTCGTCTGCGGCGGTCAAATCGCTGCGCGCGGCCTGCAATTCCAGCGTGTCGGCATCTCAGAGCATGGAAGCGCCCGAAGGCACTGTGTATTGCGGTGGCGGTGCCGTGCAGAGGGTCATCGAATACGCGATAGTAGGTCAATCAGGCGACCAGTGGGATGCCACTGTGACCGTCAATGGTGAGACCATTCGGGCGATGACCTCATATAGCTTCTTCGGAAACTCCGAACCACCGGCAGGCTTCCAGGTGGTGCTTCTGGGTGAAGATCGGTCAGAGTTCCTCGTCTTCAGCGATGGGGGCCGGAACTGGATCGAGTTTGGCGATTACACCTACGATCAGTGCAATTGAGCCGCATGAGATGGCCGGAAATACAGACATGGTGAGCCGACTAGTTGAAAAGGGAAAACGCGCTGGTGCCGGCACAAGATTGGTTGTTTTCTGTGCGATCTCTGCAGCTTTCAACACTGCTTCGGCTCACGCGCAGGACTTGTCCGGTCTGCCCACACAGTTGCTTGAAAAAGTCGAGGCCGCGCAGCAGGCATGCTCCGATTTCGAAAATGGACAGTTCGCCCTTGAATTGGGAGCTATTCACCGCGTCGATCTCGATGGAGACATCCAGCGGGACTGGGTTCTGGACGAGGCGGGTTTTGCCTGTTCCACCGCTGTGTCGCTCTATTGCGGGACAGGCGGTTGCGTGTCTCACTTCCTGATCGAGGATCGTATGTTTTCGCTTCTCAATCAGGGATGGGACATGGCGAACATTGGCCCATTCCGCGTGCTTTTGGCGGATGTGCATGGCTCGCAATGTGGTGGGATCAACCCAACGCCCTGCGTCGTGGCCAGTGTTTGGGATTCAGATGAAATGGTCTGGCGCAGCACGGGTGCAGAGTGGGAGTAGAATATATGGAAAGGCGCCTCGAAAAGGTCATGCGTGCCATCTGTGCCTGCGCTTTGGCGCTGACGGTGGCGGGATGCGTCGAAACCGCTCAAGAGGTCGCGATCAGCGAACCTGACCCGGAACTGAACTTCGTTCGCGTTTACCGAAGTGTTGCGGACGAGTGCCAGCTTGTCGGCGAAACGGCGTTTACTGTCGATTTGCTCGACGATGCGGCCGATCTTGTGGCCTGTCCGACGGGAAGTGCAGCAATGGCAAGCCTAATGGCGGAAACGGGAGCGCCCGTAATCACCCAGACCAACAGCTTCTCGTTCTTCAGCATTCCCTACCGCTGAACCACATGCTTGCCCTTGACTTTGAATGGTCCTCTCTGTCGATGAGTTCAGGACAACTGCCGGACTACTCCGTAACATCCATCGAGAAGAAATACGTCGCGCACAACGCTTGACCGGCAATGCCTGCAGGCGGTTCCATGCCAGTAAACATCGCTACGCCAAGGTAGGTGAACCCGGAGCTGTCCTCACTCCAGGCTGCCATATACGTGATTGGTTGGTCGCCACAAAGCGTGTTTCCCTGCCTTAGTGGGCCTGCATCGCCTGATACGCGAAACACCTGAGCAACAGGCACGTCGCCAGACGCACCCCAACTGCCTGAACTCTTGGGGTCATAAACTTCGAGATCAAGAAACCTGCCGGTCTCGAAGACCATCCGCTTGGTAGACAAGATTACTGGCCCGGTAATCGCCATTGCCGTTTCGCTGGAAGGATTGAAAGCCTTAGAATCCTCAAAGAGCGGCTGGGATGATGCTGGACCCCCCAATATCCCCATAGCCATTGGCAGCATCAGGATCGATCGACGCATTTGAATCTCCATTGTGCGAAGTGGTCTGACAACCTTAAACATCCTTTTGCTTCGTCGTCGAATGCGGCCGAGAGTCCTAGCCAATCGTTTCGAATGCTGCGTACGCGATCAAGGTCTGAGAAGGGCTCGGAGCCGAAGTTCGTTGCACTCTCAACCGACGACCGCTGAGCGGACGAAGCCGCCTGATGCGGATGCAGCGAAAATCACCTTGATCGCTCGACG
>JAHEBA010000018.1 GCA_024642465.1 Alphaproteobacteria bacterium
TGCGGCTGTGCTGCGACCTGTCGCACTATGTCGTGGACCGCGAGTTCTGGTACCCGATCTCGGCGGACAACCAGGCGCGGATACAACGCTGCATCGAACGCTCGGACTCGTTCCAGGGCCGAGTCGCCTCGCGCCAGCAGATCCAGCTGCCGATCAATTTTCCGCAGCACCAGAAGTGGGTGAAGGTGTTCGAGGACTGGTGGAGGCGCGGCTTCGACTCATGGCTCAAGCGCAACCCCGAGGGCTCGCCTGTATTTCTTTGCGAACTCGGGCCGCCCGAATACGCCATGACCGACGCCGACGGCAAGGAACTGTCGAACCGCTGGGAAGAAGCCATCCAGCTTCGCGATACGGCCCACCGGATCTGGGCCGAAGCGTGTGCGGCGGAAGCAGACGGCAGGACCTGACGTCGGCCGCCGGCCGGAACACAACCTTGCGCAGCTGCGTTGGTTCTTCAGACAAGGAGGACCAACAATGGCACAAAAGATTGTCACAGCTTCGGATACCAGCGTCGGTGGTGATGCCGACGAAGGCGGTATCGCCCAGAACATCACATTGGACGACATCCGCGCCGTTGCGGGATCACCTGCCCCGATCGAACAGCGCAAGGCGCGGCTGACGGACATGAAAAGCCGCCTGCAGGCCAGGCTGTCCGCCGACCGGGGCAATGAGTTCGGACCGCTGTTGCGCGGCATCGACGACGCACTTTCCTCGCTCGATTCCGCCGGTGGTGAAGCAGGAACGCGCGCCGCCTACGGCATGGATGAACAGGATCGTTCGGACGCACAGCCGCCCGGCGGCAAGTAGCCCTGAGGAGGCCTTCATGAACAGGAAACCCAGGGACAAGGATCCGGAAGACCTGACCGAGGCCGATCTCGCCAACCGCAAGATGGGCGACAACAAGCTGCAGGGAAACGACCAGCTCAGCGTGCGCAACCAGCGCCACGCGGTGCCGGACGTGAAACAGGAAGCAGATGACGTGATCGACAGTCTTGAGAAACTCGACAAGGACGAGCGCGCACCTCGCGACCTCGGCAAGGGAAACCGGTCGTCGAAATGATCCGCGCCGCATATGCAGGGCGCATGGCGCCTGCCTGCAAGGCGATCAGGGCTCCCGGCCGGCCAGCGTCAGCAGCTGGCTGGCCAGGCCGATGATGCGCTCTACCCGTGCCGCGTCTCGGTAGGGCTCCTTCCTGCTCACCCACTCGCGCCACATCTCCATGTCGAACACCCGCCCCGCCTTGCGCATCGCCAGGTCGTCAATGATGCCCAGCGTGCGCAATGCCTTCTTGTGCTCGCCGGTCTGCAGGTACGACCGGGCCAGAACCATGTAGCTCCACTCCGCTTCCAGTTCAGGAATCCGGCTGAGCACGCCGATTGCCTTTTCCGGCTGTCCATTCTCCTCGTAGGCCCAGCCCAGGAAGTCATTGTACCACTGCTCGTGATAGGGGTTCAGCCGGATCGCCTGCTTGAGGTTCATGATCGCCTGCTCGTAGCGGCCGGTATAGATGAACAGCTGCGCCATCTCGGCGACCAGCCTGCCGTCGCCGACGTTCAGCTCGCGCGCCCTGTTGTAGTGATATTCGGCGCGCTCGTGGTCATGTCGGATTATCAGGTAAGCCCACCCGAGCGCCCATTGCCCAAGGTGCAGGTCCGGTGCATTGCGAACGGCCTGCGAGGCGAGTTCGAACGCCAGCCTGCCGGCCTCGCGGTCATCTTCGGCGTATTCGAAGTCGAACTCGATCGCGTACTGCCAGGCGAGTGCCGCAACCGCCGGCCAATAGGGAGGATCGGAAAGACTGATGGTCTTGTTGAACCGCTGGATCGCCAGCTTGCTCCACTTGCGGCCGTCCTCCCAGGGCGGCTGCAGTGACCGGTGGAATGCATCGCGCGCCTGCAGGTAATGGTCATAGACCGTGAACTCCGCTGGCGGCACCGATTGCTGGCGGCGCAGTTCAGCCTTGGCGATCTGGCCGGACGAAGTCATCAGCGTGGCGGCGATGGCCTTTGCAATTTCGTCCCGCGTCTCGATCAGGTAGGGGCTCTCGCGGTCAAACCTGCCCGACCATAACTGCAGGCCCGTGGCGCAGTCTATCAGTTCGGCCATGACCTTTATCCGGTCGGAAGTCTGTTCGAGACTGCCGGACACGATGTAGCGGACGCCGAGTTGTGCCGACACCTCGCGCAGTCCGCTCAGTTCGCTGGGGATCGCAAAGCTGGACAGCCGGTCGATGACGAAGAACTCCGGCGACATCGACAGGTCATAGATCAGCTCTTCGGTCAGCCCCTGCGCCAGATGCGGATTGCGGCCGCTTGCGGTCAGGTTGGCGAACGGCAAGACCACTACGGCAGGTCTGGTCAGAAGCCTCGGTCCGGCTAGCGACCGCGTCAGCGCCGGCGGTTCGTCCTTCTGCGACAGCTCGAAACTCGACCGGTACACGTGGATCGGTTCGATGATGTTCTTGAGCTTGCGCGCCCCGATAGACTCGAACGTCACGCTGACGGTCGCCCGGACCTCCCGGAAAACCTTCTCCGAAATGCAGATGCCGCCCGGCTCGGCCAGCCCCTCCAGCCTCGCGGCAATGTTGATGCAGTCACCGAACATGTCATCGTTCTCGATGATGACCTCGCCGAAGTTGACGCCGATGCGCCACTGCAGGCCGTCGCTTCCCGCGACCGCCGGCGCGAACTGCTTCTGAAGTTCGATGGCGCAGTTGACGGCGGCAGTTACACTCGAAAACTCGGCCAGGAAGCCATCACCCGTTGACTTGATCACGTGGCCGCCATGCGAGATGACTTCGGGATCGACGATGTTCCTGCGTTGAGCGCTCAGCAGCTCGTGAGTGCTGGTTTCGTCTTCGGACATGCGTCTGCTGAAGCCGACCACATCGGCAAACAGTATGGCGGCAAGCCGCCGGCTGCACGTTGCATCAACCTTGTCCATGTCGCGCGATCCCGTTGCGGAAGCCTCGATGCGGCCTCGGCGGTTAGTCCGCGCTCTTGCCGTCATTGATCTTGCGGATCAATGCTTCAAGGATGTCGCGCTCACACTTCACGAAGGCTTCCCACGTTTCGGTATATGCGGGATGCGTGCGGGTCACGTCGATGTACTGCTGAACCTGGCATAGCTCCTGCTCCAGATCGCGCAGCAACTCTTCGTCGCCCACCGTGCTCAGGTGGTCGTTGCTGGCCTTTCGTTCACCGAGAAAACGGGCCCAGCTCCCATGGATGAGAGCGGCTTGCCTGGTGAAGCCCTCAGTCTTCACGCTGTTGACGAACTTGATCATCTGACCGAGCAGGTCAGCCTCGTTCTTCAGCGTCTCGCGCACAATGTCAGCCGACATGAAATCCTCCTTGCGGATTTCAGCCGCCCAGCGCCCCATGACACCAGATTAGACGAAGCACTCCACACTGCAAGGTTCATCCGGTTGCGGTTGCGCATCAATCGCCAATCCCGATTGCACACGCTCAACGTCGGGTGATAGCGTCTGCCGAGGGGCAAAGGCAGGGGCAACACCCGGAGGAAACGTGCATGCCCGATACCAAAGCGACCAGGACCTTGAAGTCCTGGCTGAAGAAACTCGACAAGGCGCTGGCCGAAAAGGACACGGACAAGGCCGTGAAGCTGTTCGGCAAGGACAGCTACTGGCGCGACCTCGTCTCGCTGACCTGGAACATCAAGACCTCGGAAGGCCGCGACCAGATTGCCGACATGCTGAAGGCAACGCTGAAGTCGGCAAAGCCGCACAATTTCCAGCTCGATGGCGAAGCCAGCGAGGCAGGCGGCGTCACCGAAGGTTGGTTCACCTTTGAAACCGCCACCGGCCGCGGCAAGGGTCTCGTTCGCCTCATCGACGGCAAGGCCTGGACCCTGCTCACCACCTTGCAGGAACTGAAGGGTTTCGAGGAACAGAAGGGCGAACGCCGGCCCAAGGGCGTCGAGCATGGTGCCATCGAGGGGCGCGAAACCTGGGCCGAGGCCCGCGCCCGCGAAGAGAAGGAACTGGGTTACACGAAACAGCCCTACTGCGTGATCATCGGCGGCGGTCAGGGCGGCATTGCACTGGGTGCGCGGCTCAAGCGGCTGGGCGTTCCCACCATCATAATCGAGAAGAACGACCGGCCCGGCGACTCATGGCGCAAGCGCTACAAGTCGCTCTGCCTGCATGACCCGGTCTGGTACGACCACCTGCCCTACCTGCCGTTCCCCGATCACTGGCCGGTGTTCTCGCCGAAGGACAAGATTGGCGACTGGCTGGAAATGTACACCAAGGTGATGGAGCTGAATTACTGGACGAAGTCGGAAGCCACTTCCGCCACCTGGGACGACAAGGCGAAGGAATGGACCGTCAAGGTCAGGCGCGACGGCAAGGAAGTGGTGTTGAAGCCGAAGCAGCTGGTGCTTGCCACCGGCATGTCGGGCGTGCCGAACATCCCCAAATTCCCCGGCCAGGACATCTTCAAGGGCGAGCAGCAGCACTCCAGCCAGCACCCCGGCCCTGACGCCTACAAGGGCAAGAAGGTCGTCGTCATCGGCTCCAACAACTCCGCTCACGACATCTGCGCGGCACTTTGGGAGACGGGTGCCGACGTGACCATGGTGCAGCGGTCCTCCACCCACATCGTCAAGTCCGATACGCTGATGGACGTAGCACTCGGCGGCCTCTACTCCGAAGCCGCCGTGAAGAACGGAATCGACCACAACAAGGCCGACCTGATCTTCGCCTCGCTGCCCTACGCGGTGCTGCCGGCCATCATGAAACCCCAGGCCGACGAGACCAAAAAACGCGACAAGAAGTTCTACGACCGGCTGAAGAAGGCCGGCTTCGACCTCGACTTCGGCGCCGACGACACCGGCCTGTTCCTGAAGTACCTGCGCCGCGGCTCGGGCTACTATATCGACGTGGGCGCATCGGAGCTTGTTGCGGACGGCAAGATCAAGCTGGTACGCGGCCAGGTCGATCACCTGACAGAAAACGCCGTGGTGCTTCAGGACGGCACCGAACTGCCGGCAGACCTGGTGGTCTACGCCACCGGCTACGGCTCCATGAACGGCTGGGCGGCCAAGCTGATCAGCAAGGACGTCGCCGACAAGGTGGGCAAGTGCTGGGGCCTCGGCTCGGACACCGCCAAGGACCCCGGCCCATGGGAAGGCGAACTGCGCAACATGTGGAAGCCGACCCAGCAGGAGGGCTTGTGGTTCCACGGCGGCAACCTGCACCAGTCGCGCCACTACTCGCAGTTCCTTTCGCTGCAGCTGAAGGCGCGCGAAGCCGGCCTCAAGACACCGGTCTACGGCCTGCAGAAAGTGCATCACCTGAGCTAGCAAACATCGTCAACGTCCCGGCAAACAGACAGGAGATCGGCATGGGCGATCCGCGCATTCCCGTAATCGACATAGCAAGCCTGTTTGCCGGGCCATCCCCACAACGCGACGAGGCGGACCGCCAGGTTCTGGCGGCCGCCACCTCGAGCGGCTTCATGACCGTCAGGGGGCTTCCGGGCGACGCCCTGTCGCCCGCAATGCGGCGCAAGCTCCTGTCCATTTTCGACCTGCCCGATGAACGCAAGCGCCAGCTCTACCGCTGGAACTTCGACCCCACCCGGCCAAATGTCTATCGCGGCTGGTTTCCGCTCACGCCCGGCCACCCAACCTGGAAAGAGGGCATCGACATGGGCCCCGACGTGGCCTACGGGCTTGGCCGCGCCGACCCGGCGGACCCGCTCACCGAGGCAACGCCGCTGCCTTCACCGTCAGACTTGCCCGGCTGGCACGACGCCGCATCTGCCTACTACCGCGACATGGAAGCTGCGGGACAGGCCATCATGCGTTCCATTGCACGCGGCATCGAACTGCCTGAAACCGTTTTCGACGCGGCCTTCGAACGCGGCATCTCCACCTTGCGCCTGCTGCACTACCCGCTGCGCACGCCAGAAAGCCTGGCAGGTGCGGGCGAGGAAGCCCATGTCCGCCACAATGGCCAGGACTTCTACATGCTCGCCCGCACCCATGCGGACTCAGGCTTCGTGACCCTGCTCGCGCAGGACGGCGTCGAAGGTCTGCAGGCGCAGGCACCCGACGGAAGCTGGCTCGACGTGCCGCCGGTCGAAGGCAGCCTTGCCGTCAATTTCGGCAAACTGCTGGCCCGCTGGACCGGCGGCCGCGTGCGGGCCACGATCCATCGTGTTATCGGCAGGAACCGCGAGCGCTACTCGGTCCCGTTCTTCTATGAACCATCGGTGGATGCCGTCATCTCGCCCCTACCCATCGCCGGCGCGGAGACTTTCGAGCCTGTGTCGTATGGCGATCACCTGTGGGAAGCGACGACGAAGTTCGTCGAGCAGGCCGGCATCGCCCACCTGCGCCCGACCCGCGGCGTCAGGCTCGTGGGTTGAAGCGCTGCTTGATCTCGCCCCAGGCCGTCGAGATCTGCGAGAACATGTCGGTGGCGTAGCGGATCACTTCCTGCGGCAGGTTGGCGTTCGCATAGAGGTCCGGATGATACATCTTGACCAGCCGGTGATAGGCGTCACGGGCCTCGTCGAAGCTGCATCCTTCGTCCACGCCCAGCAGTTCGTGGCACGTGGCAGAGCCCGGCTTGCGGGAGTTCAGCACCGGCTTGCGCAACGGTTCGACCGGCTCGACCGCCGCCAGTTGCGACTTGGCGATGAAGGCCCGCCTGCCGTCGTGGCCAATGAATTCCACGAACGCCACGTCCTTGTTCAAGGTCTGCTCCAGCTGGCCGGTAATGCCCGCCACGACAAAACCGCGCATCACCGAGCCATCTACCAGGCGCGCCGCGATCTCAAGCGTAAGCGGTTCGGAACTGCCCTTCACGATGACCTTCCTCCAAGCCCCCAGGGCTTTCTGCAACTGCGCCACCGTATGGGCAATTTTTTGCTGTCCGGTTAAGAAATTGTCACCGATCGGAATGAACCGCCTGCGGCTTGACGCGCCGCATGGCGTGGCAACACACTGTCGCACAAACCCAACCAAGAAGGTGCAGACATGACAGACTTCTGGCGCAAGCCCGCTACCGAGATCGCCCAGCTCGTCCGTATCGGTGCGGCATCCGCCACCGAGATCACCCGCGATGCACTGGCCCGGCTCGACGCTGCAAACCCGGCCATCAATGCCGTGGTGCAGTTCATGGCCGAAGAGGCCCTGGCAGCCGCCGGCGAGGTGGACGAGGCCGTCGCGCGCGGTGACCGCCTGCCGCCGCTGGCCGGTGTGCCGGTCACGGTCAAGGTCAATGTCGACCAGCAGGGCCACGCCACCACCAACGGCCTGCGCATCCAGAAAGACCTTGTCGCCAGTGAGGACAGCCCCGTCGTCGCCAACCTGCGCAAGGCCGGCGCCGTCATCATCGGGCGCACCAACACGCCTGCTTTCTCGTTGCACTGGTTCTGCCGCAACTCGCTGCATGGCCACACCAGGAACCCGCTGAACCTCGCCATCACGCCGGGCGGCTCGTCAGGCGGCGCGGCAGCCGCCACCGCCGCTGGCATCGGCTGCATCGGCCACGGCACCGACATTGCAGGCTCGGTCCGCTACCCCGCCTATGCCTGCGGGCTGCATGGGCTGAGGCCCACGCTGGGCCGCATTCCGGCAGTGAATTTCTCCGGCGCCGAACGCCACATCGGCGGCCAGCTGATGGCCGTGTCGGGCCCGCTCGCCCGCACCATCGCCGACGTCAAGGCAGGCTTCGAGGCAATGGCACGCCCTGACCTTCGCGACCCCTGGTGGGTGCCGGTTCCGTTCGACCTGCCCGAACAGCCCAGGCGTGCAGCGCTTGCGGTGTCGCCGGAAGGGTTGAAGGTCGACAAGCCCGTCGAGGATGCGCTGCGCGAGGCCGCCCGCCGGCTGGAAGCTGCCGGGTGGGAGGTTGAGGAAGTGGATTGTCCGCCATTGAAACAGCCTGCAGAGCTGCAGGCACGGCTGTGGCTGGCAGAGTTCCGCCGCTCGGGCGCTGCCGCCGTGGCAAAGGAAGACGACCCGGACGCAAACTTCATCTATGCCCAGATGACGCGGCGCTGCGCCGAGATCGACCTCAACGGCATGCTGGACACATTGCAGATGCGCGCCACCTTCGTGCGCGAGTGGCAACTGTTCCTCGAACGTTACCCGGTCTGCCTGATGCCGGTCTCGGGCGAGTTGCCGTTCAAGGACCTGCTCGACCTCGAGTCACCTGAAATGTTCGACCGCGTCATCGAGGCGCTGCTGCCGCAAGCCGGCCTGCCGCTGATGGGGCTGCCCGGCCTCACCGTGTCAATGGGACTGACCAGCGGCAACGTTCCAATCGGCGTCCAGATCGTCGGCGGGCGCTATCGCGAGGACACCATGCTGGCAGCCGGCGAGATCATCGAGGCAGGCAACACCCCGTTCCTGCCGGTCGACCCCGCGACAGCCTGAATGCAGCAGATTGACGATTTCCACGCCAGGGGCTGGTGCCGGTTCGGGCATGATCCGGCGCTGGCAACATGGATCGGGGCGAGCCTGCCTGCCGCCCGCGCCACCGTAGCCGATCCGGCCAACGCAAGCTGGCTGCGTTACCAGGGTACATGGTTTGCCGGCGTCAACGCCCTGCCCAACGACGCCACCGGCGCCGTGCCCGGCGGCCCGGCCCTGTCGGGCAATGCGGTCGATTTCATCCGAACGAAACTGGAAATTGCTGAAATCGCCTGGGACAAGGCCCAGGTTTCCATCTGCTATCCAGGCTACCCGAAGCCGATGGACGGCGAGACGGATGGCCAGCACCGCTTCCGGCGCGACAGGGACGCTGCACATGTCGACGGCCTGCTCGGCCTCGGCACCCGGAAGCGCCGCTTCCTGAAGGAACCGCACCAGTTCATCCTTGGCCTGCCAATGGTGGAGGCAAGCCCGGACGCCTCACCGTTCGTCGTCTGGGAAGGCTCGCACGAGATCATGCGCGAAGCGTTTGCCCAAGCCTTCGGCGGGCATCCGCCGGCAGCATGGCCGGGCATCGACATCACCGAAATCTATGTGAATGCCCGCAGGCATTGCTTCGAAACCTGCAAGCGGGTAGAAATCCACGCCCGCCCCAGCGAGGCCTACCTTGTGCATCGCCTTGCCCTGCACGGCGTCGCACCGTGGGGTGCATCTGCCACCGCAGGCCCCGACGGCCGCATGATCTGCTACTTCAGGCCGGCGATGAGCGACTTTGCAAGCTGGCTGGCCAAGCCCTGACCAAGGCAACTGCAGGAAAAGTGGATGCCGGTTTTCCGTCCGCAGTTGCCAGCCAAATCAAGCAGCCGTCAGCCGCGCCATCACTTCGTCTGAAACCTGGAAGTTCGAGAACACGTTCTGAACGTCTTCATCGTCGTCCAGCGCCGCCATCAGCTTCATCAGCGTGGCGGCCTTGTCCTCGTCGACCTCGGTCACGGTTTGCGGTTTCCACACGATGTTGACCGACTCGGGCTCGCCCAGCGCCTGTTCCAGCGCGGCCGACAACTCGCCCAGGTTCTCGAAGGCGCAGGTAACGATGTGGCCGTCCTCGTCCGAGGCGACGTCGTCGGCGCCTGCCTCGATCGCCGCCATCATTACCGTGTCGGCATCGCCGGCTTCCGGCTTGAATACGACTTCGCCCACCTTGTCGAACATGAACGACACCGAGCCGGTTTCGCCCATGTTGCCGCCATGCTTGGTGAAGTAGGAGCGCACCGCGCCGGCGGTGCGGTTGCGGTTGTCGGTGAGCGTTTCAACGATCACCGCCACGCCGCCGGGTCCATAACCTTCGTAACGGATCGACTCGTAGTCTTCCGCGTCGCCGCCCTGCGACTTGTTGATGGCACGCTGGATGTTGTCCTTCGGCATCGACTGAGCACGGGCGTTCTGCACCGCCAGCCTGAGGCGCGGATTGGAGTCGATGTCGGGACCGCCCATCTTGGCCGCCACCGTGATTTCCTTCGA
The DNA here is from genome assembly GCA_024642465.1 of Alphaproteobacteria bacterium. Classification (GTDB taxonomy): domain Bacteria; phylum Pseudomonadota; class Alphaproteobacteria; order Rhizobiales; family Aestuariivirgaceae; genus Anderseniella. The sequence continues at coordinate 9,932 of JAHEBA010000018.1, forward strand.
TAGCTTGGAGAACATCTTGGCGCGCATCGCATCCTGGCGGCCCTTGCGGTGCATGATGTTCTTGAATTGTGAATGTCCGGCCATGGCCTTTTCACCCTCGTCAGTCAAAATCTGAAGTTGATTGGTGCATCCGTCTAAACCAGCCGCCAGCGCGCTGTCCAGATGTGAGATGGCGGTCGAATCGGAATCACTTTGTTAACGTACCGTTAAAGGGTGGCCGCGCACTGTTGTGGATAACTTCCAACGGCGGCAATTACCCCTACACGGCACGGCACCCCTCATGACGACGGCAGAAGATCTCGACAGGCACATGCGTGAAACCGCAGACATGGCGCGCGCCGCCATGGCCGACATGTTGTGCGCCGTGACCCTGTGCGCCCGCCGCACACCTGCAGCCGCTGCGCTGGCCGCCACATCGAGCCTTGCCGGCACCGTCGCGCGAATGGACAACGCCCTCACCGCCACCCGGGCCAGCCTCGGAACCGGCGAAGCAGACATCGCCAGTCTCGATGCCGCCAGGGTAATGACGCTGTCCGACTACGCTTCGAAGCTTGCGCGACTGCGCACCATCGCCGCCCAGATGGCCGCCTACGACGAAGCCCAGTCCGGCAGCGCTTCCTGAAGCCTGCCGCCGACGCGCACCCCGCCTGCCCGCACCGCAAGCCCCGTGCGGTCGTCGGTCTCGACCAGCACCCCGCACAATGTCGCCTCGCCTGCTGCCGGCTCGAACCGGCCTGACGGAATGCGGCGGGTAAACCTGTTCAGCGGCTCGGCCTTGTCCATGCCGATGACGCTGTCGTAGTCGCCGGTCATGCCGGCATCGGTCTGGTAAGCCGTGCCGCCCGGCAGCACATGGGTGTCGGCGGTCGGCACGTGGGTATGGGTGCCCACCACCAGCGACGCGCGCCCGTCGCAGAAGTGGCCCATTGCCATCTTCTCAGATGTCAGTTCGGCGTGCATGTCGACAATGATGGCGTCCGCCGCCTCGCCCAGCGGGCAAGCGCCAAGCTGTTCTTCCACCGCCGCGAACGGGTCGCCCAGCGGTTCCATCTTGGCAACGCCCATCACGTTCATCACCAGCACGCGTGCGCCGTGCGCCGTCTCGAACAGGCCCGCGCCCTTGCCAGGCGTACCCTTGGGATAGTTGACCGGCCGGATCAGCTCCGGCGCGCGCTCGATGAACACCAGCACCTCGCGCTGGTCCCAGGCGTGGTTGCCCAGCGTCACCACATCCGCGCCATGATCGCGGAAGCTGTTGAATATTTCCTCGGTGATGCCGAAACCGCCCGCCGCGTTCTCGCCGTTCAGCACCACGAAATCGGCTTTCAGCCGCCGCCGAAGCGATGACAGGTGATCCTCGACGGCCTGACGTCCGGACCGGCCCACCACATCGCCCACGAACAGCAGCCTCATGACCCCTGCTCCACCTTCATCGGACCTTTCTCGGTCAGGATCCAGTCAAGCTTCTGGTCGTGCTCGCCGCGCACCATTTCGTCAACGCGCTGCACAGAGTAGGCCACGCCGATGGCGATGATCGGCTTCATTGCCCGCAAGCCCTCTATGGTGCGGTCGAAGAACCCGCCGCCATAGCCGAGCCGGTAGCCCAGGCGGTCGAATGCCAGCAGCGGCACCAGCAGCACGTCAGGCACCACCACGTCTGCGGTTTCCGGCGGCACCGGAATGTTCCAGCGCCCCGGCACCGTCTCCTCGCCCGGCACCCAGGCGCGAAACTCAAGCGGCGTGGCAGGCTTCAGCACCACCGGCACGCACGTTGTGAACCCTTCCGATGCCAGCTTGGCAAGCAGGGGCCGGGTATCGATCTCGTCGCCGAACGGTATGAACGCCGACACCGTTCTGCCTGGCAGCGAGCCGGCGAAGTCCAGGCCGTTGCGCGCCAGCGACAGTGCGGCAATGTCCTTCAAGGCAGCGTGTGCTGATGAACGCGCGGTTTCTGCGGCCTTGCGGGCCGTCTTCTTGCATTGTGCAATCTCGGGGGTATCGGTCATGGGCAGGCCTCTTACATCACGGCGGCGGCGCTGTCACCCTCGCCCGGAAGCCTGCTATAGAGAGCCCCTTTAAAAGTACCGCGCCACAGCGTACATACCGAACCAGGCGGGCTGCCCGGTGCGTGAAGGAGTTACTATTCCCTGGGGCCTATAAGATCCTAAATGGGAGCTGTCCCTGGCTCGGGCCCTGGCCCGGCACACACGGCGCCCACCTACGTAAGTAGGGACCCGGGATCTTGAACTTCCACGGCCAGTGGTGGCTCGCCGCTTATCCCTGCCACTCCAGTCTTGACCGAACCGCCTGGTGAGGCCAGGCCGTATGGCCGCCGCACGAAGTGCGCCCCCGCGGAGCCGTTGGCTCAAGAGGCGAGGAGGTGCGACGCACCGACAGGGAGCCTCAAAGAGACAACTGGCGTGAGCGATGTAGATTGCCAAGCGGCAAAACGGCCTGAGTTCGGAAGGCTTATCCCTGCCGCGCCAGTCTTGAAATCTGTTCCAGCCGCTTGGCCGCCGCCTCGATCCGGTCGGCGGCGGCGCGTTCCACCTCTTTTGACTGCTCGATCGCTTCGGAGCCGGTCTTGTGCACGCCGGCAATCTCTGCCGACAGCGTTTCCACCTTTTCGAGCGCTTCGGAAAGCTGGTCGGCAATGATCAGCCCGGCCATCACCAGCAACCGGATGTCGCCTACCTCGCCCACGCCTAACTTGATCTCCCGCACCTGGTTGTCCAGAAGCGCGGCCAATTCCTTGAGATGGTCTTCCTCGCCGTCGGCGCATTCCATCGTGAAATTGCGGTTGTTGACCGTAATCACCACTTGTCCCATCGGTTCTAGGCCTCTTCCCCGATCACCGTCCGCACCCGTGCCATGGCAAGTTCGATGCGCCGGGCCGCCTGCCGGTTGGCTTCTGCAAGTTCTTCCGCCCGCGCCCGCACTTCATCGAGTTCGCTGGCCAGCTTGGCCCGGTCTTCCTTGAGCGCCTCGGCTTCGCCCTGCAGCTTGCTGATCGTACCCTGGTTGCGCTCGGATTGCGCCCACGCAGCCTCGAGCTGGCGCATCGCCTGCTCGAACTGCTCTATCGCCTTGTCAAGTTGCGGCGTTGTAGCCATCCTCGCGGTTTCCCCGAAAGCCCGCCGTTGCCCCTCGTGCGACGGCACTGCCCATTCCTCATGCGAATTTAGGCGGTTGCCCCTGAATCCGTCAACTATACCTCAACTTTCGTCGGCGTCTCTCGGTTTGTGCACAGTAATTCACAAGCTTGGGCCTGCGGCCATGATGCACCATTGACTCGGCGTGGCTGAGTGTTATGTGTGGCGCCGAATTTCAACGGTGGAAACTGGATAAATGACACCGGCAAATCCTGCTGCCGCGGCTGACGCTGCATCGTCGGCCCCTGCCTCTCCCGAAGACATCGCCAAGTACAAGCAGATGGCCAATGCCGTGCGTGCGCTCTCCATGGACGCCGTGCAGGCCGCCAATTCCGGCCATCCCGGACTGCCGCTTGGCGCTGCCGACATCGTGACGGTGCTGTTCTCGCATTACCTGCGATTCGACCCACAGGCGCCCCACTGGCCCGACCGCGACCGTTTCGTGCTGTCTGCCGGCCACGGCTCGATGCTGCTGTATTCGCTGCTGCACCTGCTCGGCTACGAAGACATGACCATCGAGGAGCTGAAGAACTTCCGCCAGCTTGGCGCGCGCACCGCGGGCCACCCAGAATACGGCCACGCCGCCGGCATCGAGACCACCACCGGTCCGCTCGGCCAGGGCCTTGCCAACGCGGTCGGCATGGCCATTGCCGAACGCCACCTCGCCGCCCGCTTCGGTGACGGCATCTTCAACCACAAGACCTACGTGCTGGCCGGCGACGGCTGCCTGATGGAAGGCATCTCGCAAGAGGCCATTTCGCTGGCAGGCCACTTCAGGCTGAACAAGCTGGTCGTGCTGTTCGACGACAACCAGATCTCCATCGACGGTCCGGTCAGCCTGACCGATTCGACCGACCAGCTGGCCCGCTTTGCCGCGTCGGGCTGGGACGTGATGCGCATCGATGGCCATGACCACGCCGAGATCGCCCATGCGCTGGCGTCCGCCCAGACCGCCGAGAAACCCGTGCTGATCGCCTGCCGCACCATTATCGGCTACGGCTCGCCCAACAAGCAGGGCACCTCTGGCGTGCACGGCTCGCCGCTCGGCGCCGACGAGATCAAGACCACCCGCGAACAGCTCGGCTGGACCCACAAGCCGTTCGATATCCCCACCGAAATCCGCGACATGTGGCGCATCACCGGCCTTCGCGGCTGCAAGGAGCGCAAGGCCTGGGAAAAGCGTCACACCGCGCTCGACACCGCCACCCGCACCGAATTCGACCGCCGCATGGCCGGCGACCTGCCGGAGAGCCTCGACGAGGTGATCTCCACCTACAAGCAGGAACTGGCGGATAACCCGCCTGCGCTCGCCACCCGCAACGCCTCGCAGAACGTGCTGGAAGTCATCAACCCGTTGGTGCCGGAAACCTTCGGCGGCTCCGCCGACCTGACCGGTTCCAACAACACCCGCACCGCCGCCATGAAGCCGTTCACGGCAACCGATCCGTCCGGCCGCTTCATGCACTGGGGCATCCGCGAACACGCCATGGCCGCAGCCATGAACGGCATTGCGCTGCATGGTGGCATGGTTCCCTATTCCGGCACCTTCCTGGTGTTCACCGATTACTGCCGCCCGGCCATCCGCCTGTCTGCACTGATGCAACAGCGCGTCATCTACGTCATGACGCACGACTCCATCGGCCTCGGCGAGGACGGCCCCACCCACCAGCCGGTGGAGCACCTGGCAGCCCTGCGCTGCATGCCCAACCTCAACGTCTACCGCCCGGCAGACGCCACCGAAACGGCCGAGTGCTGGCAACTGGCGCTTGAATCGGAAAAGACGCCTTCGGTCCTCGCGTTTACCCGCCAGAAGCTGAAGCCCGTCCGCACCAAGTTCTCCAGGGAAAACCGCTGTGCACGCGGCGCCTACGACGTGTCCTCCGACGATGACGCAAAGGTCGTCATCTTCGCATCGGGTTCCGAGGTCGAGATCGCCGTGGAAGCGGCGGACAAGCTGCGCGAAGTCGGCGCATCCGTTCGCGTCGTATCGGTGCCGTGCATGGACCTGTTCCTCGAACAGGACGAGGACTACCGCAAGCTGATCCTCGGCGAAGAGCCGGTGCGCATCGCCATCGAGGCCGGCGTGCGCCAGGGCTGGGACGCACTCATCGGCGCCACCGGCACTTTCATCGGCATGTCCACCTTCGGCGCCTCCGGCCCCTACGAGAAGCTCTACGAACACTTCGGAATCACCGCCGAGGCCACCGTCAAGGCAGCAGTCAGCGGGCTCGAGGCCAGCGCCTGACCGGTCCGCGCGCCACCGCCTGAAACTACCGGAGACCACCGCACCCATGGCAAACTTCAGGACGCTCGATGATCTGGATGTGGCGGGCAAAAGGGTCCTGATCCGGGTGGACCTGAACGTTCCCATGAAGGACGGCAAGGTGACCGACGACACCCGTCTGCGCGCCGTTGCCCCCACCATCAACGAACTGGCGGACAAGGGCGCGAAGGTCATCCTGCTTGCCCACTTCGGCCGGCCCAAGGGCAAGCCCAACCCTGACATGAGCCTTGAGCCGGTGGCCGCGCCGCTCGCCGCCGTGCTGGGCAGGAAGGTCCGCTTCAGCCAACAGCCCCCGGCAGACATGGCCGACGGCGACGTCGTGCTGGTCGAGAACACCAGGTTCCACCCCGGCGAGGAAGCCAATGATCCGGCCTTTTCAAGGGCGCTGGCGTCGATGGGCGACCTTTATGTGAATGACGCCTTTTCCGCCGCCCACCGTGCACATGCGTCCACCGAGGGCGTGGCGCACCTGCTGCCGTCGTCGGCAGGCCGCTCCATGGAAAAGGAGCTCTCCGCCCTGTCCGCCGCGCTCACCAACCCGAAGCGGCCGCTGGTCTGCGTCGTTGGCGGCGCCAAGGTTTCGACCAAGCTCGAACTGCTGGGCAACCTGTCGAAGGTCGCCGACACCATCATCATCGGCGGCGGGATGGCCAACACCTTCCTCGCGGCAAAAGGCATCGATGTCGGCAAATCGCTGTGCGAGCACGAGATGGCCGGCACTGCCCGTGACATTCTCAAGCAGGCCGACGCCAATGGCTGCCGCATCATCCTGCCGGTAGATGCCGTCGTGGCGAAGGAATTCGCCGCCGGTGCTGCCAGCCGCACCGTGCCGGTAGACCAGATCGGCGCAGACGAAATGATGCTCGATGTGGGTCCCAAATCGGTAGCAGAGGCCTGCGAGGCGTTTGACGCAGCCGCCACGCTGGTGTGGAATGGCCCCTTCGGCGCCTTCGAGATCGCACCGTTCGACGCAGGCACCGTGGCCGCCGCGCGCCATGCCGCAAGACTTGCAAAAGCCGGAAAACTCACCGCCATCGCGGGTGGAGGCGACACCGTGGCCGCCTTGAACCACACCGGCGTAGCCGACGATTTCACCTACGTGTCCACCGCCGGTGGCGCATTCCTTGAATGGCTCGAAGGCAAGGCGCTGCCAGGCGTCGAGGTACTGCGTACCACCTGAACCGCCAGATTTTCCAAACGGGGCTAAGAGACCGACATGACCAAACAGACGCTTGAAGAAATCGCCGAAGCAATGGTGGCGCCCGGCAAGGGCATCCTCGCAGCCGACGAAAGCACCGGCACCATCAAGAAGCGCTTCGACTCGATCAACGTGGAATCGACCTTCGAGAACCGCCGCGACTATCGCGAGATGCTGTTCTGGGCGAAGGGCGCCATGAAGAAGAACATCTCCGGCGTGATCCTGTACGACGAGACCATCCGACAGCGCACCGCCAACGACAAGCAGTCGCTGGTGGAGCTGATGATGGCATCCGGTTCCATCCCCGGCATCAAGGTGGATGCCGGCGCCCAGGACCTTGCCGGTTATCCGGACGAGAAGATCACCGAAGGCCTCGACGGCCTGCGCGGCCGCCTGAACGAGTACTACAAGCTGGGTGCGCGCTTTGCGAAGTGGCGCGCCGTGATCACCATCGGCGAGCATATGCCGACCTACAACTGCATCCACGCCAACGCCCACGCGCTGGCCCGCTATGCCGCCCTGTGCCAGGAAAACGGCATCGTGCCGATCGTCGAGCCGGAAGTGCTCATGGACGGCCCCCACTCCGGCCACGACATCGAGCAGTGCTACGAAGTCACCGAGGCCGTGCTGAAGGAAACCTTCCAGGAGCTTTACCTCGCCGGCGTCATGCTGGAAGGCATGGTGCTGAAGCCGAACATGGTCATTCCGGGCCAGAAGTCCGGCAAGAAGGCCAAGCCGGAAGAAGTTGCCGACCTCACGGTCCAGTGCCTCAAGTCCTGCGTGCCGTCCGCCGTGCCGGGCATCGCCTTCCTGTCGGGCGGCCAGTCCGATATCGAGGCCACAGAGCACCTGTCGCTGATGAACTCACGCCACGACTTGCCGTGGACCCTGACCTTCTCCTATGGCCGCGCACTGCAGGCCGCAGCACTCAAGGCCTGGGGCGGCAAGAAGGAAAACGTCAAGAAGGCTCAGGACGCCTTCGCCCACCGCGCCGCCATGAACGGCCTTGCCTCCAAGGGCAAGTGGACCAAGGCCGCCGAGAAGGGCAAGTAAGCCCCTCACCTGTCATCCCCGGGCTTGTCCCGGGGATCCAGCCTGTCAAAGGACGAAGCTGGACACCAGGAACCCGAGGCAGGCCGCAAGGCCCGCCACGGGCACCCACGTCGGCACCCGCATCACGCCTTCTGGCGGTTCGGGCTCCTTCAGCTTGATGCGGATCAGCGCCCAGTTTACCAGCGAGAACACGCTCAGCGTTACCCGCGACGTCCACTCGGCCAGCGCTTCCAGCGGCACTGCCATCGCCAGCACAAGGATGATGGTCCCCACCAACAAGGTCGCCTTCAACGGCGTGCGCGTCAGGTCATGAACGTGCGACAGCCATGCCGGCAGGTGGCCCAGGTTCGACAGCCCGTACAGCACCCGCGAGGCCATCACCTCCTGCACGATCACTCCGTTCAGCGTGGCAACCGAGGCAATGCCGGCAATGACCAGCGCCGGAAACGGCGTGACCTGAGAGAACAGCAGGCTAATCGGCGCATCCGATGCCGCCAGATCGTCGATCGGCACCGACATCACCGCCACATAGGCAACAAGCACATAGAGCAGTGTCGAGATCACCAGCGTGAGACCGATGGCCCACGGCATGGTGCGCTCGGGCTCGATCACCTCCTCGGCCACGTTGACGATGTCCTCGAACCCGATGAACGCAAAGAAGGCAATCACCCCGGCAGACAAGACGCCAGCCCACATCGCCCAGTTGCCCGGCTCCGGCACCACTTCGGGCAGCCGCATCAGCATGTCCGGCTGACCGATGAACCCGCCGCCGATCACCGCCAGCAGGCCGGTGATCTCGATGGCCGTCAGCACCGCCGCAAGACCCACCGATTCCATGATGCCCACAGCCGCAATCGCCGTCATCAGCAGCACGATCAGCGGCACCAGCGCTTCCGCCGGCAGCGGGATGAACTGCTGCACATACCCCACCGAACCGACGCAGATTGCGGCCGCGGACACCACGCCCGCGGCAACGATGCCCAGGCCCGCCGCCAGCGACAGCCACGCCCGCGAGAACGCCTTGTCGACGTACGCCGCCTCGCCCGCGCTGACCGGCAACCGGCCCGACAACTCGCTGTAGGACGCCGCCGAGAACGACATCACGAAGGCAGCTGCAATGAACGCCAGCGGCGCCGGCATGCCGGCCCGGCCCGCCGTGACGCCAACCAGCACGTAGATGCCGGCGCCTATGGTCACGCCGAGGCCGTACAGCGTCACCAGCAGCAGCGTCAGCGAGCGCTTCAAGCCCTTGTGGGCGATGTCCTCACTTGCCATGTGCATTGCTCCTTGCCACTGTCACGCTCGCACACCGCAACTGATGCTTCCTTGAGATTGATCAAGCCGAAATGACCCGCACCACCAGACTCATCCACATCGTCTCCGCCCATGCCGAAGGCGAGGTCGGCGACGTCATCGTCGGCGGCGTGGCACCTCCGCCCGGCGACACCTTGTGGCAACAGCGCAAGTTCATTGCCGAGGACAAGTCCTTGCGAAACTTCGTGCTCAACGAACCGCGTGGCGGCGTCTTCCGCCACATCAACCTGCTGGTCCCGGCAAAGCACCCGGACGCGACGTTCGGCTTCATCATCATGGAGCCGGAGCACACCCCGCCCATGTCCGGTTCCAACTCCATCTGCGTGGCGACCGTGCTGCTCGACACCGGCCTGGTGGAAATGCGCGAGCCCGAGACCCGCTTCAACATAGAGGCGCCCGCCGGTCTCGTTGCCGTCACCGCGCGCTGCGAGAACGGCAAGGCAAAGTCGATCACGGTGCGCAACGTGCCATCGTTCGCAGACAAGCTGGACGCGAAGCTGGAAGTGGAAGGCATCGGCACCCTCACCGTCGATACCGCCTATGGCGGCGACAGCTTCGTCATCGCCGATGCACGCGCTCTGGGCTTCAAGGTCGCGCCGGACGAGGCCCGCGACATCGCCGCGACAGGCGCCAGGATCACCGCCGCCGCCAACGAGCAACTTGGCTTCACCCATCCGGACAATCCGGACTGGAATCACATCTCGTTTTGCCAGCTCGCCATGCCGGTTGTGGATGAAGGCGGCGTGCCGACAGGCCGCAATGCGGTGGTCATAGACCCGGCCAAGATCGACCGTTCGCCCACCGGCACCGGCTGCTCGGCGCGCATGGCGGTGCTGCACGCCCGCGGCCTGCTCAAACAGGGTGACCGCTTCGCCGGCATCTCCATCCTGGGATCGCGCTTCGACTGCCGGCTTGAGGAAGTCACGCAGGTTGGCGGCCGCACGGCAATCATCCCCTCCATTACCGGCAGGGCATGGGTGACCAGCACACGGCAGGAAATGCTTGACCCAGACGATCCGTGGCCCGAAGGCTACCGGCTCAGTGACACATGGCCGGTCAAGGTGTGATACCAAGGCCCCGTCATCAAAACATGAAATGATTCGCCTGCCATGCCTGCTGAACAGACAGACGACCTGCCCAACTGCCGCCTTTTCCTGCTGCCACCTTCAGGCCTCGACGCAGACAGGATTGCTGCCTGCGTCGCCGCAGCGGCAAAGGCGGGCGATGTGGCCTGCCTGGTTCTGCCGCCGGACCGGGAACTGATCGGGAAAGTGATGCTGCAGGCACAGGACATGGACATCGCCGTACTGGTTGCCGATGACGCCCGCGCGGCTGCCTACGCGAAGGCTGACGGCGTGCACGTCAGCACCTCGCGGCAGAATGCCGAGGCGGCGCGCAAGTCGCTGGGCCAGAAGGTAAGCATCGGCCTGCTGGCTTCCGGCTCCCGTCACGCGGCGATGGAGGCCGGCGAAGGCAGCATCGACTACATCGCCTTCGACCTTTCCGGCCCCGCCGGCCAGGACCTGCTGGAGTGGTGGACGCCGCTGTTCGAAGTGCCGGCCGTGGGGCTGAATTCGCCGGACGAAGACAGCTGCATCGATGCCATGGAAGCCGGTGCCGACTTCGTCATGCCGCCTGCCGCCATGTGGGACAGCCCCGAAACAGCTGGCGACATCGCCGCCCGGCTGACCGAGGCAGGACGAAGGAACCCGTCATGAAGCGGGCCGCCCTGTTCCTTGCAGCATCGCTGGCGCTCGCCACGCAGGCGCTGGCCCAGTCCGGCACCATGGCGCCCACCTTCAAGGAGGCCGCTGCGCTGTACTCGGACGAGAACTACGCGGCTGCCTACGAGATTGCGGCGCCGCTCGCGACCGGCGGCAATGTCGACGCCATGATCATGCTGGCCGAAATGTACGAACAGGGCCTTGGCCGCGACAAGGACATGCCGACCGCCATCCAGTGGTATGACACCGCCGCCGCCCAGGGCAGCGTGCCGGCCATGTTCCGCCTCGGCATGATCTACCTGCGCGGACCGAAAGCCGTCGCCGATCCGGCCAAGGCAAAGCAATGGTTCACCCAGGCAGCCGAGGCCGGCAACATGGAAGCCGCCAACGAACTCGGCCTGATGCACTACCAGGGCAATGGCGGCCAGGCAGACCCGGAAGCGGCGGCTCGGCTGATCCGCAAGGCAGCCGAGTCAGGCCTTGCCCAGGCGCAATACAACCTCGGCCTGCTCTACGCCAATGGTCATGGCGTCGAGCAGAACGCATCGGCTGCCGGAGACTGGTTCCAGAAAGCCGCGCTCAGCGGCCTGCCGCAGGCCGCGCTCGACTACGGGCTGATGGTCTACAACGGTGATGGCGGCATCCGGAAGGACCAGGAAATCGGCGCCCAGTGGCTGCTGGTGGCCGCCAATGCCGGCCTGGCAGACGCCCAGCTTCTGATGGCCCGCATTCTCGCTTCAGGCAGGGGTGCGGAGAAGGACCGCGTTGAGGCCGGAAAGTTCTATCTGCTGGCCAGGCAGGCGGGGAAGACCGACCCGGATCTCGACGTGATGTACGAGAACCTATCGTCGCCGCAAAAGGGCGATGCCGAACGCCGGGCCCGGGTATTTGCCGAAGAGCTGAAACGCAACCGGCTCAATCCGTCCGGCGGCAAGTCCGACAGCGCCACCACCAACTGATCCCCTACCTGGTCGTCAGCTTCAGCTCGATGCGGCGGTTGCGGGTCTTGGCCTCTTCCGAAGTTCCTGGATCAAGCGGCTGGAACTCGCCGAAGCCGGCCGCCACCAGGTGCTTTGGCGGAATACCGGCCTCGGCCAGCGCCTCCACCACGGCAATGGCGCGAGCCGACGACAGCACCCAGTTGGATGGAAACTGCGGCGTATTGATCGGGTCGTCGTCGGTATGACCATCCACCTGCAACACCCAGTTCAGGTCTTCCGGAATCTCTGTGACCAGCTGCTGCATGGCTAGCGCCAGCTTGGCGATCTCCTGCCGGCCCGTCGGCGAGAGCGATGCCTCGCCCTTGCCGAACAGCACTTCCGACTGGAACACGAAGCGGTCGCCCACCACGCGGATGTCCTCGCGGTCAGCCAGGATGCGCCGCAGCCGCCCGAAGAATTCCGAACGGAACCTGTTCAGTTCCTGCACCCGCTGCGCCAGCGCCACGTTGAGCCTGCGGCCAAGGTCGGCAATCTGCGAACGGCTTTCCTGATCCTGCTTCTCAGCCGCGTCCAGCGCGTCGTTGAGCACCCCGATCTGGCGTCTGAGCGCCGCGATCTGCTGGTTCAGCAGTTCGATCCGCGCCAATGCATCGGCGGACACCTTCTGCTCGGCGTCAAGCTTGCCCTGAAGCGCTGATATCTGCGAACCCGCCTTGTCGCCGCGAGCCGTAAAGGTATCGACGATGCCCTGCAGTTCCGCCGTCTGGTCACGCGCCGACTTGAGATCGTCGGTCAGCGCCGACAGCGTCGTTTCGAGCTCGGTCTTGGACGACTTCTCCAGTGCCAGCAGCTCGGTCAGCTCGGCAATCTCGTTGCGCAGCCGCGACAGCGCCGAATCCTGGCCCGAAATTTCCCGCGCCTGCAGGAACTGCGTGATCATGAACACCGACAACAGGAACGTGATCACCAGCAGCAACTGCGCCATGGCGTCCACGAATCCCGGCCAGTAGAAGCCGGTATCCTGCCGGTTGCGGCGTCCTCTCGAAAGCCCGGCCATCGCTTAGCCCCGGCCCGGCGGGTTGCTGCCGACCCGCGCCAGCATGCGCTTGATCTCGGCGTTCTGCTCGGACTGCTGTTGCGCCCATTGGCGCACCACCTTCTGCTCCTCGCGCATCTGCTGCACCAGCCCATGCACCGCCGTTGCAAGCTGCTCCATCGCCTCGGCGCTGTTGCCGCCCTGGCTTGCCTGGATCGAGTTTTCCAGAGTCCGCCCGATCCGCTCCATGCCGGAGCGCAACGTCGACATCTCCGCCTGGATGTGCGGCGGCAGGTCGAGGCCGGTTCCATAGTCGCCCGCATCGATGTCGGTCAGCGTTGCCAGCCAGTCCTCGAGGTCGTTGTAGAACCGGTTCTGCGCCTGACCCGCCTGAAGTTCGAGGAAACCGAGGATCAGTGACCCGGCAAGGCCGAACAGCGATGATGAGAACGAGGTGCCCATGCCCGCCAGCGGCGCTTCGAGACCCGCCTTGAGCTCCTCGAACACAGTGCCTGACTGGGCCGTGGAAATGTTGAGGTTGCGGATCGTGTCGCCCACCGCCGCCACCGTCTGCAACAGGCCCCAGAACGTGCCGAGCAGGCCGAGGAAGATGAGCAGGCCGATGATGTAGCGCGAAATGTCGCGCGCCTCGTCAAGGCGCGAAGCCAGCGAGTCGAGCAGCGAACGCAACGTGATTGGCGACAGGATGGTCAGCCCGGCCCGGTCGCGCAACTGGGCAGCCATCGGCGCCAGCAGGGTCGGCTTGTACGGTATTTCCAGCCCCGGGTCGGCGATACGGAAGCTGTTCACCCAGTTCACTTCCGGCCAAAGCCGGAACACCGTGCGGAACGTGTAGGCCACGCCCAGCACCAGCACCAGCACGATCATGCCGTTGAGTCCCGGATTGGCCATGAACGCGGTCTGGATATTGGGATAGAGGACGGCCGCGGCGAGGCAGATGAGAATGGTGAACACCGCCATGCGCACGAGGTAAACCCGTGGCAACTCGAGAACTTTCAGATTATCCGATGTCAGCATGCCGCTCATATCCTGCCTGTTTCAGCGCCTTTGCCCGGCCGCGCCGCAATCCCCTCCAGCCTGGCTGATTTGCCGGGCCAGTGTAGCCGATTGCGGCGGGTTGTCACCCCGCTATCCAGCCGATCCTGCAATCGAGCCATGGCGTTTTCTTGTCGGAACTGCGATCATCGCGGCCATGCTTTATCTAGCCCTGAAGGCCCTGCTGTCCGGCCTCATCATTGCTGTCGTATCCGAGGTTTCTCGCCGTGCGCCTGCCCTCGGCGCACTCATCGTATCGCTGCCGCTGGTTTCGCTGCTGGCCATCATGTGGCTGTGGCACGACACCCGCGATGCGGCACGCATAGCCGATCACGCCCAGGCCACCTTCTGGTACGTGCTGCCGTCAATGCCGATGTTCCTGGTGCTACCGTGGCTGCTGCGCTCGGGCTGCGGCTTCTGGCCGTCGCTGGCCGGCGTTTGCGTCATGACCGTCATGCTCTACGCCATCATGGTGTGGACGCTCTCCCGGTTCGGGATTAGTCTCTGAGAGCTTTTGCAGGAAAAGTGGGAACCGGTTTTCCGTCCGCAAAAGCGACAAATCAAACCTTCGCCGCCTTCAGGCAATCGCCAAGCTGGGCCGAGATCAGCTCGTTGCCGGCCAGAATGTTGCCCGTGGCCAGCACGTCGGCAGCCCCGTCGATGTCCCTTGCAAAGCCGCCCGCCTCGCGCACCAGAACGATGCCGGCGCAGATGTCCCACGGCTTGAGGCCGCGTTCCCAATAACCGTCGAGGCGACCTGCCGCCACCCAGGCAAGGTCCAGCGATGCCGTGCCCGCCCGCCGCAAGCCGGAGGCCTTGGCCTGCACCTGGGCCAGTTCGGCCCGGAATTCCACGTGGTCGCCGCGGCCGCGATGCGGCATGCCGCAGGCGATGACCGCGTCATGGATGTCACGGCGCGCCGCCACCCGGATCCGCCGGTCGTTGAGGTAGGCCCCGCCGCCGCGCTCTGCTGCGAACAGTTCGTCGGTGATCGGGTTGTACACGACACCGGCCACCGGTTCGCCATTGCGCGTTAGCCCGATTGAGATGGCAAAGTGCGGAATGCCGTGAATGAAGTTCGTGGTCCCGTCGATGGGGTCTACCACCCACACGTGCTGGCCGTCCTTGCCCTTGATCTCGCCTGCCTCTTCCAGCAGAAAGCCCCATTGCGGACGCGCCTTGGACAGTTCCTCGCGCACCACGTCTTCCGCCTTGCGATCGGCGCGCGTGACGAAGTCCGCCGGACCTTTCTGCGACACCTGTAGGTTGACCACTTCGCCGAAATCGCGCGTGATGGCGCGTGCAGCCTTGCGCGCAGCATTGATCATCACGGTTACGAGCGGTGAAGCAGCCATCTGATCTGGCTCAGCCTTCGCTCGCGCGGCGAACGTAGGTCACTTCGGCGGTGTCGACAATGATCTTCTCGCCAGCACCGATGAACGGCGGCACCATGACCTTGAGGCCATTGTCCATCACTGCCGGCTTGTAGGACGACGAGGCCGTCTGTCCCTTCACCACCGCATCGGCCTCGACAACTTCCAGCGTCACATAATCCGGCAGGGACACGCCCAGCGGCTTTTCCTCGTAGCTTTCGACGGTGACGATCATGCCGTCCTGCAGGAAGGCAGCGCGCTCGCCAACGAAGTCCTTCGGCAGTTCGATCTGCTCATAGGTCTCGTTGTCCATGAACACCAGCATGTCGCCCTGCTCGTAAAGGTACTGGTAGTCCTTCTGCTCCAGGCGCACCCGCTCGACCGTTTCCGACGATCGGAAACGCTCGTTCAGCTTGGTGCCGTTGACGATGCCCTTCATTTCGACCTGCGCGAAGGCGCCGCCCTTGCCCGGCTTCACGTGGGCTACCTTGACCGCGATGTAGAGGTCGCCGTTGTGCAAAAGGACGTTGCCCGGCTTGATTTCATTGCCGTTGATCTTCATGTCGAGACACCTGGTTTGTGCAATCGATGTATATTGGATGGCGCGGGGTTTAGCAGGGGTTTGCAGGCTTTGGTAGCACAAAAAGCCTGTTGGCGTTGACGCAGCCCCTCGCAGCCGTAATTGTGCCGCCAAACGTATCCTTCACCCGCCGGAGTTTTCATGCCCACCCTGTCTTTCCTCACCACCTGCCACTTCGACCACGGCGCCCTCGGCCTGCTGCAGAAATCCCTCGACCGGCTCGGCCTGAAGCGCCCGCTGATCGCCACCGACAAGGGCATCGCCGCAGCCGGCATCCTCGATACGGTGAAAGCCGCAATGACCGACGGCGGCTCGGCTGCCGTCTTCGACGAAACGCCCGGCAACCCGACCGAAGCCGCCGTCATGAAGGCGCTCAATCTGTACCAGTCCGAAGGCTGCGACGGCGTCATAGCGCTGGGCGGCGGCTCCGCCATGGACCTCGGAAAAACGGTTGCGCTGCTCGCCGTCTCCGGCGGCCCGCTGGCCCAGTACGATCCGCTCACCGGCGGCAACAAGCTGGTGAAGGGCATCGCGCCCGTCATCGCCATCCCGACGACCTCCGGCACCGGCTCCGAGGTTTCTCTTGGCATGGTCATCGTGCTCGACGATGGCCGCAAGATGACCTTCGGCAACCCGAAATTCATCCCCACCATTGCCGTATGCGACCCGGACCTGACGCTCGGCTTGCCGCCCATGCTCACCGCCGCCACCGGCATGGACGCCATCACCCACTGCATCGAGGCGGTGCTGACGCCCACCATCAACCCGCCCGCCGACGGCGTCGGCCTGGACGGGCTGTGGCGCGGCTGGCGCTACCTGCCGCGCGCCGTCAGACATGGCGACGACAAGGAAGCCCGCTGGCAGATGATGATGGCCTCGACCGAAGGCGCCCACGCCTTCACCAAGGGGCTCGGTTCGGTTCACGCCATGAGCCATGCCATAGGCCGGCGCGAGGACCTGAAACTGCATCACGGCACACTCAACGCCGTCATCCTGCCCGCGGTGCTGCGCTTCAACGCGCCCCACTGCGAAGAAAAGTACGACCGCCTGCGCGCTGCCATGGGGCTCGAGTTCCACGCCGACGTGGCCGAGGCAATTGAAAAGATGAACGAATATATCGGCATGCCGTCCGGCCTGAAGGCGATGGGCGTCAGCGAGGACATGATCGACGATTTCGTGCCCCACGCTCTCGCCGACCTCGCCCACCGCACCAACCCGGTGCAGCCCACCGCGGAGGACTACAAGGCGCTGTTCATGGCGGCGATGTGAGCGGGCTCACCCCACCATCAGGTTCCTGAGTGCGCCGAACAGAAGCGAGCAGCCGATCACCAGCAGCCCCGCATAGAAGATCTTGCGGAACTGCTCTTCCGAGATCGACTTGCGGTAGCGCGTGCCGAGCCACAGGCCCAGCGCCGCCGGCAGCATGGCGCCCGCCGACACGGCCATCAGGTCTGGCGTCAGCATCGAGCGCTGGGTCATCGACAGCGCGAGTGCTGCGGAAATGGTGCAGAACGTGAGCCCCAGCGCCTGCACCATCATGTCCCGCTTCAGTCCCAGCGCCTGCAGGAACATGATACCCGGCACGATGAAATTGCCGGTCATGCCGAACATGACGCCGCCGAGTGCGCCACATACCGCTGACCACGCCCGTTCCCGTTCCGGCCGTGGCGGCGGTATGCGAAACCGCGTGAACGAGATGATCGAGTTGGCGATCAGGATCACCCCCAGGATTGCTACCAGCACCTCGGAACGGGCCGAGGCCAGCACCTGCACGCCGGCATAGACGGTGATCACGGCCGCCGCGAGGAACTGCCACAGCCGCTGGATCAATTCCCTCAGGTGGCCGCCCTGCAGCGCCTGCCAGGTGTTGGTCACAACCAGCGGAATGACCAGGATGCCCAGCGTGGGCTTGAGCCCCAGCGGCAGTGTCAGAAGCGCCAGCGTTACCGTTGGCAGGCCAAGGCCGATCGCGCCCTTGACGAAACCGGCTGCGATGAACGCAAGCGCAATGGCGATGAGAAGTTCTGTCGAGAACATGATGTCGCCGCCATACCAGCATGCAACCGCTTTGAACAGCACCTGCTACATGAATGAAAGGTTGACCTTGCGTTCATCCGCTGTTCGGCTGGCAGATGGTTCTATTCAGTCATCAAACCAAGGGCAAACACTACTCAGGGACTGAAACTATGAAACGCCTTATCCTCTCGGCACTCGCCGCACTCCCACTGGCCGCTGGCCTGCTCGTCGCCGACCTGCCGAAAGCCGAAGCCGCCTGCGTCGTCAACGTCGAAAGATGGGACCGCCTCAACGCACGCTCCGGCCCCGGCACCCGCTACGGCATCCGCTTTTCCATCCGCCCCGCCCACTGTGGCGTCGACATTATCGGTCCTTGCGAAGGCCGCTGGTGCCGCATCGACTACCGCGGCAGGAAAGGCTGGGTGAACACCCGCTTCCTCGGCTCCGAGGACGAAGCCGGCGACGGCAGCCTGGGCCGGCCCTATTCCGACAGACCGGCACCGGCATGACCGGCACTGTGGGCGGCAGCCAAAACCGGCTTCCGTCCGCTTGCCGTTTGCAGCTAAGGTCCGGCCATGACCGGCACACCCCTTCCCCCCATCGCCTATATGGACCGGACCCGCGCCTGGTATCTCGCGCTGGGCTATGACAACCCCTACCAGTGGGCTCATCACGAGGATGTGCCCTTCACCCGGCTGCGCAGGCCGCTGGCGCAATCCACTGTCGCGCTGGTGACGACGGCCGCGCCTTACCGGGCAGAGCTGCCGGGCCAGGGGCCAGGCGATCCCTACAATGGCGAGGCGAAGTTCTTCTCTGTCTGGTCGAAGCCCGTCTCGCCCGCGCCGGACGTGCGCATCTCCCACATCGCCTATGACCGCAAGCACACATCCGCCAGGGACCCGGACACCTGGTTCCCGCTCAAGCGCCTGAAACAGGCAGCCGCGCAAGGCCGCATCGGCGCACTCGGCGCCCGGGTGCACGGCCTGCCGACCAACCGCTCGCAGCGCACCAACATCGAGACCGACGCACCCGTCCTTCTCGCGGCGTTGAGGGAAGACGGCGCAGACGCCACCATCCTCGTGCCGAATTGTCCGGTCTGTCACCAGTCCGTTTCGCTGGCGGCACGGCATCTGGAAGCCAACGGCATCGCCACCGTCATCATGGGCTGCGCGAAGGACATCGTCGAACACTGCGGCGTGCCGCGGTTCCTGTTCTCCGACTTCCCGCTCGGCAACGCCGCCGGCCGCCCGTTCGACGTGGCCAGCCAGCACACCATGCTGGCCATGGCGCTCAACCTGCTGGAAACCGCCAGCGCCCCGCGCACCACCTTGACCTCACCGCTTGAGTGGAGCGAAGATCATTCCTGGAAGTGGGACTACTCCAATCCCGCTAGCGCTTCTGCGGAAGAAATCGCCCGCAAGCGCGCGGAATTCGACCGGGTGAAGCAACAGGCTGCCCAGGCGCGGCAAGACTAAAACAGCAACTGCCACACCACCCACAGGAGGATGGTGGTGGCCAGCAAGAGGCGCGGAGGAGTGAACGTGCGCAGGCACGTTGTCGCCGACCGGGACCAGAAAACAAGCGCTGGCGAACTGTGAAGCCTGACGGGGCGCTAGAACAGCAACTGCCACACCACCCACAGAAGGATGGTGGCGGCCAGCGCATTCAGACCCATGGCGAGGCCGGAGAACGCGCCCGCCACCTCGCTCACCTGCAGCGCGCGGGCCGTGCCGATGCCGTGGCTGGCGGTGCCCATGGCAAGCCCCCGCGCCGCCCAGTCGCGCACCCCGATCAGGTTCAGCACCAGCGGCCCCAGCATGGCGCCCACGATACCGGTCAGGATGACCAGCACCGCGGTCAGCGACGGCAAGCCGCCAAGCTGCTCCGAGATGCCCATGGCAACCGGCGCGGTGACTGACTTGGGCGCCAGCGATATCAGCGTATCGCGCGAGGCACCCATCAGCCAGCCCACGCCAAGCGCCGAACCGATGGCCGTCAGCGAGCCCGTCAGGATCGACACCGCAATCGCCAGGCCGGATTTGCGCACCCGTTCGAACTGCCGGTAAAGCGGGATGGCAAGCGCCACGGTTGCAGGCCCCAGCAGGAAGTGCACGAACTGCGCGCCCGCGAAATAGTCGGCATAGCTGGTGCCGGTGGCCAGCAGCATCGAGACCACGAGCACCACGGCGATCAGGACCGGATTGAGCAGAGGATGCCGGCCTGCCCGCTCATACACCCATGAGCCCGCCTGGAACGCCGCAAGCGTCATCGTCAGGTGCAGCAGCGGGCTTGCCGCAAGGTAGACCCAGATGTCGCGAAGGTCACTCATCGCGCGGCGCCCCGCGGCCCGACAGCCACGCCATCACCCATCCGGTCACCGCAATCGTCACCAGCGTGCTGACGATCAGCGCCGCCGCCACCGCTGCCCAGTCCTGGCCGAGCAGCCGGAAGTGCAGCATGACGCCCACGCCCGCCGGCACGAACAGCAGCGACAGGTGTTTCAGCAGCCCGTCGCCCGTCTGCGCGATGTTGTCGGGAATGCCACCACGCACCATCAGGATGATGAACAGCAAGACCATGCCGATGACCGGGCCCGGCACCGGCAGCTTGCCCCACGCCGAAACAAGCTCGCCGGCCAGCTGGCAAGCGAGAATGAGTGTCAGCGCATTGAGCATGGCGTGACCTTATTCGTTGAATTGCAGCTTGGCGAGGCGCGCATACAGCCCGCCCTTCTTCATCAGTTGCGCATGGCTGCCCTCGGCCACCACCTTGCCGGCGTCCAGCACCACGATGCGGTCGGCGTTTCGCACCGTCGCCAGCCGGTGGGCAATTACCAGCGTTGTGCGCTGTTTCATCAGGTCCTCGAACGCCGCCTGCACGTAGCGCTCGCTCTCGGCGTCAAGCGCGCTCGTCGCCTCGTCGAGCAGCAGCAGCGGCGCATCGCGCAGCACCGCACGCGCAATTGCCACCCGTTGCCGCTGGCCGCCCGATAGCGTCACGCCGCGCTCGCCCACATGGGTATTCAGCCCCCGCGGCAGGCGGGCGGCGAATTCGTCCACCCGCGCCAGCCGTGCAGCCTCTTCTATCTCTTCGCGCGTGGCGTCGGGCCGCGAAAACCGGATATTCTCGAAAATGCTGGCAGAGAAGATCACCGTATCCTGCGGCACCAGCGCGATGCGCGCGCGCAGTTCGGCAAGCGCGGCATCGGCCACGTTGACCCCGTCAACCCTGACGGCGCCGGCCCGCGGATCGTAGAATCGCAGGATCAACCCGAACAGCGTCGACTTGCCCGCACCGGACGGTCCGACGATGGCAACCGTCTCGCCCGGCTTCACATCGAGATTGAACCCGTCCAGCACCGGCTCGTCGGGCCGGGTCGGATAGGCAAACCGCACGTTCCTGAATGCAACCGATCCAAGCGCTGCTTCAGGCATGGCGACCGGCACTGCCGGGTCGGCGATGTCAGGTGCTGTATCGAGCAGTTCGGACAACCGCTCCGCCGCACCTGCTGCCAGCTGCAGTTCGCCCCACACTTCCGAAAGTGAGCCCATGGCGCCGGCCGCGAACGCCGCATAAAGCAGGAACTGCCCCAGCGTGCCCGGCGTCATGGCGCCCGACAGCACTTCCTGCGCGCCATACCAGAGAATCCCGATAATGGCGCCGAACGCCAGGAAGATGATGGCAGCCGTCAGCATGGCGCGCCCGCGAGCCCGGTCGGCAGCTGCCGTGAACGCCTCTTCTGTTGCCTGGTTGAACTGCTGGCCAATGCGCGGTTCCTGGCCGAACGCCTGCACTGCCTGCACGGAATAGAGCGACTCCTGCGCCAGCGCGGCGGAAGCCGCCAGCGTGTCCTGCGCCTTGCGTGACAGCGCCCGCACTTTGCGCCCGAAGATCACCATCGGCAGCACGATCAAGGGGATCACCAGCAGCACCATGCCCGACAGCTTGAGGCTGGTGAACACCAGCATGCCGATCGCGCCGGCCAGCATCACCACGTTGCGCAACGCTACCGAGACGGTCGAGCCGAACACGTTCTTGACCTGCGTGGTATCCGCCGTCAGCCGCGCCAGCACCTCGCCCGACTGGGCTTCATCGTAAAATCCGGGGGACAGTTTCAGCAGGTGCGAGAACACCGCATCGCGCACGTCCGCCGTCACCCGCTCGCCGATCCAGGTGACGAAATAGTACCGCCCTGCCGAGGATACCGCGAGCAAGGCCACCACCAGCAGCATGACCGAGAAATACTGGTCGACGAAAGCGGCGTTCTCGCCCGAGAAGCCATTGTCGATGACCCGCCGCACCGCCACCGGCACCACCAGCGTGGAAGCTGCCGCCAGAACCAGGAACACGCCTGCCACCAGCATCTGGGTACGATAGCGGAACAGGAACGGCATCAGCCGGCTGAGCGGCTTCAGGCTGCGCGACTTGGCGCGCTGGCTGGAGCCCGCACGATCCGAAGACGGAGTGCCGGCCGCTTCTCCCGCAGTCACGGCTGGCGCTTGACCTGCTTTTGTGTCCAAGACTGTTCCCCGCCCGTCGTCATTGTCGTTCCGGTGCTCGTGCGGCACCTGTTGCGAGCGAACCTTACAGGCCGGGCAAGCCCTGCCGCAAGCAGGCCTTCCGTGTCCCGGTGCCACACCCGGCAAAGGTTGCGCTGGCCCTGCCTGTCATGTATAGACACGCCGGATTTGCCAGTTACCCCGCATTCCTGAACACCCAAGCCGGTATTCCGGACCGGACAGCGAATGCGCGATATGAAGGTCTAGACGCCATGAAGAACGACATTCACCCCGACTATCACACCATCACGGTGACCAATACCGACGGTTCCACCTTCCAGACCCGCTCGACCTGGGGCAAGGAAGGCGACAACCTGCAGCTCGACATCGACCCGTCGACCCACCCGGCCTGGACCGGCGGCACCGCCAACCTGGTCGACCGCGGTGGCCGCGTCAGCCGCTTCAACCAGAAGTTCGGTTTCCTCAAGAAGTAATCCCGCAAGCCTGGAACAGCCAGGCTCCGGCAGGGAAGCAATCAAGAGGCGTGGAGGAGAGTGCTGCAGGCAGTCTCCGACAGGGAAAGCAACAAAGCCCGGCACAAAAGGCCGGGCTTTTCGCATCAAGAGCCGACTGGGTGTACCCCCTCCGTGGCAGGGCAAGCGAGCCTCAAGAGGCGAGGAGCAGCGAAGCTGCGACGGGAGCCGAGCGAAGCGAGCGCCAGCCCGTGAAGGGACGCCCGCGCGGAGGTGCGGGCGGAAACTGATCAACTACGCTTGGCGTTGAACGCCTTCTGCAGCATGTCGAGGTGGGTATTCACCTCGTTTGCCGCCTCGCCGGTCAGCAGTGTTTCATCGCGCTCGGCAATCATCACGTCCAGCGTGACGATGCGTTCGTGCAGCTTTAGCGAGCGGCCCACCAGCGCCCTAAGCGCCTCGGGCAGCAGGTCTTCGCCTTCCAGCCTGTGGCCTTCGCCAATCTCGTCGAGGCTGATGCGGCCCTTTTCCTGTTCCGCTTCCGCCCGGCTGATCTCGCCCGAACTCACGGCGCGCTGCAGCAACAGCCACGACGCCAGCTGCATCAGCCGCGTTGTCAGCCGCATCGACTGGCTGGCGTAGGTTACCGAGCCCTGCTTGTCGAGGTCGCGCACATCCTGCCGGCCCGGGCCGTCCAGATAATTCGCCGTCTCCTCGATCAGGCTCATGCCCTCCTGGAACACTTCGTGGAACTGCCGCGACGCAGTAAACCTGGATAGAAAATCTACGGGCATGACGCGCTCGCGCTTTTCACCTGAAATCATCTTGACCTCTGAACGTCCCATTACTGGGCAAAAATGCAGATCGAACCGGCTGCCTGGTTCCCGTGAAGGTCAATATGAACCACAACTGCCGCACCTGCCACCTTTCAAGCAATCGCGATGCCAGATTCAGGGGGGATAACTCGGGTCAAAAAAAGAGCCGCGAAAGATCGCGGCTCGAAAGTCTAACAGGGAGGCGTCAAACAGAGTGGAAAACCACTCGGGTAACCCAGAGGATTACGATGAACACTTTACCCATGGTCCGGTTACCAAAAGGTTAACGTGATTCATTTTGATCAATTTTGAGTCGAATTATTTAGGTTACTTCGCCGATAACCCAACAGTTTCAGGGATTTGACGCTTGCGAAAAAAATTCCCTAACGCAACCGATCACAACTTGAAAAACGAGTCCGCTGCCTGCTTGGACGACTGCTTGGCATCGATCGCCGCCTTGTGGCGGGCAATCTCGGCCTCGAAAATGGCGACCCGGTCTTGCAGCTCCTCAACCGACAGGCTGGAGAGATCTTCACCGGCTGCCGGACCCGGCTTCTTCGGCTTGACCGCTTCGTCGTCCATGTTTGTGCCCCTCCGCTTGCCACCTGCAGGTCACCCGGGTACTAACTGCACCGGACCATAATGCCGCCCGCGCGGTTGGCTGACAACCACTCCACCAGACAGGTTTACCGACATGACTTCTATACCCGCCACCATGACCGCCATAGAGATCGCCGAACCCGGCGGCCCGGAGGTGCTCAAGCCCGTCACCATGGACACGCCGAAGCCCGGCGAGCGCGAAATCCTGATCAAGGTCGCTGCTGCCGGCGTCAACCGGCCGGACGTGCTGCAGCGCGCCGGCGCCTACCCGCCGCCGCCCGGCGCCTCGCCGCTGCCCGGTCTTGAAGTAGCCGGCGAAGTGGTCGCCCTGGGCGATGGCGCCAGCCAGTGGAAGACCGGCGACAAGGTATGCGCGCTGACAGCCGGCGGCGGCTATGCCGAGTATTGCGTAGTGCACGAAACCAACGCCCTGCCGGTGCCGAGGGGCCTCAGCATGGCCGAGGCCGCCGGGGTGCCGGAAACCTTCTTCACCGTCTGGACCAACGTGTTCGAGCGCGGCAGCCTCAAGCCCGGTGAAAGCCTGCTGGTGCACGGCGGTTCATCCGGCATCGGCACCACCGCCATCCAGATCGCTTCTGCCCTCGGTTCGACCGTCTACACCACCGCCGGGTCGGCGGAAAAGTGCAAGGTCTGCGAGGAATTGGGCGCGGCCCGCTGCATCAATTATCGCGAGGAGGATTTTGCCGAGGTGATCCGCGAGATCACCAACAAGAAGGGCGTCGACGTCATCCTCGACATGGTCGGCGGCGACTACATCCAGAAGAACATCAAGGCTGCCGCCATGGACGGGCGCATCGTCAACATTGCCTACCTCAACGGTTCCACTGCGGAAGTGAACTTCGTCATGGTCATGATGAAGCGCCTGACGTTGACCGGCTCCACCCTGCGCGCCCGGGCCATCGCCGACAAGGCCGCCATTGCCGCCACGCTGAAGGACAAGATCTGGCCGCTGATCGAGGCCGGCAAGGTCAAGCCGCAGCTGTTCAAGACCTTCCCGCTGCGCGAGGCCGCCGCCGCCCACGCACTGATGGAGACCTCCGCCCACATCGGCAAGATCGTGCTGGTGGTCTGACTTCTTCGGCGGAATCACTTCCGCAGGTACTGCTGCGCCGCGTTTGCCTTGACCTCATAGTCCCAGGCCGTGCCGTTGAGGGCCATGGCCTGGTTGACCACCTGCTTCTGCGCCAGCCGGTCCCAGATGTCCTTCTCGATGAAGTCGAGGTCGAACTGGCCCTTCGTCACGATGCCATTGAGCTCCGCCTCAATTGCGGCAATGGCCGGGTCGCCGGCGCGATTGTCCCACTCGCCCGGATCGGTTTCGAGGTTGAACAGTTGCGGCGCCGAGCGGTGGCAGTAGATGTACTTCCACGGCCCCTTCCGCACCATGAAGCTCGGCCGCATGATTCCCTCGCCGTGGTACTCCGAGATCACCGGCACCACCTCCAGCGCCTCACCGCGCAGTGCCGGCATCAATGACCGGCCTTCCATCGGCCGCACCTGCTCAATTCCGGCAATGTCCAGCAGCGTCGGTGGCAGGTCGATCAGCGAGACGGGCGTATCTACCTTCGCGCGCCCTGTATCGGGATAATCCACAATCAGCGGTATTCGTGCCGACCACTCATACAGGCTGCGCTTCTGGATAAGGCCCTTCTCGCCCAGCATCTCGCCATGGTCCGACGTGACGATCACGATGGTATTGTCGCGCAGGCCCTGCTCGTCCAGCACGTCCAGCAGTTCGCCCAGCTTGTCATCCACATAATGAGCCAGCGCCGCAAATCCGCGCCGCATGGCAATCAGGTGTTCGGGCGCGCGGATATCCTTCCGGTCAAGCCCATACCAGCGGATGAACGCCCGGTCGAAATCCGAGTATTTCTCGTCCATGTCTGCCGGATAGTGCGGCAGCGGCAGGTCGGCGTCCTTGTACATTTCCCAGTACTTCCGCGGCACCTGGTAGGGCGGATGCGGATTGGTGAACGAGACCGTCAGCATGAATGGCCGGTCAGCGGGCGCATACCGCAGATACTCCAGCGACCTGTACTGCGTTTCCTCGTCGTACTGCAGTTCGGTGCTCCAGCCGGCCCCGATGTTCTGCGCCTGGTACTGCGGCGCGAAGTCGAACGCCATCGCCTCCGGATCGTTCTCATCCAGCAGCGGGTAAGACCAGATGAACCCGGACGGATAGATGTCGGTATTGAGCCGCCGCTTGAACCCGTGCAGCTGATCGGCGCCGATGAAGTGCATCTTGCCCGCCAGCACCGTCTCGTATCCGGCATTGGTCAGGTAGTGGGCAAAGGTCGGGATGAAGCTGTGGTACGGGTCGCCGTTGTCATAGCAATCGGTCGTCGAAGTGTAGAGCCCGGTCATGAAGCAGGAACGCGCCGGCACGCAGATCGGGCTTGGCGTATAGGCATTGGTGAAGCTGATGCCGCGCTCCGCCAGCGCGCTCATGTGCCGCGTGCGGGCAAGCGGATGGCCGCATGCCTCCAGCATGAACGGGGTCATCTGGTCCGCCATGACCAGCAGGATGTTGGGCTTGTTCACGTCTTGCACCGGAATATGTTGATGATCATCGACCGTCCGCAACTCTAGTAAGCGTTCATCGCTCCGGACAAGCCCGGTTGTGCTCTACACCTGTCAAGGCATCATCACCGGTTCGCTCCCCCCTATGCAGCCGCGATTCCTTTGTTAGACTGCCGTTCTGCCGGCCGCCCCCCGCCGGCAAATCAACCAGTCCGGAGAGGAGTTCGCCCCCATGTGTGACGCCTGTGTGATCGAGAGCGTGAAGCAAAGGATGCTGTCGCGCCGCAACCTGTTCAAGACCGCCGCTGCCGGTGCTGCGGCCGCCGCCACCGTCGGTACCAACATGGCCGCGCCTGCGCTGGCCGCCAACCACAGCAAGCTCGCCGACCTGACCCATGAACTGCACGAGCAGTTCCCGACCTTCTTCGGCGAGCAGCAGTTCTTCAAGGAGCAGAAGTTCAACTGGAATGAGCACAAGTTCAACCTGTTCGAACTGCGCGTGAACGAGCACACCGGCACCCACATGGATGCGCCGCTGCACTTCTCGGAAAACGGCCAGTCGGTCGCCGAAGTGCCCGTGGCCAATCTGGTCTGCCCGCTCTGCGTTATCGACGTGAAGGCCAAGGCCGCTGAAAGCGCCGACTACCAGGTGACGCCCGACGACATCAAGGCCTGGACCGACGCCAACGGCCCGATCCCCGATGGTGCCTGCGTGGCGATGAATTCAGGCTGGGCCGCCCATGTGGGCTCGGACAAGTTCCGCAATGCCGATGCGGAGAAAAAGATGCACTTTCCCGGCTTCCACATCGAGGCCACGAAGATGCTGCTGGAAACCGGCGCCGTCGGCATGGCTGTCGATACGTTGTCGCTCGACTACGGCATCTCGCCCGACTTCGCCACTCACTACGCCTGGCTGCCCACCAACCGCTGGGGGCTGGAGTGCATCGCAAACCTCGATGACATGCCCGCCGCGGGCGCCACGCTCATCCTTGGTGCGCCCAAGCACCGCGGTGGCTCGGGCGGCCCGGCCCGCGTGCTGGCGATGATGTAACGTACTCTCTGGGCCCCGGCTCGCAGGCCGGGGCACAGTCCATCAATTCTCGTGTCCCGGACCTGTTCCGGGACCCAGTCAAAGACGGCTCTTGCAATGACCACCCTCCTCGACCGCCTCGTCCAGCTCGAAACCTCCATGCTCGCCGACATCAACAAGGCGATCCGCGCCATGGATGCAGGCATCCGCCGGGTCAATCCGGGCCGCAAGCTGATCGGGCGCGCCCGCACCGCCTCCTGCCGCAACGACTTCCTCACCGTGATGCGGGTGCTGGCGGATGCGCAGGAAGGCGACGTTCTAGTCATCGACGGGCGCGGCGGCAATCTGGCGCTGGCGGGTGAGATGTTTACGATGGAAGCAGCCCGCAAGAAGCTGGGCGGCATCGTCGTCGACGGTGCGGTTCGCGATTCGGCCGCCATGCAGGCAATCGACCTGCCGGTTTACGCGCGCGCCATCCATCCGGTCGCGGGCACCATCCAGCAGGTCGGCGCCATCCAGGTGCCGGTCACCTGCGGCGGCGTCGTGGTTCATCCCGGCGACATCGTGTTTGCTCACGCCGATGGCGTTGTCTGCGGCACCGATGACGAGCTGGAAGCGCTGGCCGAAAGGGCGGCCAATGTCATGGCCAACGAGGAAAAGGCGTTCGCCGCCTTCAAGGCCGGCACCGGGCTGATGGACATGCTCAATTTCGAGGAGCACTACGCCGCCCGCGCGGCCGGCAAGCCGAGCAACCTGAAGTATCTGTTGTAGGCTGCGCGGCAAATCTGCATTTGCCTTCACGGCAATACGGGACTATATAGCGCCCTATTCCGAACATCATTGATCCCGCTGGATCAGCAGAACCAGATTGACCGGTTCTGAAGGAGAGAACCCATGTCCGACGCACCGCTGATGCCCAAGGCCACCGCCGTGTGGCTGGTCGACAATACCGCCCTGTCGTTCCGCCAGATCGCCGATTTCTGCAAGCTGCACGAACTTGAGGTAAAAGGCATCGCCGACGGCGAAGTGGCCGTTGGCATCAAGGGCATGGACCCGGTCGTGGCCAATCAGCTCACCCGCGAAGAGATCGAGAAGGGCGAGAAGAATCCGGCCCACCGGCTGCAGCTGGCCAAGTCGAAGATCGTCGTGCCGCAGGTCGCCAAGAAGAAGGGCCCGAAATACACCCCGGTCTCGCGCCGGCAGGACCGCCCCGACGCCATCACCTGGTTGCTGCGCCATCACCCCGAACTGGCCGACAGCCAGATCATGAAGCTGGTCGGCACCACCAAGTCGACCATCAACGCCATCCGCGAGCGCACCCACTGGAACAGCGCCAACCTGAAGCCGGTCGACCCGGTCACCCTGGGCCTGTGCAGCCAGCTCGAACTCGACCTCGCCGTGCGCAAGGCCGCCAAGCGCGTCCAGAAGACCTCTGGCGAAACCGGCCGCACCCTGCTGCCGGCCGAGGAAACCGTGCCGCCGCCCTACGCCATTGCCGAGCAGCCCGAGGCAAAGGAAGTTGAGCCGAGCGCCGATGAGGCCTTCTCTGGCTTCAAGTCGTCCGAACCCGCGCCCGCGGAGGATGAGGAAGAAGATGTCGACGTGGACTCGGTGTTCGCCAAGCTGAAGGACCTCAAGAAGCCTTCGGGCGACGATGAGTGAGACCGGCGCTCACGCTGCCGGATGAACATTGAAGGGCCCCTCAGGGGCCCTTTTTCATGGTGGCAGTGCTAGCGGATGTTCGGGTCTTCCGCGTGAACGTCCTGCCGGTCGCGCGTCTCGCGGTAGAACACGTAGACACCCGAGAAGGCGATCAGCAGGATGCCGGCAAGGCTCCAGCCATCCGGCAGTTCGCCCCACACGAGGAAGCCGAGCAGGACCGCAAACGGCAGCCCGGTATACTCGAACGGGGCCACTGTGCGCGCCTGCGCGATCCGGTAGGCCTGGGACAGCAGGTAGCTGCCGATACCGACCATCACGCCGCATCCGGCCATCAGCATGAACCCGGTTGTGTCGGGCCAGGCCCAGCTCTTGAGCAGGAAGGTGAGCGCCGTGTCACCGTTGGCTGGTGCCGCCCAGCCGGAACCGAAGACCACGCCGAACAGTGCCGAGAACACCATGAAGCAGGCCTGGACATAAAACGCCATCACCGAGGCATTGTCTGTGGTGCCGAGCTTGCGCGTCAGTATCTGGATCGAGGCGTAGCATACCGCTGCCAGCAGCGGCAGCAGTGCAGCCAGCCGAACCGCGTCGCTGCCCGGGCGCAGCATGATGAGCACACCCAACAGGCCGACGATGATCGCAGTCCAGCGCCGCGGACCCACCTTTTCACCGAGGAAGGGAATGGCCAGCAGGGTTATGATCAACGGTGCAGAGAAGAATACCGCCGCCGCATCTGCCAGCGGCATCATCGACAGGCCCAGGAAATAGGCCATGTTGGCGAGAATCAGCAGCCCGCCGCGCCACAGGTGAATGCCGAGCCGGTTGCTGACCACTTGCCGGAAGCCGCCCTCCAGCCACAGAAATCCGAACACCAGCACCAGAGCCACCAAAGACCGCACCAGCCCGATTTCGTGCAGCGGATAGGGATAGCTGCCGGCCAGCAGCTTGATCAGCATGTCCTGCACACCCAGGGCAATTGTGCCGCCGATCACGCAAAGTATTCCTATAAGGTTGTGGCTTCCGGCGGAACGAGGCATTGTTGTTCTGTTCTTCTGGTGGTCTGCAGACTTGACGCTAAGGACAGAGTCTTAATTTCCGCCGAATGTCTGCCGCAAATTGCGCACGCGCCATTAGCGGCTTGTTCGCCAGACTTCAGACGTCGAGATAAAAGAGGTCGGTATCGTCGGACTTTGCTCCTGCCGCCGTCAGCATGGCGTGGACCTGGCCCCTGTGGTGGGTCTGGTGGTTGAACAAGTGCGTGACCAGGAACCAGCTCGGCTTGGTGACTTCGCGCCCTGCAGCGCCCGAATACCAGGTCAGGTGATCGCCCAGCCAGTCCCCGTTCATGCCCACCGCCCACCTGGAAATCGCCTCGTCGGCCTTCACCCGCTCGCGTTTGAGCTCATTCCAGTCGCCGATCATCCCCACCGACGCCTCGATGCTCGGCGCAGCCGGGCGGGGCGTACCGGCAAACCGGCTCATCAAGACAAGGTCTCCCCACAGCAGATGACAAAGCGTGGCGTGGATCGAGCCGAAGAAGGCACCCCGGTCAAGCTTGCGCGCCGCATCGTCCAGCGTGTCCGCCGCGCCATAGATCGACTGGTTCTGCCAAGCGTTGTACCGCGCCATCAGCCGTACATGATCGGGCGAGATCAAAGTGCGCCAATCCCGCGGGCCTTCATTGCCGCGGTCAGTTCATCAAGGATCTTCGGATCGTCGATGGTTGCCGGCATCTTCCAGTCGGCCCCGTCGGCGATCGAGCGCACCGTGCCGCGCAGGATCTTGCCCGAACGGGTTTTCGGCAATCGCGCCACCGCCATCACATGCCTCAGCGCCGCCACCGCGCCGATCTTGTTGCGCACCAGCTTCACGCACTCGGCCTCGACCTCTTCCGGCTTCTTGTTGACGCCGGACTTGAGCACCACGAAGCCGATCGGGATCTGTCCCTTGAGGTTGTCGGCAATGCCGACGACCGCGCATTCCGCCACGTCCGGATGCGAGGCCAGCACCTCTTCCATGCCGCCGGTGGACAGGCGATGGCCGGCCACGTTGATGATGTCGTCGGTGCGCGCCATGATGTAGAGGTAGCCGTCCTCGTCCATGTAGCCCGCGTCCGCAGTCTCGTAATAGCCGGGGAAGTGGCTCAGATAGCTCTTCCTGAACCGCTCGTCAGCGTTCCACAGTGTCGGCAGGCACGACGGCGGCAGCGGCAGCTTCACGCAGATTGCACCCAGCTTTCCGCGCGGCACTTCCTTGCCGCCTTCATCGAGCACGTGGATCTCGTAACCCGGCATCGGTACCGCAGGCGAACCCAGCTTCACCGGCAGCGCACCCAGGCCGACCGGGTTGCCGGCAATGGTCCAGCCCGTCTCGGTCTGCCACCAGTGGTCGATCACCGGCACCTTCAGGATGTTTTCGGCCCACATGATGGTGTCGGGGTCGGCGCGCTCGCCAGCCAGGAACAGTGTGCGGAAGTGCGAAAGGTCGTACTGCTTCAGGTATTCGGCCTTCGGGTCTTCCTTCTTGATGGCGCGGAATGCCGTCGGTGCCGTGAACAGGCACACCGCCTTGTGCTCCGAGATCACCCGCCAGAACGTGCCGGGATCAGGCGTGCCGACCGGCTTGCCCTCGAACAGGATCGTGGTGCAGCCGTGCAGCAGCGGCGCATAGACGATGTAGGAGTGGCCAACCACCCAGCCCACGTCCGAGGCCGCCCAGTAAACCTCGCCAGGCTTGACGCCGTACATCGCGTCCATCGACCACTTGAGCGCCACCATGTGCCCGCCATTGTCGCGCACCACGCCCTTGGGCTGGCCGGTCGTGCCGGACGTATAGAGAATGTAGAGCGGATCGGTTGCGGCCACGGCCACGCAGTCCGCCTTGTCGCCGGCCGCTCGCGCGGCGTCCATTTCCGCCGCCCAGTCGAAGTCATAGCCGTCCTTGAGGTCGGCTGCCGCCTGCTCGCGTGCCAGTATGATCGTACCGGCGGGCTTCGATCCGGCGATCTCGATCGCCTCGTCGAGCAGCGGCTTGTAGGCGATCACCCGGCCCGGTTCGATGCCGCATGAGGCCGAAACGATCAGCTTCGGCTGCGCGTCGTCGATGCGCGTGGCCAGTTCCTTCGGCGCAAACCCGCCGAAAACCACCGAATGGATGGCGCCGATGCGGGCGCACGCCAGCATGGCGACAGCAGCTTCCGGCACCATCGGCATGTAGATGATGACCCGGTCACCCTTGCCCGCGCCGCGCTTCTTCAGCACGGCGGCAAAGGTCGCCACCTCGTCCTGCAGTTCGGCATAGGTGAGGCTGCGCTTGGTGCCGGTGACCGGGCTGTCATGGATGATCGCCACCTGGCCGCCGCGCCCGGCTTCCACGTGCCGGTCGATACAGTTCCAGCAGGTGTTGCATTGCGCACCCACGAACCAACGGTCCAGGCCATCGACATGGTCATAGACCTTGTCCCAAGGCTTGATCCAGTCGATGTCCTTCGCGGCCTCGGCCCAGAACCCTTCCGGGTCCTGTTTCCAGCTCTGGTACACTTCGTGATAACGGCTGGCCATGAATGCCTCCCTGCAAACTACCCTTGTCGCCACAGCTGCACGACCGTGGCGTTGCGGTCAACTTTTCACGAACCGCCGGAGCGGGGCAAGACGACTAATTGATGAACCTTCGAGGGCCGGCATGCACCACCGTCGGTTTACCAAATCCTAAGCCTGCAGCCCTAGTCTGTGGCCTCGTTTCCGTGAGTGAGTGGAGAGTAGCATGCAGACCCAGACCGCCACGCAACCCGTTGCAGCGGCCTCAACCGGCGTTACTGCCTTGCGGCTGTCGGGTGCCCGTCTGCATCTGCCGCTGTTCTACCTCGTTACGATCTATCTCTTGCTTGCATTCATCACGCTCGACTATTCCGTCTCTGACTTCGTGTCGAGCCTGGCGGTGTCGATGGTGTTCGGCACGGCAACAATGCCGCTGGCCGTGGTAGCGATGCGCTTTGTCCAGCTGGCGGCCACCACACGCCCGGAGCGTCCGCTCAAGGTACTGGTGAATGACATCCGGCGGCTGTCCACTTGCCCCGAACGTTCCGCCCTCGGCTGGCCCAGCGTCATGTTGCTGCTTTGCCTGATGACGGTCTTGGGCAGCTTCAAGTCCGCCGTTCCCTCCTTCGGCGGCTTCACCTGGGACGCGACCTTTTCCGAGTGGGACCGCATGCTGCATTTCGGCCGCCATCCGTGGGAATGGCTGCAACCGGTTCTGGGCTATCCGCCCATCACCTTTGCCATCAATCTGGTCTACAACTTCTGGATGCTGTCCATGTGGATGGTGTTCTGCACCTGGGCGTTCATGACCCGGTCAAGCGTCGAGCGTACCCGCTTCCTGCTGGCTTTCATGCTGGTCTGGAGCGTCGGCGGCAGCCTGCTGGCAATCCTGCTGGCTTCCGCTGGCCCGTGCTTCTATTCGCGCATCGGCCTGCAGCCGGACCCTTACGCCGGCCTCATGGCCTATCTCCAGTCTGCCAACGAGGTGCTGCCCATCTGGGCGCTCGATGCCCAGAACATGCTCTGGCAGGGCTTCAACGGCACCACGGTGCTGGACGGCATCACCGCCATGCCCAGCATGCACAATGCCACTACACTGCTGTTCTTCCTTGCATCGCGCCAGCTGGGCAAGTGGCCCCGCCGCCTGCTCGGCGCCCAGGTGGTCATCGTCTACATCGGCTCAATTCACCTTGGCTGGCACTATGCCATCGACGCCTACGTTGCCTGGGCCGTCACGCTGGTCTGCTGGTTCGTGTCGAAGCCGTTGGCTGAAATGTGGGAGCGGCGCCACCCGACCACCAATCACAACGCCATGGCGGAAGCTTTCGTGCAGGCACCGCGCTGAACCTGCATCCAGCGCAACAAGGACGGACAACCCAAGATGAACCAGACCCAGTCAGTACCGGTTAACGCCAGCAGCCGCCTGGCCATGATAGAGCGCTTGTCCGGCCTCGGCAGCCTCGCCCTGTGGAGCCTGCGCGCCCATCTGCTGCTGCTGTTGCTTCCGGTAACCTATCTCGCCCTGTCCAACACATTGACGGCCGACCTCGTCGATCCTCAGCGAGCCTCGTTCTTGGCCCTTGCCCGTGGACTGCTGTTCATCTCGCTGCCGACTGCCCTTGTCGCCATGTTTTTCGTGCGCCTTGGCCAGTATGCCCTGGTAATCAAGCCCGAGAGTGCGGTCCGGCAGATTGGCGCCGACATCCACTATCTCGTCGCTAGGCCGCGGCTGTGGGTCAACGCTCTGCCGGTCGTGGTCGCCATGATCATCCACAACAAGGCCGCCATCGAGCTGAAGGCCTCGATCCCTGCACTCAACCCGTTTTCATGGGACAAGGCATTCATCAATCTCGACCGCCTGCTCCACTTCGGCGCCGACCCGTGGCGCCTGCTGCAGCCGTTGCTCAGTCTGCCCTACATCACCTTCGCCATCAACATCGCCTACAACTTCTGGTTCGTGCTGATGTTCGGCCTGTGGTTCTGGTTTGCCTTCCAGGACCGCCACAGCCAGTTGCGCGACCGCTTCTTCTTGGCCTTTTCGCTGACCTGGCTGGTCGGCGGCGGCATCATGGCGCTGGCGTTTTCTTCTGCAGGTCCGGCGTATCTGGCCAATCTCGGTTTTGCCGACAACCCCTACACCGACCTGATGGCCTACCTGCACAAGGTTCACACCGAAGTCATTCCGCTGTGGGCGCTCGACGCCCAGCAGATGCTGTGGGACGGCTACACCAGGCCTGACGTGGATTTCGTCGGAATCTCGGCATTCCCCAGCATGCACAATGCCATCGTGACCATGTTTGCCTGCGCAGCCTGGAGCGTCAACCGCACTTTCGGCAAACTGGTCACGGCCTACGCCGCAATCATCCTCGTCGGGTCGGTTCACCTTGGCTGGCATTATGCAGTCGACGGGTATGCGGGCATCGCCTTGGGGCTCGCCTGCTGGCACGTCGCCGGCTACGTGGCCCGCTGGCATGACTGCCAGCCCTGGGTGGAAGCCTACCGGGCGCGTCTGCACGGCTGAGCCACCCGGGCCTTGACGTCCGGCAGGCCTGCGGCGCACAAGCCCTTTCATGACCAGCCTGCCGGCGCGCCCATGATCACCGATCCCCTGTTCTATGTCCTGGCGGTGTTTGCCGTCGTCCTGATCGGCCTGTCGAAAGGCGGCTTCGGCGGCGCGCTGGCGCTGCTTGGCGTACCCACGGTGGCACTCGTCATCCCGCCGGTGCAGGCGGCAGCCATCTTCCTGCCCATCCTCGTCGCCATGGACCTGGCCGGATTGTGGGCCTGGCGCGGCATCTACCACAAGCGCACCCTGCTCATCATGCTGCCCGGCGCCGTCGCGGGCATCGTCATCGGCTGGCTGACTGCTGCTTACGTCAACGACAGTCATATCCGTCTCATCGTCGGCTCGATCTCGTTGCTGTTCTCGCTGCAATGGTGGCTTGGCGGCGCCGGCAGCCGGGCCGCCAGGGCCGACAATCCGTGGAAAGGCCGCTTCTGGGGCGTGATTGCCGGTTTCACCAGCTTCGTCTCACACGCTGG
>JAHEBA010000087.1 GCA_024642465.1 Alphaproteobacteria bacterium
TCATCGATCCGGATCACCTGGCCCATCCCCGCGTCCTTGTCTTCATCCATCTCGTCGCTCCTTCCTTCGCTGTAGAAGAAGCCGTCAATCCTGAAAGTGCGAAAGATTCTTTACGTTATCCATTCCGGTACGAGACCTGGCGCTTGCTGCATGGCATCGGCGCCGTGATCACCGAGAGGAGCTGCGCCATCGACCGGTGCAATGCCCTTGTGGACTGGTACGGATTCACCGGTCAGGAGGGCCTCCTCCGCCTTCAGGCCGCGCGCATGGATCAAACTCAGATCTGCCGGAACCCGGTCTCCCGCTTCGACCAGGACGATGTCGCCGGGCACAAGTCCAGTTGAATCAACACTCTGGCGGCGGCCGCCGCGCAGCACTGCCGAATGCGGCGCCAGCATGCCCCGAATCGCCGCCATCGCCTGCTCTGCCTTTCCCTCCTGGATGAAACCGATCAGCGCATTGACCAGCACAACGGCAAGTATGACGCCGGTGTCCACCCAATGCTGGAGCGCGGCAGTCACCCCGGCTGAAGCCAGCAGCACATAGATCAGCACATTGTGGAAATGTGACAGGAATCGCAAAACCGGATTGCGTCCTGGCGGTTCGGGCAACCGGTTGGGTCCGTGTTCGGCCAGGCGACGAGCTGCGTCGCTGGACGACAGGCCGCTATCGGATGCACCGAGGATCTCAAATGATCGCTCAGCCTTCAGTGCATGGAAGTCCGATCGAAGCGCTCGATCAGTCATAGTAGAACCTTTCGGAAACGATCTGGCTCACCGGAACGCCGAGTTCCTTGAGTTCTATTTCAACTACGTTGAGCATGATGGGCGGACCGCAGACCAGGAACAACCAGCCAGAGACATCGTGCTGCTTGAACACCCGGCCAAGCGTATCGGCGTCGACCACGCCAGTCTGTCCGCGCCAGTCAGGGCCAGCTTCCGACACCACATGCACCAGCTCCGAACCCGGATTGGTGACAAGCTCCAAAAGTTCGTCTCCATAGACAATCTGTTCGGCAACCCGGTTGCCGTAGACGATCACTACCGGTCTCGGATCTTGGTCCGCCTTCAACTGGCGGGCAATCGAAAGCAACGGCGCAATGCCAACGCCACCGGCTATCAGCGCGATGCCTGTCGCCTGCGTGTGCTGAAGGGTGAGATTTCCATAAGGCCCATCCAGATAGGCCTTGGTGCCGGGTGTCACTTCGGGCAGCGCCCGCGTCATGTCACCCACTTCCTTGATGACAAATTGCATCTGGTTGCGGTCAGCCGGAGCCGAGCTGATGGAGAACGGGTTCTCGGCAAGGGAGAAGGGGCTGTTGCCCACGTTAAGCCAGACGAACTGCCCAGGCACGAAGCGCAAGGCATCGCCTGCATTTGGCCGGATCGTCAGTTCCCATGTCTTCAGCGCCAGCTTGCGGATTGAACTCACCTCGTAAGGACGCGAGAGCTGGCGCAGCGGCGTCAGCAGATAGGTCTTGACCAGCGATCCAAGAGCGACAGCGAGCAGGACAATCCAGAAACCGGCCAGCAGCGGATCCGCACTGTAGCGGCCCGACGCCAGCGTGTGGTGGGTGACGGCAACTGCGGTGATCACGGCGCCGATGCCATGCAGCAAGCGCCAGGTCTCGTGCCGGAATGGCAGCTGATCGCGCCAGATCGATGTGAGAACGATGATCAGCACAAACACCCAGCCGGTGATTCCGGTCAGTGCCGAGGTGACGTTCAGGCCCAGCGTCAGTTGTCCGCTCCCGTCCCACGGGCGCGGATGGTTCAGCATTGGTGTTGCATACAGGAAGGGGTGAACGAGCACGAACAGCAACGCGGCGCGCGCCGCCAGTTGGTGGACGCGCATGGTCACGTCCATTCCCATCCGCGCCGAGATGACCTTGAAGCGGCCCGACAGAACGAACTCGGACAGCAGGATGGAGAATGCCACCATGCCGAGACCTGTCGCCAGTTCGTCCTGCACCGGCCGCGCGGGCAAGCCTTGCAGCCACGCCAACACCAATGGTGCAAAGGTCACGACCAGGTAGAAGGGAAACAGGATGATCGGTGGCATTCGACGGGTCTCTCCAACGCAATGGCTACCCAGAACTATCAATCACCATTGGCTGGCAAGGCTATTGCGGGCGTTAATCATCATTGTGACGCCAACCAGCGCTGCAGCAGGCTAAGTTTTCAGCAGGCCTTCAAGCCCCCAATCGTTGGGGCGCTGATTTTCTCTCGCAGTTTGTAGTACCGTCCTACCACGGACAGTTTCCGCAGTCAGCGAAACTCAACAAGGATATGCCAGACATTAAGACGTCAATTCGCACTGCAGCACTGTTCATAGGCCCCGCTTTGGCTGGCACGGTGTGGATGCTCCCGCCACCGGAGGGCTTGGGCATGCCTGCCTTGGCTGTCAGCGCAATTGCCATATGGATGGTTGTCTGGTGGATGACGGAAGCTGTTCCACTCGCAGTAACTGCCCTGCTGCCTGTTGTTCTGTTCCCGGCGCTTGGCGTTGCCTCGGCAGGCGACACCACTGCCGCTTACGCCAATCCGCTGATCTTTCTGTTCCTCGGTGGGTTCCTGATGGCACAGGCAATCCAGCGCTGGGGCCTGAGTCGGCGCATCGCACTCTGGATCCTTGGTCTGGCTGGTGAGCGTCCGGCGGGTGTCATTGCTGCCATTATGACGGCAACAGCCTTTCTCAGCATGTGGGTCAGCAACACGGCCACGGCGATGATGATGCTGCCGATAGGGCAATCGATAATCTTCGCTGTTACTAGCCAGGGAGATGACGCCGATCAAGAGCAGGTAGCAGCGTTTTGTACCGCCTTGATGCTGGCTATCGCCTATGGCGCAACCATCGGCGGAATGGGCACCTTGATCGGCACGCCGCCAAATGCCCTGTTCGTGGGCTTCGTGGCTGAGACCTACGACATCGAGATCAGCTTTTCGCGATGGATGCTTATTGGCGTCCCGGCGGTTGTTGTCCTGCTACCGATAACTTGGTTGGTGCTTACGCAAATCTCATTTCCACTGCCGAGCCAACTGGCCGGACTCTCGGCAACTTCACTAAGTAAGTCACTCAAGCAGTCTCCCCAGATGTCCGTTGACGAACGGCGGGTTGGCCTGCTCGTTCTCTTCGCTGCCGTCGCGTGGATAATACGCCCGCTGCTTGAAGGCTTGTTGCCGTGGTTGTCGATCAGCGACGCCGC
The DNA here is from genome assembly GCA_024642465.1 of Alphaproteobacteria bacterium. Lineage (GTDB taxonomy): Bacteria > Pseudomonadota > Alphaproteobacteria > Rhizobiales > Aestuariivirgaceae > Anderseniella. Next base: position 3,206 of record JAHEBA010000087.1, read on the forward strand.
GATTGCCATCGCTGTTGCCATCATGCTGTTCATCGTCCCCAGCCGTTCGCAGACTGATCGTGCATTGCTGACGTGGGATGACGCTCAAAAGATCCGCTGGGATGTACTGATGCTGTTTGGCGGTGGATTGGCCCTTGCGGACGCAATTGCTTCGAGTGGCCTGGCAGATTGGCTGGGAAGTGGCGCATCACTGTTAACTGCATTGCCGGGGCTCATGCTCATTCTGCTGATGATTGCTGTCATCGTTTTTGTTGGCGAGTTGGCCAGCAATACCGCAATGGCGGCAGTCTTCCTGCCAATGGTTGGCGCTTCGGCACTGGAGTTGGGCGCAAGCCCCGTGATGCTTTCGATGGCCGTAGCGCTTGCAGCATCGTTGGGGTTCATGCTGCCGGTTGCCACGCCACCCAATGCGATTGTCTACGGATCTGGTGCAATCAGGATGAAGGACATGATGCGCGCAGGCGCCCTGCTCGACATTCTCGGGATCCTGGTGGTCGCCATGCTGGTTATGTTAGTCGGCCAGTGGCTGTCTGGGCTTTGAAGCCCAAGGTGCCACTTGGAAGTAACTAAAACAGGAAATGCGGATGTCCGTAGTGGGTCAACTTCGGACGGTTTCGGGTTTCCTGGAGAATGTCTGTTGTGCCCCCGAAAGCGGACTCTATGAGCTGAGCCAAAGGATGTCCGCTTTGTGCCAATTTCAGTCTTGAACGCTCATCGGGTTAAGGCTTGCCCGCCAATAAGGACATTTCAGTGCAATTCAGGCCGAAATTACTCTGGCAATCCCGGTACTTTGCCTGCTTTAGCAAACTCGACAAAAACTTCACTGATAGGGGCGCCTTGATCACGCCAGCAAACTACTTCGCCAGCTTGTAGGATCGCGCAGCCAAACGCTAAGCCAATCGAGATTTGCACGGCGTTGGACAATTCGCGGACGCCTTGATTCTTGATTATTATCGAAGCTTCCTGTCCATCGCATACAACCGAACCATTTTCCCTTTTTATGACGCAAAATAAGAATAAACCAACGTCCATGTCAGTTATATCCGGAATAATATCTGCCTTAATTACTCCCGATCGTCTTTGCTTCGATGTGAAATATCCAAATGAACCCCAGCAAATAACTTTATTGTCATGCTGCATAGTGCAGAAATTATTTCTTCCGTTATCCGCTTTCTTGGCTCGTTTCACACCTCTAATTCTGACAGGTTTTTTTGATGAAAATACAAAAGGTTTGGATGGGTTTGCTTGATTGTCTGTCCCCCAACAATAAACATTTCCAGCCTTGTTCGCGGCGCAGCTATTGTTGATTCCTGTTCCAATCGACACGATGTCGGATAAACTTTTCACCTTCTTGGGCTTATGGCTATGTTGACTCGTCCCATCGCCCAACTCTCCCGCGGGATTGTACCCCCAGCAATACACGTCCGAAGATTTTGAGAGGGCGCAAATGTGAAAATAGCCAACGGAAACCAGTTTGACGGGTGGAAGCCCTTTTACCTTTACAGGCTTTGATACCCATATCGCACCGGAACCAGAGCCCGACATTTCTCTCTCTACGGTGCCTTGTAAATCGGCCCCCCAACACCAAACATCACCCGCTGTATCGACGGCACAGCTGCCAGCTTGGCCACTATCAATTGTAACCGCGTTGTTCAAATTCGGAATGCGTTTGGCGGTTTTTGTCGAGCTGGCTTGGCCGGTTGAACGCTCATTGCCCCAACAAAATACTGATCCGTTGTCATACAGAGCACAGGCATGCTCAGTCCCAGCAGCAACCTGTTTCGCTTTCAGCGCCACTGCCTGGTTGGAAAATCCAACCAGTACCAGCATTAGAAACAATGCACCGTAGCAACTTCTGACAGTCATAATTCCCAATACTAAGTCGGATTTGCAGTCCCTTGCAATTCGGTCCGCATCCTTCCAGCAAGCAGTCCAATGACTTCTCAGCCTTAGAGCGGCGCTCATGTCTGAAAAGGTTCAGAAGCGGCCAGTTTTGATTGCTGCCGCGAAAGTCCGGTGTTGCTCCTATAACGGACTGTCTAACCTACCGCCCAAACCGGCTGCTTCGTGCCAATAGGCGACGCTCTCAGCTTTCGGTGCACCTACGTTGGCGAGATGAGCAGGACCGTTACTGACATAGGCTCGCATCAACATCCGTGTGCAAGCAGACACGCATCCGCATCTGCAATGCACTGCTGGTCCAATTCGGCATCGCCATCAGCCAGCTCCTTGCAGTCTTTGAGGAAGGCTAAGCAGTCTTTCACCTGGCCTGACGCAGGGCAATTTGGGATAGTCTTTGTTGATAGGCATCGCGCAAAATCCGCATAACAGATGGAGCGCCAATTTTGGTCCCCATAGGACTCGGTGGCACAGCTTGCATAGCTCCACCAACACGTCAGCGCATCGTCATGATCCTGCGCTTCAGCATGGCCTTTGAAGACAAGCAAGAGCAAAGCCATCACCAGTATCGCCATATGGTTCGCAGCCATGTCAGTGCCTATTTCGCAGCGAGGAAACAATACGTCCAAGCTGCTATGACTTCGCAGCCGCTGCAACGCCCGCGCTCTTCCGCGGATTAGCCAAGCCAGCATTGGAGGCTTCTCGAGCTGTCACTCCTGTCCTTAAATCTAACCCTTCGATCTCTCCCAGACCACAAGTCTCTGCCGCAAATACTAACCTGAAGCACTCCACTAGGCGCTAGCGGGGAACGGATATCAAACGCCGGCCATCGCCATTCGCAGCACGTTCTTGCTAAAGATAAATCTGTGGTGTGCGCTCAACTATTTGGCATTGTCGGCGACATTTGCCTCGCAGACATCATCGCTGCCATCTGCGAAGTCCGCAACGGGATTAGCCTGTCTTCTGCCCTAAGCGCGAAAGGATTGCGCGCTGTCGGTGCCGGCGCGAAATCTATGCCGCCTTTCTTTTGCGGCTCTTCCGCTTATTGTTATTGCTCGCCATTGGTGACGGGCCTTCCGGCGTAACCGGTCTGAACGGTTCGAACTCAGGCAGCGTGGTCGCCAGCTTGGAAGAGCGAGTGATCCGGTAGGCTGCAACAGCAGCAACCAATACGATTCCCACAGCCAGCGCATGTGACCACCAAGCAGCCGCCGAAGCACTTGCCACCGACATGGCTATCCCTTGACCAAACAGACAGGTGACGAAAACTGCGGCGATATCGGAATAGCGTCCACTGGCAAGAGACGGGAAACGCTGTGGAGACCGGTACATATGGCAGATACCGGCAAGTCCCAAGAATGACAGTGAAAGTACGAAGGCGGAAACGATCAAGGCCATGACCCATATCCCGGATGCAAAAAACTGCAGGACGATCGGGGTCAACCAGGGACCTGGGCATTGCGCGGCTAAAAGGGTTGGCAACTGCCATACCATTTGGCCGTTTCACGCTTGCTTGCCAGTTTCCCCGCCGCTGCGTTCCGGTCGGGGACATCTAGACCTCACAAGCGCTGAGAATCTGCCTGTCAGGATACGCTGTCAAGCGGCGTTTCTGCAGTGATGGGCCGGCATCGAATGCGAGGTCGTACCGTAGGTGATTATGTTCAGGATGGTGCGCTAATCGATGTTCAATCGGCGGTAGCACGCCACTCAGGGTAGGACTAGGCGACGTGTGGCTGACGGGGTCAGCCCTGAAACCAACTCTTGTGGCCCAGCACCAGAGAGCCCCGATTATGTCAGGATCTATCTCAGAGATCGGCCAGTCGACAGGCAGCCCAGGACCTCTTGATCACTGCTTTGTCGGTTTTTAGGTCGCTGCCATTGCATTCCTCGATGAAATTCTTGCACGCCATGATTCCGGCGCAATTCCTCCGCCAATCCGCCGCCGAGCGGGAGCAGCGTCTCTAACGGGCCGCCCCGGCAACGATGCCGGGCCTTGCGGCAAGTGGAGAAATGAATGGGCATCGGTCCAACCGAATGGCTGTTGATTGCTGTGCTTGTGGTCGTGTTGTTCGGCAGCGGAAAGATTTCCGGCCTGATGGCGGATGTTGCCAAGGGCATCAAGTCCTTCAAGCGCGGGATGGCAGAAGACCCGGATACTCCCGCCGGACCGACAGCGGGCGCCTGAACCTTACAGCCCCTGGCAGACGCCATGACCGCCCATGTATACGACAAGCCGGATCCTGCGGCCAAGGAGGCCTTGCGCCCACCGCTAGAGCCGCTGTCCGAAACATTGCGCAAACTGCCGGAACTGCCGGCTGAGCCCCTGACTGTCCGCGACATCGCCAATGCCGTGGCTGACCGATCGCTTGGAGCCATCCTCGCCCTCTTTGCCATTATGAACTGCATACCTGCCCCACCGGGGACCAGTCTCATCCTCGGCCTGCCGGTGGTTATCGTCGCAGCACAGCTTGTTGCCGGTCAACGTTCCGTCTGGTTGCCCCGGCGCATTGCGGGTGCCGTGGTACCCCGTGCCGGTTTCGGCAATGCCTTGGCTCACATGCTGCAGTGGCTGATCTGGCTCGAGCGGTTTCTAAGGCCGCGGTATTGGCCGTTCTCGCGGATCGCAGGAGAACGCCTCGTTGGCCTCGTGAGCCTGCTGCTCGGCATCATCATCGTGCTGCCCATTCCGCTGGGCAACGGGCCGACCGCGTTTGCCGTGGCACTGCTAGGACTTGCCCTGTCCGAGCGCGACGGGATCTGGCTGCTCGCAGGACTTGCCGTCTCCGTCATGTCCGCGCTGCTGGCCGGGTCGATTGTCGCGGGCGCCGCGTGGGCGGCAAGTGCGGCGATCGCCGCTGGTGGCTAGATGCCCCGTTCAACTTTCAAAGCGTGCTTCTGTCCTGAAAGGAAGACATAAAATGGATAACGGTTATCTCGGCGGCATCATCATTGCTGGCACATTGCTGCTCATGGCGTTCGCCTACTGGCAGTTCCGACGGCTTCAGCCCTCCCGACTGCTGGATAACGAGACTGCCGCAACCATCGTAGGCTTCTTGCTGACAGCCGCCCTAGCCTTTGGGATTACCGTGTTTGCAGGTAACGCCTACATGACCGACACCTTCAGTACCATCGTTTCGAGCATAATGGTTGCTGCGGCCTTTCTCGTACTTGCGGTGACAATCTCGCGCACCCGTACCACACCCGCCGTCCTGGTTGAGGAATCCAATACGCCGGCGCCATTTACACCAGAAACTCCGGCCGCCAATGCTAACAAGCCGACACCCGGGCGGAACAGGTCTCGGCGCAAGGCTGCCTGATCGCCGATGGTATTGCCATGATCTATCAGGGCAAGATCGTCTGGCACGGACAGGCCAACGAGATCGACTGTTCAAACAATCCGCACGTCGACCAGTTCATTCACGGGCGTGAAGCGGGCTCGATCCAGGTCGATCTGTAAAATCTGCATGGCTCGTTCATGGCCGGCGAAACTGGCCATAATCCGCCACAATCAACGCGCTTGAATTCGCGCCGCGCCCGCTTGTGGGCCGGAGTTCTCCCGAAATGCTTCACGCCTTCCAGGCTTCCGACGTGGTGGTCTTCGTCATGACCGCAATCGTCGTTGCAGTCATTGTCGCCCTGCAGTTCTCCAGCAGATCATCCGCCCCGCCGCCGGATGCGCCGTAAGGGTCAGGCTGGCAGCACCGATGCGTAGACATAGCCGGCATAGGCCGCCAGCAGGGCCAAGCCCCAGCCGCGCCCGATCTGCTTCATCGTAAACAGCATCAGCGTCAGTGCGGCCGCAACGGCCAGCATGACCGGAGCATCCAGCATGGCAAAACGCGATGCCACTGGCACCGGCGTGATGACGGCGGTCAGGCCGAGGATAGCCAGAATGTTGAAGATGTTGCTGCCGACGACGTTGGCGAGCGCAACGTCTGCATGCTTGCGCATTGCCGCGATCACTGACGTTGCAAGTTCCGGAAACGACGTGCCGACAGCCACAATGGTGAGCCCGATCACGGCTTCGCTGACGCCGAAGTCTCTGGCAATGCCGGTGGCACCGTCCACCAGCAGGCGAGCGCCAAACATCAGCATGGCGAGGCCGGCTACGACCGCTACGGCAGCAAAGGCGGGCTTCATCGCAATATCGGCGACTTCTTCCGCCTCATGGGTGAAGGCGCTTTCACGCCTGCGGCTTTCAAGACGGTAGGCAATGAAGAGGTAGGCAGCCAGCAGCGCAATCATGCCAAAGCCGGCCAAACGGCTTACGATTCCCATCATCAGCAGCGGGATCAACGCAGCGGAAACGGCAAGCATCACCAACCCTTCGCGCCGCATAGATGAATCTGTGTTGGCAATTGGCCAGATCAGGGCAGCCGTCCCGATGATGAGCAGGACGTTGGCGATATTTGACCCTATGACGTTGCCGATTGCGATTTCAGGTGAGCCGCCCAGTGCAGCCTGAAGCGACACCAGCAGCTCGGGCGTGGAGGTGCCGAAGCCGACGATCACCATGCCGACAACCAGTTTGGATATGCGCATCCGGTCGGCGATGGCGACGCTGCCGCGCACCAGGCCCTCGCCGCCGACAAACAACAGAACGAGCCCTGCCGCCACAAACGCCAGATCGGTGATCAAGATTTTCCTCCGGGAGCCGCCGCGGCCTGCCCGGCCACCGTCGTGGTGACGGCATGTCGGCATGGCCCGTTGCAGTTTCAAGTGGCGCCAAAAAAATAAACCGGGCGATGCGATCTGGCGATATGCAGATCACTTGGGACTGGTAAGGCGAGATCCGCAAAGCGAAGCCCGGATAAACTTGTGCTAGGGGGTCTGTTGCACTGCCGATGTGGTTAAGTTTCAACGGCAAGAATGTCTGAACCGGGTCACAAGCGGACTCTCCGACGGGCGACCGAGAATGTCTGCTCTGCCCCCACCGTCTTTGTATATACGAAATGCTGTTCCGCTGCCCAAAAAAGCCAAGTTATTATGATGGCGGAAGCTGTTTGATAAGATTGCGTAACACACGGTTAGTGTTGCAATTGTGCAACAGTCGGTAGAAATTCCGTCAGGTTGGCTCTGATGCAGTGGCTTGAAAACGATTCTGGTGTATAGTGATGACCATAATCAAGGGGATTCCGATATGAGAAAATGTGTGCTGATCGCTTCGGCGGCGTTGATAGTAACGTCGGCATCCGCCAAGGCCGCTGACCTCGAAGTCGAACGTGAACTGGGGCTGATCGTTTCTGGCGTTGTCGATCAATGGGCAGGTGTCCAATTTATTGACGGCCCTGAGATTGGCGGTGGTATATTCCCTGAATCATCGACGGACGACACGGTATTTGCCACGGGGCTCGAGGCGCTTCTCAGCCTTCCGTTGGGTTCAAACCTATCAATCCAGAATGATGCCAAGCTGGAATACAACGGCAACGGTCAGGATTCTGAAGGCATCGGAGGTGTGATTGGGCCTGAGTATTTCTTCCAGGGCGCGGCCCACGTCAGTTGGCGAGATCCTAATACGGGCCTATTAGGTGGGTTCGGCGGTGTTGGTGTGGCCAATTCTTCTTTCTTTGATTCTACAGACTATAGGTTTGTAGGCGGTGAAGGCCAGTTTTACTCGGGGCCTTTCACGTTCTACGTTCAAGGTGGTTACGTCGATTTCGATGGCGATTCTTGGGGACCGCTCAATTTTGGCGCGACCCAAGTATCGGCAAGTTCTCTTGATGATGGATTGTTCGTCAGGGGGGTCGTTCGCTGGTTCCCTGATGCCGAGTCCCGTTTCCAGCTTGAGGGGACTTACCTGAACGCGGACTATGAGTCGTCCAGCCAGGACATGGAGGCATTTTCGGTCAAGGCCCGATATGACTTTACGTTCAATAACATTCCGTTTTTTGGAAGCATGCCGTTGTATGTTGCCTATCGCGGGACGTTCAGGGACAGTTGTGGGATCGTTTCCGTCAATGACAACTCGAGCTCGTTCGATACGGATGACCATACCTTCATGATCGGGAGCTCCTATTCCTTCAGCGGTGATCGGCTGACCCTTGATCGTCAGGGCGCAACCCTGGATACGCCAGATTTCCACTACAGTTGCTTGGGGTTCAACGTCACTGACTTTTCGGGTTGATCGTGAATGCCAGCTGCTAGATTTTAGCAATGAATGTTGAGTGTGCAGTTCGAGGATGCTCGGGCTGCACTTTCATTTTATATTAAATCTCTCTCTGACCCCGCGAGTAATCGCGGCCCCGCGGACTGGTTGAATTTGCCTGCTGTCGGCTGTTTCAGGTCTGAAATGGGTCGGTAGTGTTAGATTGCAACTTACATATTGTGTTACATACTATATGCATAAATAATTGAGTTATAACAATGTTTGTAATCAGTTCGCGCTATCATAATCCGCGTGTCGGGGGTTCGAGTCTCTCCTCCGCTACCAAAGCTTCAGTTTAAGTAACTGATATAAAACATAAAACTGATGGTTCTGGTCACTGTACCATCATTTTTCCCATCATCTGATCGCCAGTTGCCTCATTAGCTAATCTCCCTATGGGTTGCTAGATGCATTGTATTCGGCGGTCCCTTCCCCCGCCGTCGGCTGCTTTTGTCTGCCAGATTGGGTGTGCGATAAACGCACACTTAGCTTCTTAGCTGACCCTGAGGCCCGGAAACCAAAGGCTCATGTGTGGACGGCTCCGTGTTGGCAAGGGGTTTTTTGACGGCTGATGCCTGGGTTGGTTGGTGCGGTCATGTGTCCGGCCTGTTTGGGTGCGGCGCTTGAACATGGCCGCTGGCCATAAT
>JAHEBA010000231.1 GCA_024642465.1 Alphaproteobacteria bacterium
CGACGTACAAATGCTCTTGTCGGTCGGAATCTAGAAATATACTGAAGGACGATCTCATGGACCGGGCGTCAGTGTATACAGAAGAAGCGCTGACGTGCCCGCTCACTCGTTTGTCCACCGGGCGCCCGTGCGCCTGCATTAGGCATCAATCGACTGAGGAAAAGATCATTCCGACGACGCCACTCTCTGTCGCGGTCAGGATCAGCAGGCCCGAGCTGTCGAACTGAATAGATTCAGCCGCGGATAGCCAGCTCACGAATTCTTCAGCCTTTGACCCCGGCAAACACGCGGCCAGCGTGGAGATCCTGGGAGTAATGGAAAGTATCTGGTTTTCTCCAAGTGAGTAATCCGCTCCGAACTGATTGCAGTCTGTACTGATCGACAAAACACCCCCTTTGTCGAAGGTGATCGAATAGGTCGACGGAAGGCTTGGGTTTGAAGGACCGCCCGGAGCAGAAAGCACCCGGCCTACCCGCCAGGTCGTGCCGGCAAGGCGATCCTGTGCAAGGCGAGTTGCCTCGGCTTTCAATTCCTGCATCGCCGCTTCAAGAACCGGGTCCCGTCCCTCGCGCTTAGCCGACAGGCTTTGCAGGGTAACAGGCACCCTCACATCAAGTGTGACGCCTTTCGCTTCAAGGTTCAACTCGTCGGTTCCTGCAAAATACGTCCGACCCTTGGTGTAGTGGAACGCCATGTTACCGGGCAGCAAAGCCTGCTCGACCGGACCTCCCGCTCCTTCGGTACCATGCTCTCCAATGATTTTCGCACGACCGTGACGCTGGAGGAATTGTGGAAAATATTCTCCTGCACTGGCGGAACGCTCGTCCACAAGAACGACTATAGCACCATCATAGCGAAGTTCGGATTTGGGGGCGTAAAACGGAAGGTTGAGTGCGAAAACTTTGACGAGGTCGTTGGCGTCTTCGTCGTAACTGTAAGTGTCCAACCAGTTCCAGCTGGCCGGTTCGGTTTCGGCAAAGAAGTAGGAGGCCATTGTGTAGAGAAGTTCAAGGTTACCTCCCAAATTCCCGCGAAGATCAATCACAAGACCGGGAGCGGCGTGATAGTCAGATAGAAACTTTTCCCAGACAGCGAGAACATAGGCAGGATCCTGAAATTCTAACCAAGTCACGTAACCAATCCCGCCCTCCAGTGTACGCGTTTCAATCAGACCGGGCGCCTCGGATACCTGAGCATCCAACACATATTGGTATGCGATACCTTTGACCGCCGTAAGCGTGGCCGTTCGCACGGTATCGTCACCGGGTTGTCGAAAGGCGACCTCCACCCTCTCATCCTCAGGGAACTGCAAGGCCAACTCTGCCTGAAAAAGCCGGATAGATTCTGGATTTCCGGCAGGGGACCGCAGGGGCATCGTATTGATCCTTTTGTCAATGGGCGTGCCGTTCAAGCTGATGACTTGGGTTCCGATCTTCCAGCCAGCCTCGGCCGCCGGGCCGTGCGCTGCGAGCGCAGTCACAACAAAGCGCCCATCCGACAGTTCCAAACCCCGCGCCCCCAGACTGGCCTCGTAGGGTTTGCCCGTTGCTACGATATAGGCCACTTTGGCAGCCGCATCTGTGATCGAGACGCCGACATGGGCGTCCCGGATCGAAAGCGCCAGATCTTGCAGCGCAGCGTAGTATGCTGCCGTGTCGGCCGCTGCATCGGCAGCCTCCACACGTGGCCGATACTGCTCGCGGATGGCGTTCCAATCCAGCTTGCGAAGATCGGTGTAGGCATACCGGACCGAGAGAAGATCGATAAGTGACTGGAAACTCTCAAGAATGCCTTGGCTTGAGAAGTCCGGCGTCTCGGCAGCAACTTCTTCGAGCGTATCCAGACGAGCTACGGAAGATCGGTCGAACGTTACTGAACCATCGTGGCGAAGTGTCGCTTTGGTGTAGCCGGCCGGTAACGTAACGATCGGATCGTCGGGAGTGAAGAACTGACCGTCATCGCCTGCAGAGCCTGGAAAGCCTTGCTCGGCATCCGGTGCATGGACAAGGAATGTGCCCTGCCGGAAAGCGCCCGAATGCGGGTTTGTCAAATAAGAGCTATAGCTGATCTGGTCCATCTGGTAGAGATGGGACCCGCCTGTCAGATTGCTCGCCACTACAAGCGCCAGGATCTGCACGCCCGGATCATCTTTGCCGTCATTGTCCAGGTCAACGCCATGACCACGAAGTCGGATCGGCAGATCGACTACATAACTTACCGGAGGAGCGGAGGCCGGTCCGAGAAGTCGACCCAGCACCTGTTGATCTTCTGGCACCCATTCCGAGTAGTCACCGATTGCATAGCGTGACACATTGAGTAACGCGACAACCGGTTCCACGAAGTGATCAAGGACTAGGGAACTGGAGTAGGTCCAAGACCCGACAACACTTACCGGTTCATCACCCGCGTTGGATAACTCAGCCGCGGGAAACTGGGTTGTCTGTTGCGCCTGCGTCAGACCCGGAAGCCCAATCAACACTCCCGCGATTGAAACGGCCTTTACTATTCCGAGTCGTCTTAATTCAAAAAACTGCACTGGGACCAATCCTCCGAGCGTCATGCCAACGAGAAATGTTTTTCATAGGGTTGTTGTAGTGTGCAACAACGTGTGATCCAGTTCGACTACTAGAGCAGGATCCGCCCTTGGTCTATCCGCACTAGGATAGCCAATAACTTCGGACAGTAACCCAAGAAACTGTGGGAACTGACTATGCTGTAGCTTCGCCGCAATCGTCGTATTTATTGCTTGCCCCCATCTGAAGGCGCAGAAGCGGGCCTTCAGATATTAGTGACACTTGGTGGGTTCGGTGTTTGAAGGCTTTGGACATCATTGGTCGATTTAGGACTTGGATTTAGCATTTTAGTTTGGGGTCGAGCGCCACTTAGCTAAAGGTCGATGAAAGTTTGACGTTAAAATTGGCATATATCTGTCGGTTTGTTCAATCGACAAGGCAAGATGAGAAACTGAGCAATACGCGCCGCGAAGCGGATCTTATTCGACCATGAGCTTCTCTATCACAGGAGCCAGATCGCGCAGCATATCAATGTCTTGCACAGAGCCCTTGAGGACTCTTTGCGCTTCCTCAACCGTGCTAGCATTTGCCTGGCGTAGATGAGCCATCACGTCAATCAGTCCACGCGAAGCGCAGGCGCCTC
>JAHEBA010000019.1 GCA_024642465.1 Alphaproteobacteria bacterium
CCGGCATGCCCAAACGTACAGACATCTCCACGATCCTCATCATCGGCGCGGGGCCGATCGTTATCGGCCAGGCCTGCGAGTTCGACTACTCCGGCACCCAGGCCTGCAAGGCGCTCAAGGCCGAAGGCTACCGCATCGTGCTGGTCAATTCGAACCCGGCCACCATCATGACCGACCCGGACCTGGCGCATGCCACGTACATCGAGCCGATCACGCCGGAAGTAGTTGAAAAGATCATCGAGAAGGAACGCACCGAGCGCCCCAACGAAAAGCTGGTGCTGCTGCCGACCATGGGTGGCCAGACGGCGCTCAATACCGCACTCACGCTGAACAAGCGCGGCGTGCTTAAGAAGTGGGACGTGGAAATGATCGGCGCACGCGCCGAGGCCATCGACAAGGCCGAGGACCGCGACCTGTTCCGCACCGCAATGAAGAAGATCAGGCTGGAAACCCCGCGCTCCGCCTTCGTCAACACGTCCGACCTGAAACAGCGCTTCGAGAAGCAATACGAGGAGGGCCTCACCGCCGCCCGTGCGAAGGGCCAGGAAGCCGCCGAGAAGTTCAAGACCGAATGGGCGGCCACCGAGTTCGAACGCCGCGAGGAGCACCGCCTGACCGCACAGTTGCAGGCACTCGAAGCCTACAAGCACACCGGCCTTCCCGCCATCATCCGCCCCTCGTTCACCATGGGCGGTCAGGGCGGCGGCATCGCCTATACCCTGGAAGAGCTTTACGACATCGTGCATTCCGGCGTTGAGGCATCGCCCACCTCCGAAGTACTGGTCGAGGAGAGCGTACTCGGCTGGAAGGAATACGAGATGGAAGTCGTCCGGGACCGCGACGACAACTGCATCATCGTCTGCTCGATCGAGAACCTCGACCCGATGGGGGTCCACACCGGCGACTCCATCACCGTCGCCCCTGCCCTGACGCTGACCGACAAGGAATACCAGGTCATGCGCAACGCCTCCATCGCGGTGCTGCGCGAGATCGGCGTCGAGACCGGCGGCTCAAACGTGCAGTTCGCCGTCAATCCGGCTGACGGCCGCCTCATCGTCATCGAGATGAACCCGCGCGTGTCGCGCTCGTCGGCGCTCGCCTCCAAGGCCACCGGCTTCCCGATCGCCAAGGTCGCCGCGCGTCTTGCGGTCGGCTACACGCTGGACGAACTCGACAACGACATCACCGGCGGCGCGACGCCTGCCTCGTTCGAGCCGTCCATCGACTACGTGGTCACCAAGATCCCGCGCTTCGCCTTCGAGAAGTTCCCCGGCGCCGAGCCCAACCTGACCACCGCCATGAAGTCGGTCGGCGAAGTGATGGCCATTGGTCGCACCTTCCAGGAGTCGCTGCAGAAGGCCCTGCGCGGACTGGAAACCGGTCTGACCGGCCTCGACGAGATCGAACTGCAGGGCTACGGCAAGGACGAGGACAAGAACGTCTTCCGCCGCGCCATGTCGCGGCCCACGCCCGACCGCCTGCTCAAAGTGGGTCAGTGCATGCGCCTCGGCGCCACGCCCGCCCAGGTTCATGAAAGCGCCAAGTACGATCCCTGGTTCATCGACCAGCTCGCAGGCATCATCGAGATGGAAGCCCGCGTGCGGGCGCATGGCCTGCCGGCTGACGCCGCCAACTTTCGCAAGCTCAAGGCCATGGGCTTTTCCGATGCCCGTCTCGCCACGCTGGCCGGCAGCACCGAGGACAAGGTGAGGAAGGCCCGCCGCAAGCTGAAGGTCACCCCCGTCTTCAAGCGCATCGACACCTGCGCCGCCGAATTCGCCTCGCCCACCGCCTACATGTACTCCACCTACGAAGTGGGCCTGCCCGGCACCGATGGCAACGAGGCCCGCCCCTCCGATCGCGAGAAGGTGGTCATCCTCGGCGGAGGTCCCAACCGCATCGGCCAAGGCATCGAGTTCGACTACTGCTGCTGTCATGCCGCCTTCGCGCTGGCCGACGCCGGCTATGAATCGATCATGATCAACTGCAACCCGGAGACCGTGTCCACCGACTACGACACCTCCGACCGGCTCTACTTCGAACCGCTGACGGCGGAAGACGTTCTGGAAATCCTGTACGCCGAGAAGACCAACGGTACGCTCAAGGGCGTCATCGTGCAGTTCGGCGGCCAGACCCCGCTGAAGCTTGCAGAAGCGCTGGAGAAGAGCGGCATTCCGATCCTCGGCACCTCGCCCGACGCCATCGACCTCGCCGAGGACCGCGACCGCTTCGCCAAGTTGCTCAAGAAGGTCAAGGTGGCTCAGCCCAACAACGGCATCGCAAAGTCCGGCGCGGAGGCCGTGCGCATCGCCGAGAAGATCGGCTATCCCGTCGTCATCCGCCCGTCCTACGTGCTCGGCGGACGGGCCATGGAAATCGTGCGCGACCGCGAAGGGCTGGAGCGCTACATCAACGAGGCCGTCGTCGTGTCCGGCAAGTCGCCGGTTCTAATCGACAGCTACCTGTCCGACGCCACCGAGGTGGACGTGGACGCGATTTGCGACGGCACCGACGTGTTCATCGCAGGCATCATGGAGCACATCGAGGAAGCCGGCATTCACTCCGGCGACAGCGCCTGCTCGCTGCCGCCCCACTCGCTGAAGAAATCCGTCATCGAAGAACTCGAGGCGCAGACTGCAAAGCTGGCCAGGGCGCTCAACGTGGTCGGCCTGATGAACGTGCAGTTCGCCATCAAGGACGGCGACATCTACGTGCTTGAGGTCAACCCGCGTGCCTCGCGCACCGTGCCGTTCGTCGCCAAGGTCATCGGCCAGCCCATCGCCAAGATCGCCGCACGCGTAATGGCCGGCGAGAAGCTCAATTCGTTCCGGCTGAAGAGCCCGAAGCTGAAGCACATCGGCGTCAAGGAAGCCGTGTTCCCGTTCGCCCGCTTCCCCGGCGTCGATACGGTGCTTGGCCCGGAAATGCGCTCGACCGGCGAAGTCATGGGCCTCGACACCGGCTTTGCCATGGCCTTCGCCAAGTCTCAGCTCGGTGGCGGCACCAAGGTGCCGGTCGACGGCACCGCCTTCATCTCGGTGCGCGACCACGACAAGGCCCGCATTCTGCCCGCAGCCCGGCAATTGTCGGAGCTCGGTTTCAGGATCATCGCCACCGGCGGAACCCAGCGTTATCTGGTCTCGAAAGGCATACCTGCCCAGCGCGTCAACAAGGTGCTCGAAGGCCGCCCGCACATCGTCGACGCGATGACCAACGGCGAGGTGCAGCTGGTGTTCAACACCACCGAGGGACAGGCGGCACTGGCCGACTCCAAGTCGATCCGCCGGGCCGCGCTGATGGGCAAGATCCCTTACTACACCACGCTGTCTGGTGCGGTAGCCGCCACCCAGGGCGTCGCGGCCTACAGCCACGGCAATCTTCAGGTGCGCCCGCTGCAGGATTATTTCTGAGCTAGGCGCAGCGCCGCCCTCGCCTCGTCCAGGGTCGCCGCATATTCCACCAGCGGCGGCGTCACGTCATGGGTTTCGAGCAGCTTGCGCGCATCGCCCGGCACGCCTGACAGGATGAACCGAACGCCCGAACGGCTGGCCTTGCGGGCTGCCGCCTCGATCACGTTGGCGGCTGTCGAGTCGAACAGCGCCACCTTCGAACAGTCCAGCACGAAATTCTGCCGCTGGTCTGCGATACGGTCGAGCACCGAGCCCACCGTCGACGCTGCGCCAAAGAAGAACGCGCCCGAAATCTGGTAGATCACCGTGTCCGGATCGGCGCCCCGGTCAACTTCTCCCGGGTGCAGTTCGTCCGGCACGTCTTCGGTCGAGAACGGCTTGTGAGTCTCCACCGACACCGCCCGGCCCATCCGGTCGATGAACAGGATGGCGCCCAGCGCAAAGCCCACGACAATCGCCTCGGTCAGGTCGCGGAACACCGTCAGCAACAGCGTCACCGCAAGCACCGCCGCATCCCCGCGCGAAGAGCGCATGAGCGCCGCGATGGCGTGCTTCTCGACCATGTTCCACGCCACCACGGCCAGCACGCCTGCCAGGGTCGCCAGCGGAATGTAGCTGGCCAGCGGCGCGGCCACTGCCATGAACAGCGCCAGGCACACCGCGTGCATCATGCCCGAAACCGGCCCGTGCGCCCCGGCGCGCACGTTGGTGGCCGTGCGGGCAATGGTGCCGGTTACGCAGAATCCGCCGAACAGGGCCGACCCGATATTGGCCACGCCTTGCGCCACCAGTTCGCAGTTGGAGCGGTGCCTGCGCCCGGTCATGCCGTCGGCTACCACTGCAGACAAAAGCGACTCGATGGCCCCCAGCAGCGCGAACGACAGCGCATCCGGCGCCACCGCCACAACCTTGTCCCAGCTCGCGTCCGGCAGCGCCGGCGCCGGCAGTGTGCGAGGAATACTGCCGAACATTGTGCCGATAGTCTGCACGTCGAGACCCAGCGCCCACGCCGCAACAGTGCCTGCAACCACCGCCACCAGCAGGCTCGGCCAGTTGGGTCTGAACCGCTTGACGGCCCAGATCAGCGCCACCGTCAACGTCGCGATGGCCACTGCGGCAGGGTTGAGCGTGCCTGAGGCTGCGGCCAGTGCCTGCAGCTTTTCGACAAATGGCCCCGGCTCCCTGCCCGGCAGCGTGAGCCCGAACAGATGCCTCAGCTGGCTGGCGAAGATGATCACGCCGATGCCCGCCGTGAAGCCGACCGTGACCGGATAGGGAATGAACTTGATGTAGGTGCCGAGCCTCAGCCAACCGGCCAGCATCATCAGCACGCCGGACATCATCGTCGCCAGGATCAACCCGTCGACGCCATGGCGCGACACCGTTGCCGCCACCAACACGATGAACGCACCTGCAGGGCCGCCGATCTGGAACCGGCTGCCGCCCAGCAGCGAGACGAGGAAACCGCCCACGATGGCCGTGTACAGGCCGCGCTCCGGCCCGACGCCCGAGGCGATCGCAATCGCCATCGACAGCGGTAGCGCCACGATGGCCACCGTAAGTCCGGCCACCATGTCGGCGCGCAGGTTGACCGCGCCATAGCCCTCGCGCAGCACCGTCAGCAGTTTCGGGGTAAAAAGGTTGCCTGCGGTCCGGTCCGGTCCCGGCGCACCATCAGCCCCTGTCAGGCTTGTCATCGCATGTCGCTCTTCGCGCTCTGGTCAAAGGTCAGGTGACAGGGTAGCCGCCGCACGGGCGCACACCAATGCCTTGGATGCATGGCTTGGCCCCGCGTTCAGGCCAGTGCGAGTTCGTTGACGGCGCTGGTAAGCTGCTTCGGCGAGACGGGCATTGAGAAGAAGCGCGAGCAGTATGGCACCTCGCCGCCCAGTTCGTCGTCCACCATCTCCTGCGTCAGCACGCTGCTTACGCCGATGATCTGCACATCCGGCAGCATGGTGGAGATCTGGCCGGACAGCAGGATGCCGTTTACGTCCGGGAGCGACATGTCGGTGATGACGACTTCGAACCGACCCGCCTTGCAGGCCGACACGGCCGTGTGCCCGTCGAACGCGAGCACGACGTCGTGCCCCTGCCGACGGAGCGCATCGCGCCACTTGCAGCCAAGTTCTGTCGAACTCTCACTGATCAGAATTCGGGCCATCTGCACGGTCCTTGAAAAACCGGGAACATCAGCTTCTCACGCTTTCTGCCCTGTGTCGAATCATTCCGCACCACGAAATTGCAATGCTGCCAACCCATGAAAGGTTGCATTTCGCTCGTTGCAGCACCGCAAACGGGCGCCGGGGCGCGGCGAAACTTCTCTTGCGGGAAGTCTGCCTTTTGCGCATAGTTGCGTTTGACCAAAGCATTTCCGGACATATTCGAGGCATTTGGGAATGGCTGGCTTCACCGCTTTAGCCATCGTGAACTCTGATATGGACGGGTCCCTACGCGTATCTGGATTGAAGACATGATTGAAAAGGTTCCAATGACGGCCGCAGGCCATCAGGCATTGATTGACGAGGTCAAGCACCTCAAGTCGGTTGAGCGCCCGCGCATCATCAAGGCGATCGAGGAAGCACGCGCCCACGGCGACCTTTCCGAAAACGCCGAATATCACGCCGCCAAAGAGGCCCAGGGCTGGAACGAGGCCCGTGTCGCCGAGCTTGAGGACATGATCTCGCGCGCCGAGGTCATCGATGTGTCGAAGCTGGGCGGCGATACCGTCAAGTTCGGCGCCACCGTCACCGTGGTCGATGAAGACACCGACAAGGAAGCGGTCTACCGCATCGTCGGCGACTTCGAGGCCGACGTGAAGTCCGGCAAGCTGTCGATTTCCTCTCCCATCGCCCGCGCCCTCATCGGGAAGTCTGCCGGCGATTCGGTGGAAGTCATGACGCCCGGCGGCGGCAAGAGCTACGAAATCCTCAAGATCGAATTCCGCTAGGCCCTCTCCTTCCGTTGCAAAGCCCGGGGGCACGGTCAATAGGCCGTGCCGTCCCTGCGCGTGAAGCGGTAGCGCCCGTCGGGACCCGTTTCCGCCTTCAGGTCGACGTCGGGATAGGTCGCGGCATCATCCGGCGACCGGTTGCCAACGACGAGGAACACGGCGTCCTTGGTACCTTCGTTCAGGAAGCTGTGCGCGTTGCCGGTGCCTGCCGGAAATCCGACGCACTCCCCGGCCCTCATCACCCGCTTGCCCGCATCGTCGTGCAGCGTGATCTCGCCTTCCAGCACGTACACGAACTCATCCTGCCTGGTATGCGCATGCAGCTGCGACGAGCGCCCGCCCGGTTCGACCCGGGTCATCACCACCCCGAATGCGGTCAGTCCCGCATGGTCGCCAAGCCGGCGGTTGTGCCGCTTTCGCGCCTCGCTGGCGAACGGTTCGGGATACCCGCTTGCATTGCTCTCGTTCACGTCAGAGGGACGGAACGGTCCGATGGTCTTGCTGGTCATGGCAGCAGCCTTTCATGCAGCCCCGCCGAACGCTTCTCCGGTGGAAAAGACAGCGCTACTGACTTAACAGCCATCCCCTTTGCAAGCTATGTTCTTACGTCATAGCTAGAGGGTATTATTGCCCGATCATCTGGCACGTGCATGCTGGAGATCGGGTTTTCTGGAGATATTGCATGAACGCGCAGCATTCCCGTGTGCTGATTCTCGGGTCCGGCCCGGCCGGCTATACGGCTGCCATCTATGCCGCCCGCGCCATGCTGGAACCGGTACTGGTCAGCGGCATCCAGCCGGGCGGACAGCTCACCATCACCACCGATGTCGAGAACTATCCGGGCTTTGCCGATCCCATCCAGGGCCCCTGGCTGATGGAGCAGATGAAGGCCCAGGCCGAGCACGTCGGCACGAAGATCATCTCCGACCATATCGTGGAGGTCAGCCTCGACAGCCACCCGTTCCGCCTCAAGGGCGACTCGGGGCGTGAATACACCTGCGACAGCCTGATCATCTGCACCGGTGCCCAGGCCCGCTGGCTGGGCTTGCCGAGCGAGGACAAGTTCAAGGGCTTCGGCGTATCGGCCTGCGCCACCTGTGACGGTTTCTTCTATCGCGGCAAGAAGGTCGTGGTCGTTGGCGGTGGCAACACGGCTGTCGAGGAAGCCCTGTTCCTCACCAACTTCGCGTCCGAAGTGGTGGTCGTGCACCGCCGCGACGAGTTCCGCGCCGAGCGCATCCTGCAGAACCGGCTGATGGCCAACCCCAAGGTCAAGGTGATCTGGGACACCACGCTGGAGGAGGTCATCGGCGACGAGAACCCGCTCGGCGTTACCGCGGCACGGCTGAAGAACGTCAAGACCGACGAGATGCAGGACCTGGCCTGCGACGGCATCTTCATCGCCATCGGCCACAAGCCGTCAACCGAACTGTTCGAGGGCAGGCTGGAAATGAAGCGCGGCGGCTACCTTGTAACCGAACCTGACTCTACCGCTACCGCCATTGCCGGCGTCTATGCGGCAGGCGACGTGACCGACGACATCTACCGTCAGGCGGTCACCGCCGCCGGCATGGGCTGCATGGCGGCACTGGAAGCCGAGCGCTGGCTCGCCGAAGCCGGCAGCCATGCCGAAGCGGCCGAATGAGAAGGCAGCACTGACGGCTCATGCCATTCTCCAACCGTGACAGCAATTTCGACTGGGACAAGCTGCGCATCTTCCATGCGGTGGCAGAGGCCGGATCGTTCACTCATGCCGGCCACGAACTGGGACTGTCCCAGTCCGCCGTCAGCCGCCAGATCTCGGCGCTTGAGTCGGAACTCGCCGTCACCCTGTTCCACCGCCACGCCCGCGGCCTCATCCTCACTGAGCAGGGCGAAATGCTCTACCGCACCGCCCACGACGTGTTCACCAAGCTCGCCGCCGCCCGCGCCCGCCTGACCGACAGCCGCGACAAGCCGTCGGGAGACCTTCGCGTGTCCACCACCGTGGGTCTCGGCACCATCTGGCTGACCCCGCGCCTGCGCGAGTTTACCGAGCTCTATCCGCAAATCCGCGTCGAGCTGCTGCTCACCGACGAGGAACTTGACCTCGGCATGCGCGAGGCAGACGTCGCCATCCGCCTGCGCCGCCCGACGCAACCCGACCTCGTCCAGCGCAAGCTGTTCACGGTGCACAACCACGCCTATGCCTCTGCCGACTATGTCCACAATCACGGCCTGCCCCAGTCAGGTGACGAACTCGACAATCACAAGATTCTGGCGTTCGGCCCGGTACCGAGCTTCCTGGACGATCTGAGCTGGCTTGAAAGGTTTGGCCGCGCACCCGGCGAACCGCCGCGCGAGAGCGCCTTCCGCATCAACTCCATCTACGGCCTGCGCCGCGCGGTGGAGGCCGGGTTGGGGATCGGCGTTCTGCCTGACTACATCGTCGGCGACGATTCGAAGCTCATCCGCCTGCAGCTGGCCGAGGAAGGCCCCGCCATCGACACCTACTTCGTCTATCCGGAAGAGATGCGAAACTCCAAGCGCATTGCCGTTTTCCGTGATTTCGTGGTGTCCAAGGCCCGCCAGTGGAAGTTCTGACCCGGCAAATTGACTCTAACGCCAACCCGGGAACCCTGCACCTGCCCGATATCCCGGCAATTGAACGATATGCAGCCACTGCATGACCCACATGCCCATTTCCGGTGTTGCACAAAGTGTCCGGTTTGTGAAATGATTAGAATGTCAGCGGCTGTTACTCCCTCAGTTACTTCCTGGCCGTTGGTTTGGAAACTTGGGTTTCTCGCAGAGGCAACACAGCGAAAACCGCAGTTTTCCGGACGTCTGACGATCCTGAAGGGCCGGACGCATTCTCCACCCGGGCGTCCGGCCCATTTCATCGGGCCAGACTCTTACGTAAAGGTCAGATAAGCTCTGGATCAGCGGTAAAGCTTGTCGCCCAGGCTGTCCATTCCTGCATAAAGACTGGCCACCTGCTCGCCATAGCCGTTGAAGATCACCGTCGGAATCTTCTCGCCCGTCTCGAGTACGCGCTCTTCCGCCTGGCTCCAGCGCGGATGCGCCACGGCCGGGTTGACGTTCGCCCAGAAGCCGTACTCGCTCGGCCCCAGCGTCTCCCAGAAGCTTCTCGGCCGCTCTGCCGTGAAGGTGATCTTGTTGATCGACTTGATCGACTTGAAGCCGTACTTCCACGGCAGGTGCAGCCTTATCGGCGCGCCCATCGACTTCGCCACCGGCTTGCCGTAGGCACCGGTCACCATGAAGGCAAGGTCGTTCATCGCCTCGGCCATGGTCAGTCCTTCCGCATAGGGCCACGGATAGCCCGCACCAAACAGCGGCGGCTTCTGCTCCGGCGCGATGTCCGGATTGAAGAACGTCTCGAACTTCACGAACTTCGCGTTCGAGGTTGGCTTGGCCAGCGCAACGAGATCCTTCAGCGCGAAGCCGCTCCAGGGCACGGTCATCGACCAGGCTTCCACGCAACGGTGCCGGTAGACGCGCTGTTCAAGCTGCATTTTCTTCAGCAACTCGTCGAAGGCGAGCTTGAACGGCTGTTCCACCTCACCCTCGAAAGCGATTTCCCACGGCCTGATCTTCAGCGCTTCCGCCGCCTGCGAAATCCGCTTCGACGTGCCGAACTCGTAGAAATTGTTGTAGGTGGTGTTTACCTCTTCCGGGGTGATGGGCCGTCCGGCATCCTTGTACATCTCGTTGACCGGCGCCGGGTAAAGCCCCGCGGACGGATTTTCCGCGGCTCGTCCCGGGCGAATGCCCGCCGCAAGCCCGATCCCGGCAAAGCCCGCCGCCGCTATGAACTTGCGGCGATTGAAGAATACGTGTTCCGGCGTTGCCCGGTTTTCCGGAATCCGCCAGCCGTGAATGGTTTTGATGAGCATGGGACAGGCGCTCCTTGCATCTTGTGTGGGGTTACGGCCACTAGGGCGGCAGTCATGCACTCAGCCTAGAAGCGTCGCACCCGGTTTCCAAATCACGCCTTCGTCAAACCTTCGCGATCAGTGCGCCGGTTCCAGCGTCATCGAGGATACGCCGAGCGCGGCGTTCACGCCGGTCTGCACCTGCACGCTCAACGGCTGCAGGGTGATGTTGCTGCCGCCAATCAGCGCATTCGCGCCTGCGCCCAGCACCGCGCTCAGCTCGGCGGAAGCCCCGCCATACTGTCCGGCCAGCGCGCCGTCTTCCACCACGCCGGGCGCGAAGACGCCCCAGATCATGTAGGCGTCGCCGGTAATGCCAACATCAAGGCCATACTTGCGGATGACGCCGGTATAGTATTCTTCCCGGCCCGCAGTGGAGAGATAGATGCACTCCATGTCGCGAGACGAGGTGATGATCAGCCCAATGCCGCCTGCCACCTTGCACTCCAGCGTACCGATGTTGACGCCGGCGCTTTGCGCGTGGGCAACGGGCGTTGGTGCGGCCGCAAGCGCGGCCACGGCGAATACGAAGCTTGCGAATCTTTTGGTCATGGCAGGTCAACGCTGTTGTTTGTGCTGGGTTCCGGCGGAAGCCACATTGAAGCCGCCGCCGGAACCCGGCTCGAATCGCCGTCCCGGGCGACAGGCCAGTCAACTAGCCGAACCGCTAACGCCTTACCAATGACATTTCTGCAATGCTTTCAACCGACCGACGCGTGTAGCGCCCGACCAGGGGAACAGGCATGCCGCGGCAATAGCGGACCAAGCTAGGCCAAGAGACAAACAAACGCCTCTATTTGAGGCTCCCGCAGAACCGCTGGATGCGCTCGCAGGCGTCTTCAAGCGCCTCATTGCTGGTGGCATAGGACACTCGAAAGAACGGCTCCAGCCCGAACGCCGCACCGTGCACCGCCGCCACGCCTTCCTGCGCCAGAAGTTCGGTCACGAAGTCCTCGTCATTGCCGATCACCTTCCCCGACGGGGCGGTCTTGCCGATCACGCCTCCGCACGACGGATAGACATAGAACGCCCCTTCCGGCGTCGGGCAGGACAGGCCCTTGGCCTGGTTCAGCATCGACACCACCAGGTCACGGCGTTCCTTGAACTTCTTGTTATTCTCGGCAATGAAGTCCTGGGGGCCATTCAGCGCTTCCACCGCCGCCCACTGCGAGATAGATGAAGGGTTGGAGGTCGACTGCGACTGCAGCTTGCCCATTGCCTTGATCAGCTGCACCGGACCGGCCGCATAGCCGATGCGCCAGCCGGTCATCGCATAGGCCTTCGACACCCCGTTCATGGTCAACGTGCGCTCATACAGCGCCAGCTCCACCTGTGCCGGCGTGGCGAAGGTAAAGTCGTCATAGACCAGGTGCTCGTACATGTCGTCGGTCAGCACCCACACGTGCGGATGACGCATCAGCACGTCGGTCAGCGCCTTCAGCTCGGCATGGGTGTAGGCCGCACCCGAAGGGTTCGACGGCGAGTTGAACACCAGCCACTTGGTCTTCGGCGTGATCGCTGCTTCCAGCTTTTCAGCGCGCAGCTTGAAGCCGTCTTCCAGCTTCGTCTCGACGAACACCGGCGTGCCGCCGCACAGCAGCACGATGTCCGGATAGGACACCCAGTAGGGAGCGGGCACGATCACCTCGTCGCCCGGGTTGATCGTCGCCATCAACGCGTTGAACAGCACCTGCTTGCCGCCGGTGCCGACCGACACCTGCGCCGGCTCGTACTTGAGGCCGTTGTCGCGGGCAAACTTGGCGCAGATCGCCTTCTTGAGTTCGGGGATGCCGTCGACCGGCGTGTACTTGGTCTTGCCGTCGCGGATCGCCTTGATGGCGGCTTCCTTGATGTTCTCCGGCGTGTCGAAATCGGGCTCGCCCGCCGACAGGCCGATCACGTCGCGGCCTTCCGCTTTCAGTTCCATCGCCTTGGTCGAAATCGCGATCGTGGCCGATGGCTGGATGCGGTTGAGTGCGTCTGCGATGAAACCCATGGGAACTGCCTCCTTGACATGCCGGTCTGGCATTGCTTTTGCGGGCCTTGCTCTAAACCCGCCACTTTTCTACTGCAAGGGCTATCTCGGATTTATCGGCGGACCGGAGGCAATATTGCGCATCGCCATTACAGGAGCAGGCATTGCCGGGCTGGCCGCGGCCATTGCGCTGGCCAGCCGCGGCCACGAGGTGAGCGTGCACGAACAGGCCGGGCGTCTGGAAGCCATCGGCGCTGGGCTGCAACTGGGGCCAAACGCCGTGCGCGCCCTGCAGTCGCTGGGTGCGTGGGACGCAATGGCGCCACGGGCCTGCGCCCCCGATGCCATCCTCGTTCATGACGCCCGCACCGGCGCCACCCGGTCGTCGCTGCCGCTGGGCAGCCGGTTCGAGGCCCGCTTCGGCGCACCCTACCGGGTGGCCCACCGGGCAGACCTGCTCAAGGCACTGGCTGACGCCGCCGCCACGCTGGACAACGTGAGCGTCGTGCACGGCCAGCGGCTGACCGGGCTCGACCTGTCGGACCTTGCCGCACCACGCCTGCAGTTCAACGGCACGGCGCAAGCCTGCGACCTCGCTATCGGCGCCGACGGCGTGCGTTCGCTCATGCGCAAGTCGATCGCCCCTGGCATCGAGCCCCGCCAGACCGGCGACGTGCTCTACCGCGCCCTGTCGCCTGCCTCTGCCCTGCCGCCCGGCATGGACCCCGATGCCGTGCACATGTTCCTCGGCGCCGGCGCCCATGCCGTCGCCTATCTGGTGTCCGGTGGCAAGCGGCTCAACATCGTTGCCTCGGTTGCCAGTGCAGCCCCGGTCGAAGGCTGGAATGCACTCGCCACGCGCGAGCAGGTACTCGCCGCATTCCCCGGCGCCTGCGAGGCACTTCATACCGTTCTGTCAGCGCGCGCTAACTGGCTGGCCTGGGCTGCCGCTGACCTCGAGCCCTTCAACGGCTGGTCGAAGGGACACGCGGTTCTGATCGGCGATGCTGCTCACGCCACCCTGCCCCATCTGGCGCAAGGCGCAGCCATGGCGCTGGAAGACGCGGTAGAACTCGCCGCGCAGCTTGGCGATGGTGAAGCCGTTCCCGCTTCCCTCGCCCGCTTCGAGGCGGCGCGCAAGGACCGCACCAGCCGCATCGTGCTTGGATCTCGCACCCAGGGGCGCATCTACAAGATGTCCGGCCCGGCAGCGATTGCCCGCAACCTCGCCATGAAGCTGATGCCGCCATCGCGGCAGATCGAGCGCCTCGCCTGGATCTATGAAGGCTGACCGATCGCGGCAGATTTCTGCAGGTTCAACGTTTAACCCGAAGTTCACCAAATCTGTTGTCAGCTTTCTAAACTATCCACTGGTAGTCATCATGCAGAGAATCCGGCTTCAGGTTGCAGAACGGGATTGCTGCGCCCAGCCGGTCGAACCGCTGACCACGGACACAGCCAAACTACTGGGCCGCATCGGTGGCCTCGTAGCCGGCGGCACCACCTACATTCCCGGCGGGCTAGCGTGGGGTTGGCGCACCCTGTCCGCCATTCCGCCGTTCTCCGAAGGGGTCAGCGCCACCGAGGCCGACCAGAAGAACATCCGCAAGTACGTGGTTCTCATGACCGACGGCGACAACACGGTCCACAAGCTGCCAGGCAACCCGAAGCACACCAGCAAGGGTAATGCATCGCAGGCTGCCGACAAGCTGACGCTCGAACTGTGCGACCGGATAAAGGCCGACCAGATCACCATCTTCTCCATCGCCTTCAAGGTTACCAGCGGCAACACGCGCAGGATGCTGAGTAGCTGCGCCAGCAGCGGCGGCAACTACTATGACGCTGACGATCCGGCCCAGTTGAGCGCCGCGTTCAATGCCATCGGCGCCAAGGTGGCAGCGGTGCGCCTGTCGCAGTAGGCCCGCATGGCGTGAAAAATGGCGTTCAATCCGATTGACTTGCGCAACGCTGCCTGCTCAGTGTGCGGCATCCACAAACCACGCCAATCGGAAGCCGCCACACATGACCCGTCTGCCCGCAATCCTGGAAAAACGCATCGCGGAATCAGGCCCGGTCAGGGTCGGCGTCATCGGTGCCGGCAAGTTCAGCTCGATGTTTTTGAACCAGGTGCCGTTCTCGCCGCACCTGAAGGTCGTCGCCATCGCCGATCTCGATGTCGAACGTGCCCGCAAGGCCTGCCGCAACGTGGGCTGGAGCGAAGACTTCATCGCTGCAACCCGCTTCACCGATGACGGCATGTCGGTAATCTCGGACCCCACCGTGGAAGTGGTGATGGAGATCACCGGTTCGCCTGCCGCCGGTTGCGCCCATGCGCTGGCCGCCGCGCAACACGGCAAGCATATCGTCATGGTCAACGTCGAGGCCGACGTGCTGGCAGGTGCGGTGCTGGCCGCCGCCCACCGTTCCGCCGGCACCGTCTACTCGATGGCCTCCGGTGACCAGCCCGCACTTGTTTGCGAAATCGTCGACTGGGCGCGCACCTGCGGCCTCGAGGTGGTTTGCGCCGGCAAGGGCACCCGTTACCAGCCCGGCTTTCATGACGTAACGCCTGACGGCGTCTGGGACCAATACGGCCTCACCGCCGAACAGGCTGCCGCCGCCGGAATGAACTCGCAGATGTTCAACTCCTTCCTCGACGGCACCAAGTCCGCCATCGAAATGGCGGCCATCGCCAACGCCACCGGCCTGAACGCGCCCGAAAACGGCCTGCGCTTTCCGGCCGTCGACGTCTACAACCTCCAGAACGTCCTCGTGCCCGAGGCCTCCGGCGGCATTCTCGACATGTCGGGAACGGTCGAAGTCATCGCCTCGGAACGCCGCGGCGAGGCGCGCGAAATGCCCAACCACCTGCGCTGGGGCGTCTATGCCGTGTTCAAGGCACCCAACGAATACGCCCGCGCCTGCTTTGCCCAGTATGGCCTCGTCACCGATCAGTCCGGCTGGTACGCAGCGCTGTACCGCCCCTACCACCTGATCGGGCTGGAGCTTGGCGTGTCGGCCAGCAACGCCGTCATCCGCGGCGAGCCCACCGGCACCACCGCCGAGTGGCGCGGCGACGTCGTGGCCGTTGCCAAGAAAGACCTGAAGCCCGGCGACCGCCTTGATGGTGAAGGCGGCTACTGCGCCTGGGGCCGGCTGATGCCCGCCGCCAGCTCCCATGCGAGGCGTGCCCTGCCCATAGGTCTTGCCCACGGCGTCGACGTCATCCGCCCGGTCGCGCACGGCAGCGTCATTACCTATGACGACGTCAGCGCCCTGCCGGACAACGCCGCGGCCCGCTGCCGCCAGGAACTGGAGAATTCCGCCAATTTCTGAGCCAACCCTCTGAAAGCGTTAACCTTTCATTAACCATATCGCCACCGGATTGTCACACAATGACCGTCCAGCGGGCGCCTTTCGGTAATCTTTGCGCCCCTTTCCCGTGGCACAAATCCGGTTCATGAGGGGTTCTCTGGAACCGGGACGACGACATGATTGATTGCCGCCACAAGGATACTGGTGAGCTGTATGGCTTCGGCGCAACCGCGCACGGGGCCACGCATTGCATTCGCCGCCGCACCGCCGGACTGTTGTCGCTCGTCGCAGCCGCGCTCTGCATCGCGTTGATCGTGGTATTCGTGACGGCCATTCCGGCAGACCCGGCCGTGGCTGGCCACGCCATCACCAGCCTGATCCAGTAACCGCACCCACCACCTGAAAAGCCGGCAGTTACTGCCAGTAGGCCTGGGCCACGCGAACGTACTCGGAGGTATTGCGCGTCAGCCCCGACGTGTTCACGCCCTGATACCGCGAATGCACCATGGCGTTGATCTCCTCGGCCCGCTTCAGCCCTTCCGGATAGCCGTTGAACACATCGAAGATGCTCTTCTTCTGTGCTTCGGTCTCGATCAGGGCGGCAAAGCTGCGCGGCGCTTCGAACGGGTCGTAGCCCGCTCCCACGAAATAGCGGAATCCGATTCGGTCGGCCTCTTCTTCCTGGGCGCGGGTGTAGCTGTTGAGGCTTGTGTCGGCCAGCGCCTTCACGCCGGAACTCAGCCACGACACGCCGAGGCCGTCGTCGAATACCCGCTTGCCGAACGCCGTCACGCGGCGACTGAGCGATTGGCCGTCCTGTCCCTTTACCACATGCAGCGAGCGGTTGTGGGCCATTTCGTGCGCCAGCACCATGGCGATCTGGGCTTCGGTCCGCAGCCGTTGGATGATCCCGGTGGTGACGAAGATATGGCCTCCGCCCGGGGTGAATGCGTTGGCATGCGGGCTGTCGATCAGGTAGACGCGGTAGAACAGGTTGCTGATGCCATGTTCGCGATTGGCCTGCAGCCGGTTGACGATGGCGTTGAGATAATTCTCCAGTTCGGTGTCGCTGGAGCGCGTCATCATGCCGAGCGCACGTTGTGCCAGCTCGTCGCCGATGCGCTGCTGCCGGTCCATGTCCGTGATCGCCGCCGGCCGGATGGTCATCTCGTCCGTACGGTCCATCCCGAGAACCGGAGCCTTGCCGCCGGTCTCGTCGAGCAGGCTGTAGTGGCCACAGGCCGAAAGGCCCAGGCACATCGCCAGTCCAACCGCTGCCCTTGCTGCCAGTTTCATGCTCAAGCCGTCAGTTTCTGATCGGGAGGAAGGATGAAGTCTTCTCCAGCCTTCCTTGAACCGCAATGATACCGCGCATCAACTGGCGGCTCAACCAGTCAATCGCGCGCAAAGCCGGCTTGCCGTGCTGAAAACACAATGCCGTGATTTCTCTATAGAGACGGTGGAGCAGGGCCAGCGAAGCGCTGTATCATGGACCGAGTGAAAATCTTGAGGTCCGCAACCAGCTGCCCGCCTTTTGCGTTGCCTCACCAACTGGACGCTCGATTACACAATTTCCCATCTCATGGAGTTCACACGATGAAGTTTGCTGCCATTGCCATGACTGCCGCGATCGCCACTGCCTCCGCCGTGTCGATGGCCCATGCGGCCGGGTCCGACACGTCCTCTTCAACGCCCACCTGCAAGAAGGGTTATGTCTATTCGTCATCCAAGAAGAAGTGCGTGAAGCAGACCTCTGAAATCGTGCCGGACCGCTCGCTCAAGGCGCAAGGCTGGGCGCTCGCCCGCGCCGGCCAATATGAAGCAGCCATCGAACTGTTCCGCCTGGTGGCCGACAAGTCCGACCCCGAAGCCCTCAACGGCCTTGGCTTCTCCCACCGCAAGATGGGCAAGGTCGAGCAGGGCATCGGCTATTACGCCCGGGCGCTCGAGATCAATCCGGACTACGTGCTCGCCCGCGAATACCTCGGCGAAGGCTACGTGAAGATGGGACGCGTGGACCTCGCCCGTGAGCAGCTCGCCGAAATCGGCAACCGCTGCGGCACCACCTGCGAGGAATACTTGTTGCTGGCCCAGGCCATCGATACCGGCAAGCCGATCTACTGAACCATCTTCCAATGAAGTTTTTTGCAGCCGCCGCGATCTTCCTGGTCGCGGCGGTCATCGTTCTGGCGGGGCGCGAGCGCATCTGGGCCTATGCCTTCGGGCCCGCAGATCTGGGCCCGGTGGATTTTTCCACCCTCGCCCTGAAGGACACGCCCAACCAGTTCCTGATGTGCCCGCCCGGCAGATGCGCCACATCGCCCCACGCGCCTTCGCCCGTCTTCGCCGTGAGCGAGCAGGACTTGCGCGCCGCCATCATCGGTTCATGGCCGAACATGGAGCGCACCACCCTCGTTGCTGGAACAGCCGACCCGGATTCTGGCGAAATCCGCCTCGTCCAGTATTCGAGGTGGCTCGGCTTCCCCGACACCGTGTCGGTCCATACCTTCCCGCTGAACGCCAAAAGCTCCACGCTCACCGTCTATTCGCGCAGCCAGGTCGGCGAGTCCGATCTCGGCGTAAATCGCCGTCGCATCGAGGCTTGGCTCGCCATCCTGCCCGTTCCGTCAAACGATTGACGCATTGCCTCCAACTTCAGGCCGAAAAGATCTCTTAATCCTAACAGAGTCTTAACCACGTTCAGCGCAAACTGTCCTGAACTCCCGGCATACGTCCTGCCGGACCTGGATTAAATGGGAATACGGCGATGAAGAACACGATCAGCAGACGCATATTCCTTGGCGGCGGCAGCGCGGCCACGCTGCTTGCCGCCTCCACCGGCGCCGCACGCGCTCAGGAATTCAGCATCGACGCCATCGACAACTGGCTGCGCCGCAACGGCGGCTATTCGCTCAACCCGATCCGCCCCGAAGATGCAACCGGCTCGGTCTCCCCGGCCAATGCCGACCCCTATGGAAACCGCGGCGGGCAACAACCCATGCCGCCCTCGCAGGCCTACGAGCCGCAGCAGCAACAGCAGGCCATCGCCCCGCGCCCGCCGCTGGAAAGCCTGATCGACTTCCCGATCGAACGCGTGCCCGACAGCAAGATTAAGCCGCAGTTCCGCCGCCAGCTGGTCCAGTACAACGGCCCGGAATGGCCCGGCACCATCGTGGTCGACACCAAAAGCCGCCACCTCTACCTGATGCGCGACGGCGGCCAGGCCCTGCGCTTCGGCGTCGGCGTGGGGCGCGACGGGTTCCGCTGGCAGGGCGAGGCCTATGTGGGGCGCAAGGCCCGCTGGCCGCGCTGGACCCCGCCTGCCGAAATGGTCGCCCGCGACCCGCACGCAGCGCCCTGGGCCAACGGCATGCCGGGCGGCCCGGACAACCCGCTGGGCGCACGCGCGCTCTATCTGTTCGACATGACCGGAAAGGATACGCTCTACCGCATCCACGGCACCAACGACCCGTCCTCCATCGGCAAGGCCATGTCGTCGGGCTGCGTCCGCATGCTCAATCAGGACATCGACGAGCTCTACCGCCGCGTCCTCGTCGGCGCCCGCGTCGTCGTGCTCAACCACGGCACCTGACGTCTGATGCTCCGTGCCCCGGATTCATTCCGGGGCCCAGACTGGATCCCGGCACAAGGCCGGGATACGAACTTCTACACCACCACCGGCCTCTTCTTCGGCTTCCGGTTCACCAGCACGATGCCGATGCAGACGAGGGCGAGCGCGCCGACAAATTCCCACGTGATCGTCTCGCCCAGGATCAGCCAGCCGAAAGCCACCCCGAACAGCGGCGTCAGGAAGCCGAACGAGGCCATGTCGGAGGCCGGATAGACGGCCAGCACCCGGAACCACATCAGGAATCCGAAGGCCACCACCACCAGCACCTGAAACGCGAACATCGCGCCGATGACCGGCGTGAACTCGCGCACCATCGGACCCGACAGCGCCGCCACCGGCAGCAGGATCACGCTCGATACCGCAAGCTGGTAAACGAGCTGCATTTCCGGCGATGACTTGTACAGCTTCGTCAGCCGCGCGGTCAGCGCGATACCCGCCCAGCACATTGCCCCGCCGATGCACATCAGGTCGCCGATGAAAGCCCACTCTGTCGCCGGGTGCTCGTTGTGGGCCAGCGCCCAGCCCACCCCGGCAAACGCCAGCCCCAACCCGGCCGCGCGCATCAGCGTCAGCCTTTCGCCGGGTATCGCGAAATGCGCCACCAGCGCCAGCCAGAACGGCATCGTGTAGAACAGCATGGTCGCGCGCGACACCGAGGTATAGTCGAACGCGGTGAACATCAGCATGAATTCGATGGAGAACAGGCTGCCGCACAGGATGCCCGGCATCAGGCTGCCATCGCTGACCGACAGCCGCTTGCGCGTCCACCACGCATACAGCAGCACCGGCCCCAGCGCGCACACCGAGCGCAATCCGGCCTGCGCAATCGGCGCCAGCCCGGCGTTGACCAGCTTCACCAGCACCTGGTTGATGCCCATCAGGCCGGCAAACAGAACCAGCCAGAATCCGCCCGCCAGGTCGATCCTGTCCTTGCGTTGAACGCTCACCGCGTGAATACCCCCACCATCTCCACATGCGCCGAGTGCAGGAACTGGTCCACCGGCACCACCCGCTCAAGCCGGAACCCGCCGTCTGTCAGCACGCCTGCATCACGCGCGAACGTACCGGCATCGCAGGATACGCCCACCACCGCCGCCACGCCCGGCGCGCTGACCAGCTCTGCCGCCTGTGCCGCCGCCCCTGCCCGCGGCGGATCGAACACCACCCCCGTCACGCCCTTCAGTTCCGCCGCCGTCAGCGGATCGCCCATCAGGTCGCGGGCCCGCGTCACCACCGGCTTGAGCCCCGGCGCACCGCGCACCGCCGTGTCGAGGGTGGTCACCGAAGCCTTGTCGGAATCAAGCGCCAGCACCTTCGACTGCCGCGCCAGCCTGAGCGCAAACGTGCCCCAGCCGCAAAACAGGTCCGCCACAATTCCATGGCCTTCCAGCGCCGGCACCACCAGCGCCGCCAACGCAGCCTCGCCGGCCGCGGTCGCCTGTGCAAATCCGCCCGGCGGCGGCGTCACCGCAACCCCGCCTGCATCGAGCAGCGGACGCCGGCGTTCGATCAGCAGGTCACCCGAGGCGGTCACCCGCGCCAGGTCGAACGCTTCGGCTACACCGGCCACCTTCACCCGTGCATCGAGTTCCGGGTCGTCAACGCCGATCAGTTCGCAATCAAGGCCGGTATCGCTGGCCAGCACGTGCACTTTCAGCGCCTTGCGCGCACCCACCACCCTGGCCAGCGCCACCGCGATGGCAGGGGCATTGTTCAGTGCCGGCGCCAGCACCGGGCACTCCTCCACCTGCACCAGATCGTGGCTACGGTGCGCCATGAACCCGGCCTTGCCCTTGTCCACGGTCAGCGTCACCCGCCTGCGGCCTGCCCCATGCGCATCCACCGGCGCCGCCACGTCGATGTCCGCAAGGCCCCGCCGCGCCAGCGCATCCACCACCAGTTGCCGCTTCCAGGCCGCATAGGGGGCGTGTGCCCAGTGCTGCGTCATGCACCCGCCGCAACGTCCGAAATGCCGGCATTGGGGCTCGACCCGTTCCGGCGAGGTGCCGATCAGCTTGCGCACCCAGCCACGCTGACCATGCACTTCCACCTCTGCCGTCTCGCCCGGCAGCGTGTACGGCACATAGATCGCAGCCCCGCGCCCGTCATCGGCCACGCCCTCGCCGCGTGCGCCCATGTGCGAGATCGCCAGTTGCCGTGCGCTCATGCTGCGGCCTCCAGCGCATCAGCCTTGCGGCGGCGTTCGGCGCGCGACTCGCGCACCGCGATGAACCCGCCCGCACTCGCCACGATGGCCGTACCCGCCCACGTCGAGGCAGCCGGTATGTCGCCCCACATGAACCATCCGATCAGCGCGCCCCACACCAGCGCCACATATTCCTGCGGCGCCACAACGGCCGCCGGCGCATTGCGATAGGCGATCCCGACCAGGTAGTGCGCCGTCCCGCCGATCAGGCCGAGCGCGGCAAAGGCGCCCAGATGCCCGACCTCCGGCGTCTTCCAAGCCAGCAGCGACAGCGGCCCGAACACTGCCAGTGACACCAGCGTGGTCCACGTGAACATGCCCGCCACCGTCTCGGTGCGAGACAGCTTGCGGGTATAGGTGATGCCCAGCGCGAACACTAAGGCCGACGCCACGATGATCGCCATCTCCGGCTTGAACGTGTCCGACCCCGGCTGCACGATCACCAGCATGCCGGCAAATCCCACCAGCACCGCCAGCCAGCGCGCCGGGCCCACCTTCTCGCCCAGCAACGGCACGGAAAGCGCCGTGATGAACAGTGGCGCGGTAAACGCCACCGCGATGCCGTCGGCCAGCGGCACGTACTTCAATCCCCAGAAGAACAGTGCCAGCGCCGCCGACAGCAGCAGCGCGCGCAGCACGTGCGCCCATGGCCTTGCGGTCCGCACTGCCTCGAACCCGTTCCACCACAGCACCAGCACCAGCGGAATAAGGCCGAACAGGTAGCGGAAGAACACGATCTGCACCGCGGCGAAGCCTTCCCCGCCGCCCCACTTGCCGATGGCGTCGGCAATCGAGAACGACGCCACCGCCACCCACATAGCCGCGAGGCCCTGCGCCACGGAACCCGCGTCCCGGCTCGTGATGTTGGTTTCATCGCTCATGGCTTTCGCTTGTAGCCTGTGAACCGAGCTGCGGTCACGCGCCAATCGCTCACCGCCTGCCATCCCCGCAGTGCATGGCCGCGCCGCAAACCAGTCCTCCCATCGGCCACCGGTTTATGGTTTAGTCGCGGCCCATGACCGATCAGGCCCTTCCGCACAGTTCCGAGACCGCAGCACCGCGCGCGCCCTACGCCATGCTGATCGCCATGGCTGCAATCGGGCCACTCGCGCTCAACATCTTCATTCCCTCGATACCCGGCCTGCAGGCCACCTTAGCCAGCTCGCCCGGCGTCGTGCAACTCACCCTCACCGTGTACCTGGCGGGCCTCGCCCTGTGCCAGCTGCTCTACGGCCCCCTGTCCGACCGCTATGGCCGCCGCCCCATGCTCATAGCCGGCATGGTGTTGTTCGTCGCCGCCAGCATTGCCTGCGCGCTGTCAACTTCCATCGAGATGCTGATCGCGGCCCGCGGCGTGCAGGCCGTGGGCGGAGCATCAGGCATGATCCTGTCACGCGCCATCGTGCGCGACATGTTCTCGCGCGAAAAGTCAGCCTCCGTGCTGGGCTACATCACCATGGCATGGGTCATAGCGCCCATGGTTGCTCCGCTCATCGGCGGCATTCTCGACCAGCACTTCTCGTTCCGGGCAAGTTTCTGGCTGCTCGCCGTCATCGGTTCCATGGTCCTGCTGGGCGCAGTGGCAAGCCTGCCCGAGACCAACCGCAACCTGCAGCCCGATGCCTCCCTGATCCGGACCCGCGTCTATGGCGAACTGCTGCGCAACCGCGGCTTCCGCGGCTATGCCGCCACCATGACCTTCGGCGCAACCGTGTTCTTCCTCTATCTTGCCGTCGCCCCGTTCATCATCATTACGGTGCGCGGCCACTCGCCGGTCGAATACGGCATGTGGACCATCGTCGCCGCACTCGGCTACATGACCGGCAACTTCGCCTCGGGCCGCTTTTCGGAAAACATCGGCAATGACCGGATGATCGGTTACGGCAACTGGCTGACGCTGGCAGGCGCCGTCGCTATGCTGGGCCTCGCCGTCGCCGGCTTCCTTCACCCGGCATTCCTCTTCCTGCCGATGGCCGTGTGTGCGTTCGGCAACGGGCTAACCATCCCAAACGCGCTCACTGCCGCCATTTCGGTGGACCCGAGGAACATCGGCTCGGGCGCCGGTCTTGCAGGCTTCATCCAGATGACGATCGGCGCGCTTGCGTCACAGTCGGTGGGCTATGCGCAGGGAACCTGGCACAATACCGGCTTCTGGGCGATGGCGTGCTTCGCCATCCTTGCGCTCGTCAGCCACCCCGCGCGCCGCCAGATGCTTCAGCAATAGGTCTTGTCGCACGGCTCGAAGCGGAACTTCATGGTCTCCCCGCGCCTCTCGATGTCGAAGTCGCGTCCATCGGTACAGTGCACGCGCGCCTTGATCACCTGGTCGTCGCCTTCGCCCGTGATTTCCTCGGCCACGTAATACTCGACCTTGCAGAACTGCTCCTGAAGAAGCTGCTGCTCAACCAGTTGCTTCCACACCGGCGTCTGGGCTGACGCCACGGGCGCAATCGCGGCCAGTACGGCAGCTGCAATGAAAAGGGCTGTCTTGCGGTTCATGGGATTGGCGCCTCCAGTGCTGCATGGCTTGATCGATGCAGCCTGAAGCATCGCCGCCCCGTCTGCCTTGACAGGGATCAAGCCACCGATGAACCGTCATCCCGGCGAAAGCCGAGATCCATGCCTTGCCCTCTTGCACCAGCCTTTCGCGCATGGACCCCGATCTTCATCCGGGTGACGACCCATCGGACTTGCCTGTTGCCGCAACCGCGCGAACGCGCCTAAAGTCCGCTTGTCATGAGCAAAGATTCGACACCCGCCCCGAATGGCGCCCTCACAATCCGCGTCATCGCCATGCCGGCAGACGCCAATGCCGCAGGCGACGTGTTCGGCGGCTGGGTCATCGCCCAGATGGACCTTGCCGCCGGCATACGCGCGAGCGAGCGCGCCCGTGGCCGGGTGGTCACCGCCGCCATCAACGCCCTGTCATTCAAGCTGCCAGTCAAGATCGGCGACACGCTCGAGCTCTATACCCACGTGTCAAAGGTTGGCCGCACCTCCATGACCATTGAGGTCGAGGCCTGGGCCCAGCGCTACTTGACCCACAACAAGGTCAAGGTGACGGACGCCGACTTCGTGATGGTCGCGGTGGACGATACCGGCAAGCCGCGGACTGTGCCTGCAGAGTAGGACTGTCCGGTTTGGACCGGGCACGTTGACATTAGGTCATTTTGGGATTTGGATTGACGGCTTCTGTTGTCATCAGGAAAGCCTGTTCGATGGAAACTCCAGTCCAGATCATCACCCGGATCTATCCTGCCTACGCTCGCCGTGAGATTGAAGCTGGCCTCGACCACTTCCACGACGGTGTGTGTTTCGTCTGGAATATCGATCGCTCCGCGCTGCCTGACGGTTCCGTGTGTCATGGCAAGCCAGCCTTCGTGGACCGGCTGCAACAGCTGGCGGCGGACTGGCAGTTTGACCGGTACGAGTTCGTCGATGCCTTCAGCGAAGGTGACAGAGCCGCTTCGCGCGTCGCACTTGAAGTAACTAGCCGGCGCACCGGCAAGACCGGCGTCACCGAACTGGGGCACTACTGGACGTTCAGGGACGGCAAGGTGTCGAAGCTGATCGAGTTCTTCGATACCGCCAGCATGCTTCAGCTGTCTGGTTGCGTGCTGGCAGCTCCTGACTCAACCAGTCAGGTAGCCGCCTCAAGCACTTGAACTAATTCAACTTTACCAGCTTCTCTTCACGTAGGCATCTCCGACGCCATTAGGGCGGAACTCGGACTTCCAGTACTCGGCCTCGTCACGAATGAACGGCCCCTGCACCGCGCACCACCAGCCCGGATTGAAGTTCGGATAGTCGTCGGTGCGCACCACTTCGGCGCCTAGCCGGCGGGCCCGCTTGTTGGCTGCCGAGCGCGATTGGAAGCATCCGCCGATGGCGAAATAGTCGCCGGCAATGCCGTCGCTCGCCTGTGCCGGCGCGGTGTTGAAAGCTGCAATGCCGGTCAGCACGGTAGCGGCGGCGATGGCTGAGAGGAACGTCTTGGTCATGAGGGGATCTCCCGTTTGGCCCTTGTTGTAAATGTTGAAGCCAGTGTCGCGAAGTCTGCTTGGACGTCATATGAACGCAAGTGTTGCGGTCATCCGCGGCGCCCGGACCACGCAGTGACGATCTCCACAAGCCGGTCCAGTCCGTCGGTCAAGGCCGCCGATCCCGGCTGCAGGATCAAGGGCGACTTGATCTCATGCAGTTGCCCATCACGCACCGCCGGGATGACATCCCAACCCCGCCGCGCCGCCACCTTGCCGGGCACGAACTTCTTGCCACACCAAGACCCGATGATGATGTCCGGAGCCGCCGCGATCACGTCGTCCGGCGAGATGATCCTGGCCTTCGCCGCCTGTTTGGTCCGCAGGTGCGCAAAGCAGTCTTCTCCACCCGCCACCTCGATCAGCTCCGACACCCAGCCGATCCCGGTGATCATCGGCTCGTCCCACTCCTCGAAGTAGATGCGGGGCCGCAGCTCCGGCGCCGAAGCCTCGAGCGCCGCGATCCTGCCGCGCCAGCCATTGACCAGCGCAGCCGCTTCTTCGCGCGCGTTCACCAGCGCCCCCAGCGTCAGCACCATGTCGAAGATGCCCGCCAGGTCGCGCTGGTTGAAGCAGTGCACTGCGATGCCGTGCCGGATCAGGTCGGCCACGATGTCCGCCTGAAGGTCAGAGAATGCGAGCACCAGGTCCGGCTTCAGCGCGAGGATCTTGCCGGTGTTGGCCGAGGTGAACGCCGCCACCCGCGGTTTCTCCTTGCGCACCTTGGCGGGCCGCACCGCATAGCCGGTCACGCCCGCAATCAGGTGATCACGCCCCATCAGGTACAACGCCTCCACCGTCTCCTCGGTTAGGCACACGATGCGTTCGGGCGGAAAAGCCAATTCACTGTTCCTTTGTCGCGCAACTTGTCCGGAAACCGATTTCCACTTTCCGGATTGCGCTCAGTAATACCCTTCAGCCGGGCCCTTGTACTCCATCAGCGTGTTGCCGCCGTCAGCCACGATAAGCTGCCCCGTCACGAAGCTCGCCTCCTCGCTCGCGAGGAACACCGCCACATGGCCGATCTCGTCCGCCGTGCCGGGCCGCCCGATGGGCGCCTGCTTGCCGGCGAAGATTTCCTCAGGGCTCGAAGACGGCGTCTCGATCCAGCCCGGCCCGATGCCGTTCACCGTGATGTTGTATTCCGCCAGCTCGATCGCCTGCGCCCGCGTCATGCCCATAATACCCGCCTTGGCGGCGGAATAGATCGTGCCCTTGGGGTTCGACACCAGCGGCCCCGTCACCGAGCTCATGTTCACGATCCGGCCATAGCGCTGCGCCATCATCCCCGGCACCACGCGCCTCGTCACCTTGAACACCGTGGTGATGTTGATGTCCATGCCGCGCCGCCACTGCTCGTCCGGAATGTCCTGGATCAGCCGCGACGGCTGGTCATGCCCGGTCTGCACCATGCCGGCATTGTTGACCACGATGTCGACCGGCCCGAGTGCGGCTTCCACCGCCGTCACCAACGCGTCCACCTGGTCCGTCTCCACCAGGTCCGCCACATGTGCGAATGCGCCCTCGCCCAGCTCCTTTGCCCGCTCGTGAATCCTCTCCGTGGTCGAGGTCACCGCCACCTTCGCGCCCGCCGCCTTGAGCAACTTTGCGCAGGCAAAGCCGATGCCGCCCGCGCTGCCCGCGCCTGTCACCAGTGCCACCCTGCCTTGCACGCCTGCCATCCTTACCTCCTCACATGCCATTGAATTGCCTTCCGTGCCTGATCATGTTGCTCTCTCGTGATCAGTCAACCCGGAGCTAAAATCACCAATGACCCGTTTTGCCTTCGCCCTCGCCGCGCTCATTGCCGTTTCGCCTGCAGCTTTCGCCAGCGAACTGTCCCTCCACGTCAAGAAGACCGCCACCTGCGG
This sequence comes from Alphaproteobacteria bacterium, assembly GCA_024642465.1. Lineage (GTDB taxonomy): Bacteria > Pseudomonadota > Alphaproteobacteria > Rhizobiales > Aestuariivirgaceae > Anderseniella. The sequence continues at coordinate 27,340 of JAHEBA010000019.1, forward strand.
CTGCTGCCAGGCCTGGGTCGACTACATCAAGGCTGCCGGCCACAAGGTCGAGACCTCCAACATGGACATTGGCTCCCTGACCCAGCACAAGATGAAGCTGGGCATCACCCCGCAATACGCCTCCTGCCACACCGCCACGGTCGACGGTTACGTCATCGAGGGTCACGTGCCGGTAGAGGACATCATGCGCCTGCTGGAGGAAAAGCCTGACGCGGTCGGCCTCAGCGCGCCAGGCATGCCGGCCGGCTCGCCGGGCATGGAGATGGGCGGCACCTACCGCGAGGCCTATGACGTGGTGCTGGTGATGAAGGACGGCACCTCGAAGGTCTGGACCTCCTACGAAGCCCGGGACTAACCCCTGAACACCAGCGCAGCCCCGCCCGAAATCAGCGCGAATCCCGCCACCGTTTTCCAGGTGATCGCCTCCTTCAGGTACACCACCGAGAACACGCAGAACACGATGAACGTGATGACTTCCTGCATCGTCTTGAGTTGAGCCGCCGAATAGACCGCATGCCCGATCCGGTTGGCTGGCACCGCCAGGCAGTACTCGACAAACGCAATGCCCCAGCTCGCTACGATAACGATCGGGAGCGGCGTCGACTTGAACTTGAGATGTCCGTACCACGCAAGCGTCATAAACACGTTGGACGCAATCAGCAGCACGATCGGCCACAGGTGGGCAGGCGAGACGTAAGGCATGGGGAAGCGCTCCGGAAGGGCGGTTGAACGCCAGCGCTCATGCTCCCGAAACGGCGCGCCGTCAACGCCCCTCACTCCCCCGTCAGCCACTCCACCCGCCACGCCGGATCGCCCGCCTTGAGCCGTTCGGCCAGCGCAGGCACGAGGACGGGTAGTTCCTCCGCCAGCGGCCACAGCGGGTTGACGATGATGAGGCCCGAACCCGCCAGCCCGCCATTGATCGTCACCGGCCTGACCAGAATCTCCGCCACCAGCATCCGCGCCATACCGGCCTCTGCCGCCGCCTCCACCAGCCGGTCCGACAGCCCGTCCCCCGTCACCGGGTACCACAGCATGAAGCAGCCGGTCGCGAACCTCTTGTACCCCTGCTTCAGCGTGGCGAGCGCCCGCTCTGCATCGTCAACGCGCTCGTAGGGCGGGTCGATCAGCACCAGCCCGCGCCGTTCCGCCGGCGGCAGGTTGGCCTTCACCGCCACGCCCGCCTCCTCGCGCGTCACCCGCACCCGCCCGTCGCCCGCATACTGCGCCGACAGCGTCTCGAAGTCCGCCGGGTGAAGCTCGTTGAACACCATCCGGTCCTGCGCCCGCGACAGCCGCGCCGCCACCTCCGGCGAACCCGGATAGCGCATTATCGCGCCACCGCCGTTCACCGCCGCCACCGCCTGCCGCCACGGTTCCAGCAGCACATCCGCCGCCGCGTCCTCCAGCGCCAGCATCTTGCCTGCCCCGTCGATCAGCCGCCCCACGCCGCCCTGCCACTCCAGCGTCTTGCCCGCCTCCACGCCGTCGAGGTCATAGACCCCCAGCCCTGCGTGCGCGTCCACCACGCAATAGGCCTTGTCCTTGCGCCCCATGTGCACCAGCGCGTGCGCCAGCACCGCGTGCTTCAGTACGTCGGCATGGTTCCCGGCATGGTAGGCGTGGCGGTAGTTCATCGCGTTATCGGCCTCTCTTTCCGTTGGTGCGCCGCAGCAGCCATGGATACCGGTTTTCCATCCCGGATTGCGACAAGGAAAGCGGCTGCACAATTCGGCCACAATGCTGCCGAAAGCCTGACACCACGGCGCGGTTAATTGCGCATCGACAGTCCGATTCATCGAAGAGGGAAAAACAAGATGATCAAACGCGTCCTCTACGCCACCGCCATTCTGGGTGTCGCCGCCGGCTTTGCCGTCGCAGGCGCACCGCAGTCCGACGCCGCCGGCCGCGGCCCCGCCGAGGTTACCGTCCACAAGAACTTCAACAACGCCATCGACGTACCGGCCGAAGACAAGTTCATCCCCGGTCCGGACCCGATAGAAGGCGTGGGTGAAGGCGCCTACTTCACCGTCCTCGGCGTGGTCGAAGGCGGCCGCGAGGTCGTTGACGGCATCGGCGAGAACGGCGGCAAGGTGGCCGACGACGCCCAGGCCTATGGCCCGCCCGGCCTCGTCTCCGGAACAGTCAAGGGCGCAGCCCGCATCGGCGAAGGCGCCGTCATGGGCGCCGGCACCATCGGCTACGGCGCACTGAAGGGCGCCGGCTGCATCGTCACCTTCGGCGCAACCTGCTGATACCTGACCGCAGCTGAATTTTGAACGTCAGACGCCCCGGCCCCGCGCCGGGGCGTTTTGCGTTGCGGGGACCAACAAGAGGCGCGGAGGAGCGAAGCTGCGACCGGGACAAAACAAGAGGCGAGAAGGAGAGCGTCGCAGGCGGTATCCGACCGGGACTACAACCATGTCATCCCGGACCGCGCGGGCGTTAGCCCGTCGCGTGATCCGGGACCCAGGGCATGAGCTGTGCGAAGCACACATTACGCGCGACTAGCGCCTATGCGCCAGCCAAAATCTTGACCAATAGACATTTCGCCAATGACCATGCACACTTCAAGGTCTGAGGAGTTCAGAGTCGCCAATGTCGAAGGATGACGTTTACGGAACGGTTTGGGATGAGTCAGCTGTTCGGGTCGTCGTTGACTCGTACTTTCAGTGCCGGTCGCTGGATCTTGAACGCAAAGACCACGACAGGTTGGCGAAACACCCCCTTCCATATGAGCAGCAACGAGGTCGAGTTCGCTCAGCGAACGAACCATCGTTACTCGATCATTCGGCTGTACGATTTCAGGCGGTCCGCTAAAGCCTTCCAAATTGAAAATCCCATAGAGCAAAGCGTTCATTTGCGGGCTGATGGCTACAAGGCGAGTTTCCGATGAAGCAAACTAGTCACCGGCACTTTGCCAAGTGGAGTAGCCAGCTAGATCGCTACATGATCAAGAAGTATGCCCTCAGCATCGAACTTTCTGGTTGGGACGATGAACGGCTTCGTCGGCATTTTGACGATGGCGACACGCCCGAAGAGACAGTTGAATTCTATGCTGAAAAGTTTGACTTCATCGCTCGCGAAGACTTCCTTGCCTATCGCTAACACCCCCCTAGTGCACCAACCTCACCCTCGCCCGCTCGCCGCCATCCCGCCGTCCGGCCCAGCCGCCGCGGCGTGAGCCGCTTGCGCCCGTGAGCCCTGCATCGAACCGGGCCGCATCCACCATCATCCCGGCGAACAGCGCCAGCGCCCCACCATCTTCGCCCGCTCCCGCCATACGCGCTGAGGCAGCCTTCGCTTCCGCCCCCACGTCCGCCGCCATCGGCAGCGAGAACGCCCATTCCAGGAACGCCATGCGAGCGGCGGCGCCCAGTTCTTCGCGCGCCGCGCCGTCAGGCAGCGCCCGCATCTGTGCAATCAGGGTGTCGAGTAGCATGGCGGCGGGCCCTCGGCGTCTTGGCTGTTTGGGTCGGATCGGGATGAGCAAACCATCGGCGGGCGCACCCTGCGCCGGATTCGCTGGGCCCGCCATGGCCATCCGCGACATGCCGCAAGCCGCCAGCGTCTTACCGATCCTTAATCACCAGACCGGTCCATCTGTGTTAAGATGATTGATAGCGCTGGGTGCGACGCCCGGTCTGCCTCGCCCGCGCGCATCCGCGCCGGACCCCGCTCTCCTCGCCGCCCCGGCCTTCGCAATCCTTGCGACGCAACGAGAGGAGTATGCAAATCATGTTCGTAAGCTCGATCCTGGCCGCCAAGGGCGGCAACGTGGCCATGGTCCCGTCCCGCACCACCGTGGCCCTCGCGGCCCAGCGCATGCGGCTGCAGAAGTGCGGCGCGCTGCTGGTCACCGACGACGGCGGCCGCACCATCGCCGGCATCATTTCCGAACGCGACATCGCCCGCGCCCTGCCCGACCACGGTGCCGAGCTCGGCGAGCTGCAGGTGTCGGAGCTGATGAGCCGCAAGGTCATCACCTGCCGCCCGGACGACAATGTCCGCACGGTCATGCGCACCATGACCACCCGCCGTTTCCGCCACATGCCGGTGGTGGGCGATGACGGCAGCCTGATGGGCATCGTCTCCATCGGCGACGTGGTCAAACACCACATCGACGAGCTGGAGCTGGAAACCAGCATCCTGCGCGACGTCGCCACCGCACATCATTGAGTGCAGCAGCCTGAGCCCCGGCCGCCGCGCCGGGGTCCGTGGCGCTTCATCCGGGCGCGGCCGCCCCGCTGCGCCCCAACTCTTCGGCGAGAATGTCATAGACGATGCGGATCCGTATTGACGTCTTCAGTTCGCGATGCGTGACCAGCCACACCGGAAAGCGTATCGACGGCAAATCCGGCAGCAGCCGCACCAGCCCGTCCATCCGCCCGGCAATGTCGGTCATCATCACGCCGACGCCCAACCCCGCGCGCACCATCTCCCACGCTGCGACCGAGTTCTCCGTCATCAGGGAAAAGTTTGCCTCCGTAACCGGCAGGCCCATGCCCTGCAGGTGACGGATGAACCGTCCCTCACGGTCGAACCCGACGAAATCGGCGCCTGCCAGGTCCGTCAGCTCCCGTGGCGTCCCGTGCTGCCGCAACCAGCTTTCGGCGGCATAGAAGCCGGCTTCCGCCTCGCGGATCAGCCGGGCGACCAGTTCCGGTTCCTGCGGCCGCACGTGCCGGATGGCAATGTCGGCTTCCCGCCGGCGCAGGTCCGACAGGCTGTTCGAGGTGATGATTTCAAGCCGCAAGGCCGGCGCCTCGGCGCGGATGCGCCCCAGCACCGGCGGCAGCAGGTGCACGGCAACGGCATCGGTGGCCGAGATCGAGACAATCCCTTCAACCGCCTGGCTGTGGCCGCTGGCCGCCAGAACCATCGCGTCCGCCGCTGCCTGCATGGCGTAGACGTGGTCCACCAGGTCAAGACCGGCCTGCGTCGGTGCTAGCCGCTTGCCGAGCCGTTCGAACAGCGTCACGTCGAGCGCCTCTTCCAGCGCCGCCACCTGCCGCGACAGGGTAGGCTGGGTCAGCCCGAGCTTGCGCGCAGCCGCCGACAGCGACCCGGTCTCGACGGTGACGGCAAAGGCGCGAAGCTGATTCCAGTCCAGTCCATTCATGCAAATACGTATATAGAAACTGCAAATTTGCGCAATTCTCTCAAAGTTCACGTATGATAAGAGTGGGTCAAAGGAGATTGACCATGACCACGCAGACCATGATCGCCGCCCCGGCGGACGCCGACGCCCGCTTCTGGAACAGGATCGCGCGGAAGTACGCCGCCGGCTCCATTGCCGATCCGACCGGTTACGAGACAACAATCGCGCGCACGGCCTCTCTGCTTGAAGGCCTCGGCCACGTGCTGGAGACCGGCTGCGGCACCGGCACCACGGCGCTGCGGCTTGCCGGCAATGCAGGGCACATCACCGCCACCGACATTTCCCCCGCCATGATCGACATTGCCCGCGAGCGCCTCGCGGATTCTGGCACCGGCAATGTCAGCTTCCAGGTCGCGCCATCGGGCGCCGAACCGCTGGCAGCCGGTGGCTACGATGCAGTGCTCGCCTTCAACGTCCTGCATCTTGTGCAGAACCTGGACGACACGCTCGCCCACCTGCAGGCCGTCCTGAAGCCGGGCGGTTTGCTGATTTCCAAGACGCCGTGCCTGGCCGACATGAACCCGCTTATCCGCTGGGTGATGATCCCCGTCATGCAGATGATCGGCAAGGCGCCGCACGTCCTCAGCTTCACCTGCGGCGAGCTGGCCGGCGCGCTCAGGCGGCACGGGTTCGAGATCATCGCCGACGAACGCCACGCCTCGAAGGGCAAGGACACAAGGCCGTTTCTTGCCGCGCGCGCTGTCTCCTGACACACCCCTGTCAGCAGGCCGTCCTTTATCTCCCCCCGCGCATCACTTATATGTCTCAAGAGGCGTGGAGGAGCGTAGCTCCGACAGGGATCAGGAATAACTTGGGACATAACAAGCAGAGCGGCGGGTTCAAGGAGGCTCCCCAGCAGAAGCTGGAGGGCTACGACGAGATTCCGGCTGCCGACGCCGTGCCCCGCGCTTTCGATCCCATCACCGGCCAGCCGATCTCCGAGGCCCTGCGCGCCCGGCCCGACCCCGCCGCCGGCAAGAAGCTGATGGAGGCCCGCAAGGCCGAGGCCGAGGAGCAGATGAAGCGCATCGCCGAGGGCGCCACCACCCGTCCCCGCGAAGGCCTGGAGCATCTGCGCCCCGAGCTCGACGACCTGCCGCGCCCGGCCGTGTTCGTGCCGCACCGCCCCGAGCGCCCGGTCAAGTCCGAGGCCGGCATCCCGCTGAAGATCGTGTCGGAGTTCGAGCCGCGCGGCGACCAGCCCACGGCTATCGCCGAGCTGGTCGAGGGCGTCAACGCCGCCGAACGCGACCAGGTGCTGCTCGGCGTCACCGGCTCCGGCAAGACCTTCACCATGGCCCACGTCATTGAGCGCACCCAGCGACCGGCGTTGATCCTCGCGCCCAACAAGACGCTGGCCGCGCAGCTCTATGGCGAGTTCCGCTCGTTCTTCCCGGACAACGCTGTGGAGTACTTCGTCTCCTACTACGACTACTACCAGCCCGAAGCCTACGTGCCGCGCACCGACACCTATATCGAGAAGGAAAGCTCGATCAACGAGCAGATCGACCGGATGCGCCACTCCGCCACCCGCGCCCTGCTGGAACGCGACGACGTCATCGTGGTCGCCTCGGTCTCCTGCATCTACGGCATCGGTGACGTGGAAACGTACTCCGCCATGACCTTCCAGCTGAAACGCGGTGAGCGCATCGCCCAGCGCCAGCTGCTGGCAGACCTCGTGGCGCTGCAATACAAGCGCAACGACCAGGCCTTCGCCCGCGGCAATTTCCGGGTGCGCGGCGACACCGTCGAGGTATTCCCATCCCACCTGGACGACCGCGCCTGGCGGCTGTCCTTCTTCGGCGACGAGCTAGAGGAGATCCTCGAGTTCGACCCGCTCACCGGCCATAAGACCGCCATCCTCGCGTCGGTGAAGATCTATGCCAACTCGCACTACGTCACGCCCAAGCCGACCCTCGACCAGGCCGTCAAGCGCATCAAGGCCGACCTGGCCCAGCGCCTCGACGAGTTCCACGCCGCCGGCCGCGTGCTGGAGGCGCAACGGCTGGAACAGCGCACCCTGTTCGATATCGAGATGATGATGGCCACCGGCTCCTGCGCCGGCATTGAGAACTACTCGCGCTACCTCACCGGCCGCGCGCCCGGCGAGCCGCCGCCCACCCTGTTCGAATACCTGCCCGACAACTGCCTCGTGTTCATCGACGAGAGCCACGTCACCGTGCCGCAGATCGGCGGCATGTTCCGCGGCGACTTCAACCGCAAGGCGACGCTGGCCGAGTTCGGCTTCCGCCTGCCGTCGGCGATCGACAACCGCCCGCTGCGCTTCGAGGAGTGGGAGGCCATGCGCCCGCAGACCATCCATGTCTCGGCCACGCCGGGCGCGTGGGAGATGGAGCGCACCGGCGGCGTGTTCGCCGAACAGGTCATCCGCCCCACCGGCCTGATCGACCCGCCGGTCGAGATCCGCCCCGTCGCCACCCAGGTTGACGACCTCATCGCCGAGTGCCACGACATAGCGGCGAAGGGCTACCGGGCCCTTGTCACCGTGCTCACCAAGCGCATGGCCGAGGACCTCACCGAGTACATGCACGAACAGGGCATACGCGTGCGCTACATGCACTCCGACATCGACACGCTGGAGCGCATCGAGATCATCCGCGACCTGCGGCTGGGCGCATTCGACGTGCTGGTCGGCATCAACCTGCTCCGCGAGGGCCTCGACATCCCCGAGTGCGCGCTGGTGGCCATTCTCGACGCCGACAAGGAGGGCTTCCTGCGCTCCGAGACCTCGCTCATCCAGACCATCGGCCGCGCCGCGCGCAATGTCGACGGGCGGGTGCTGATGTACGCCGACAAGGTCACCGGCTCGATGCAGCGCGCCATGGACGAGACCGAGCGCCGCCGCGCCAAGCAGCTGGCGTACAACGCCGAGCACGGCATCACGCCGGAGAGCGTGAAGAAGAACATCGCCGACATACTCGACTCGGTCTACGAGGCCGACCACGTGCGGGTGAAGGCCGGCCACGGCACCGGCGCGTCCGTGGACGAGGGCGAGCTGATCGGCCACAACATTGCCGCCGTCATCGAGGACATGGAAAAGAAGATGCGCGCCGCCGCCGCGGACCTGGAGTTCGAAACCGCCGCCCGCCTGCGCGACGAGATCAAGCGCCTCAAGCAGACCGAACTGGCGGTGATGGACGACCCGCTTGGCAAGTCCACCGGCGCCATGGCAGGGCACCAGGACCGAGCGCAGCGAGGTAAGCGCGACCGCGCGCCGGCCGGTCAGGCCGCCCCCGAGGAGGCGTCGAGCGACAGCGAGACTGCCGTGAGCGCAAATTCAAAGATCATCACCCCCGAATCCCTCTGGCCCAAGGGCCGCCCCAAGGCCAACTCCACTGCGGGACGCCCCGGCCAGCGCGGCGGCTTCAAGGCGAACAAGCGGGGGAAGTAATCCCTCCTGCCGTCTCCCCTGCTCCCCACTCGCCCCTCAGGTCAGCACCCGCTTCACCGCCTCGTGCCAGCCCTTCAGCTTGCGCGCGCGCTCGGCCGGTTTCATCTTCGGCGAGAAGCGCGTGTCCAGCGCCCAGGTGCGGGCGAAGCCCTTCGCGTCCAGCCACAGCCCCGCGCGTGAGGCGGCCAGCCACGCAGCCCCCAGCGCCGTCGTCTCTAGCATGGTGGGCCGGTCCACCGTGGCGTTCACGATGTCGGCGAGGCGCTGCATGGTCCAGTCCGAGGCGACCATGCCGCCGTCGACGCGCACCACCGTCTTGCGGCCCGTGGCGCCCTTCCAGTCCTTCTGCATCGCCGCCAACAGGTCGTGGGTCTGGAAGCACACCGCCTCAAGGGCCGCGCGCGCCAGCTCCGCCGGGCCGGTGCCGCGGCTCATGCCGAAGACGGCGCCGCGCGCGTCCGCGTCCCACCACGGCGCGCCAAGCCCGGTAAAGGCGGGCACCAGGTACACGTCCTGGTGCGGGTCGGCCTTCGCCGCCAGTGCGCCGCTGTCGGCGGCCGACTTGATGACGCCGAGGCCGTCGCGCAGCCACTGCACCGTGGCGCCGGCCATGAAGATCGAGCCCTCCAGTGCGTAGGTGGGCTTGCCGTCCAGCCGGTAGGCGATGGTGGTCAAGAGCCGGTTCTTCGAGCGCACCATGTCCGCGCCCGTGTTCAGCAGCGCGAAGCACCCGGTGCCGTAGGTGGACTTCATCATGCCCGGCTCGAAGCACGCATTGCCGATCGCCGCCGCCTGCTGGTCGCCGGCCACGCCGAGGATGGGGATCTGCGCGCCGAGGATCGCCTTGTGCGTGATGCCGAATTCCGCCGCGCAGTCCTTCACCTCCGGCAGCATCGAGGCCGGCACGTTGAGGGTTTTCAGCAGGCCTGCGTCCCACTTGTTGGAGCGGATGTTGAACATCAGCGTGCGCGAGGCGTTGGTGGCGTCGGTCACGTGGGCGCGCCCGCCGGTCAGCCGCCAGATCAGGAAGCAGTCGACGGTCCCGAACGCCAGCTCGCCGGCCTCCGCCTTCTGCCGCGCGCCCTTGACGTTGTCGAGGATCCACGCCGCCTTGGTGCCGGAGAAGTACGGGTCGAGCAGCAGCCCGGTCTTGGCGTTGAACGCCTTCTCGTGGCCGGCCTTCTTCAGCTTCGCGCACATCTCCGCCGTGCGCCGGTCCTGCCACACGATGGCCCGGTGGATCGCCTTGCCGGTCTTGCGGTCCCACACCACCGTGGTCTCGCGCTGGTTGGTGATGCCGATGGCGGCGATGTCCGCTGGCTTGATCCGCGCCTTGCGGATCGCCGCCTTGCAGGTGGCGACGACGCTTTGCCAGATGTCCTCCGGCTCGTGTTCCACCCAGCCCGAGCGCGGGAAGTGCTGCGGGAATTCCTGCTGGCCGATGCCGACGATCTGCTGTTGCGCGTTGAACACAATGGCGCGCGACGATGTCGTGCCCTGGTCGATGGCGAGAACGTACTTGCTGCCCAACGGTGTGCCCTCCCTGCCCGGCTTTGTGCCTACCGCGAAACCTGCCCGGCAGCGGGGGTCGTTGCAAGCTTGTCCATGAACGCCTGCAGCTTGTCCCTCTCCGCCTTGCTGAAACGGATGCCGAGCTTGGTGCGGCGGAACAGGATGTCGTCGGCGTTGCGCGCCCATTCGTGCGTCATCAGGTAGCGCACTTCCGCCTCGGTCAGGCCGTGCCCGAAGTCCTTGCCGGGGCCGGTGTTGGGTATCACGAGGCTGGCCTTGGTGCCGTAGTGGCGCACCAGCCGCCGCGCCTGCGCGGGGTCGAAGTCGGGGTGGGCCTCGTGTAGCGCCCCGACCTGAGCCTCGAACTGCTCCGGCGCGAAGTCCCCGCCGGGCAGCGTGGCCCCTGCGGTCCAGGCGGGCTGGCGTTGGCCGAGTACGGCCTCGATGTCCTTGACGATCGCCTCCGAAAGCCGCCGGTACGTGGTGATCTTGCCGCCAAAAATATTGAACAGGACCCCCTCCCCCCTCGCCCCGTCCTGGCGGATAACGTAGTCCCGGGTGGCTTCCTGCGCCTTGCTGGCCCCGTCATCGTATAGCGGCCTGACGCCGGAATAGGTCCACACGATGTCGTCTCGCCTGACCGGTTCGGTGAAGTACTCGCTGGCGGCAGAGCACAGGTAGTCGATCTCCTCTGGCGTGATCTGTGGTTTGCCTGGTTCCTGGCCCTGGTCGGCGTCGGTGGTGCCGATCAGCGTATAATCGCCCTCATAGGGTATGGCGAAGATGATCCGCCCGTCCTCGTTCTGGAATATGTAGCACTTGCCGTGCTCGAACTTGCGCCGCACCACGATGTGACTGCCCCGTACGAGGCGTACGTTGTGGGCATCGTTCCAGCCGAACACCGTCTGCAGCACCCGGTCCACCCATGGCCCCGCCGCGTTGACCATCACGTCCGCACTGAGCTGCTGGCGCATGCCCGATGCGGTGTCCTCGACCTCGATGTGCCACTTGCCGTTGCCGCGCCGCGCGCTCACGACCCCCGTGCGCGGCCGGATGTCGGCGCCGAGGTCAGCCGCGTCACGCGCGTTCAGCACCACCAGGCGTGAATCCTCCACCCAGCAGTCGGAATACTCGAACGCCTTGTCGAACAGGGGTTTCAGCGGACGGCCTGCTTCATCGGCTGACAGGTCCAGTGTCCGCGTCGGCGGCAACAGCTTGCGCCCGCCAATGTGGTCGTAGATGAAAAGCCCAAGTCGCAGCAACCAGGCCGGCCGCAACCCCTTGTGATGCGGCAGCACGAACCGCAGCGGCCAGATGATGTGCGGCGCCATCTGCCACAGCACCTCACGCTCCTGCAGCGCCTCGCGCACCAGCCGGAATTCGTAATGCTCCAGATAGCGAAGCCCGCCATGCACCAGCTTGGTGGACGCAGACGACGTACCGCCGCCAAAATCCCCCGCCTCGCAAAGGCACACGCTGAACCCGCGCCCGGCCGCATCGCGCGCGATGCCGCAACCGTTGATGCCGCCGCCGATGACGAACACGTCGAAGTGGGGCCTGATCCCGCCGGCGGCGCTCTGGTTGTTCATGACGCAACCTGCCCGGCTGGCTGTTCCGCCGCCACGATCACCTCGACGCCGCTGTCGGCGATGGCCTCGGCCACCACAGACGGCACCGGCGCATCGGTCACGAAGATGTCGATGTCGGACATCTGACCGATCTGCACCGGCGCACGCCGCTCGAACTTCGTGGAGTCGGCCACCAGTATCTTGGTGCGGGCCTGGGCGAGGATGGCCTGCGACACCCGCACTTCGCGATAGTCGAAATCGAGCAACGTGCCCTCCTCGTCGATGGCCGAAGTGCCCACTACCGCATAGTCCACCTTGAACTGCCGGATCAGGTCCACCGCCGCTGCGCCGACGATGCCGCCATCGGTCTTGCGCACCATGCCGCCGGTCACGACGACTTCGACGCCGGGCGCATCAGCCAGAATGTAGGCGACGTTCAAATTGTTGGTGATAACCATCAGCCCCTGGTGCCGCCGCAACGCCTGCGCCACCTCTTCGGTCGTGGTGCCGATGTTCAGGATCAGCGAGGAGTTGTCCTGTATCAGGTTCGCCACTGCAGCAGCGATGCGGGCCTTGCCGTCAGCCGCGATGTCGCGCCGCGCCTGATAGGCGACGTTGACCGTGTTGGATGGATAAACCGCACCGCCATGCACGCGATGCAGCTTCTCCATGTCACATAAGTCATTGAGATCCTTGCGGATCGTCTGGGGCGTCACGTCAAAGCGAACAGCCAGCCCCTCGACATCGACGCGGCCTTCGCGCCGCGCGATCTCGAGGATGTCCATTTGTCTGGGAGGCAGTTGTCCCACGCTGTAGCCCCTTCGTGTCGTTTTCACATATTTGCGTTTATTTTCGATTAAATCAATAAGGGCGCTATTGACTTTCGGTTTTTTTCATATTGATGTTAACCACGTTGCGCGTCGAAACGGAACTGAACGCGCATGACATGTGGAGGAGACATCATGAAAAAGCTGCTTCTGGCGTCCGTCGCCGCAATGGCGCTTGGCGTCACGGCGCTGCCTGCCTTGGCCGACATGGCCGCGGCGGAAAAGTGGATCAACGACGAATTCCAGCCATCTGCTCTGTCGAAGGAAGACCAGATGAAGGAGATGGAATGGTTCATCAAGGCTGCCGAACCGTTCAAGGGCATGGAGATCAACGTCCTGTCCGAGACCATTCCGACCCATGAATACGAGTCCAAGACGCTGACCAAGGCGTTCGAGGAAATCACCGGCATCAAGGTCAACCACCAGCTGCTCGGCGAAGGTGAGGTCGTGCAGGCGGTACAGACGCAGATGCAGACCAACCGCAACCTGTACGACGCCTACATCAACGACTCGGACCTGATCGGCACCCACTCGCGCCTGCAGCAGGCCGTGAACCTGACCGATTGGATGGCTGGCGACGGCAAGGACGTCACCAACCCGATGCTCGACGTTGACGACTTCATCGGCAAGTCGTTCACCACCGGCCCGGACGGCAAGCTTTATCAACTGCCCGACCAGCAGTTCGCCAACCTGTACTGGTTCCGCAAGGACTGGTTCGACAAGCCGGAACTGCAGGAAAAGTTCAAGGCCAAGTACGGTTACGACCTCGGCGTACCGGTCAACTGGTCCGCCTATGAAGACATCGCCGACTTCTTCACCAACGACGTGAAGGAAATCGACGGCGTTCGCATCTACGGCCACATGGACTACGGCAAGCGCGCTCCCGACCTCGGCTGGCGCATGACCGACGCCTGGCTGTCGATGGCCGGCTCCACCTCGCCCGGTCTGCCAAACGGTCGCCCGATCGACGAATGGGGCATCCGCATGGAAGAAGGCTCGTGCAACCCGGCCGGCGCTTCGGTGTCGCGCGGTGGCGGCACCAATGCCCCTGCCTCGGTTTATGCCATCGCCAAGTGGGACGAGTGGCTGCGCAAGTACGCACCTCCCGGTGCTGCCGACTACGACTTCTACCAGTCGCTGCCGGCCCTGGCCCAGGGCAACGTGGCCCAGCAGATCTTCTGGTACACCGCCTTCACCGCCTCGATGGTGGCGCCGAAGTCCGAAGGCAACAACACGGTGGATGACGAAGGCACGCCGCAGTGGCGCATGGCGCCTTCCCCGCACGGCCCCTACTGGAAGGAAGGCATGAAGCTTGGCTACCAGGACGCTGGTTCCTGGACCATCCTCAAGTCGACCCCGGCGGACCGCGCCAAGGCAGCCTGGCTCTACGCGCAGTTCGTGGTGTCCAAGACCGTGGACGTGAAGAAGTCGGACGTGGGTCTCACCTTCATCCGCGACAGCACCGTGCGTCACCAGCACTTCACTGATCGCGCACCGAAGCTGGGCGGCTTGATCGAGTTCTACCGTTCGCCCGACCGTGTCAACTGGACGCCGACCGGCATCAACGTGCCTGACTATCCGAAGCTGGCCCAGCTGTGGTGGCAGCAGATCGGTGACGTCAACTCAGGCGCGTTCACGCCACAGGAAGCCATGGACCGTCTGGCCGGTGAAATGGACCAGATCATGTCCCGCATGCAGGCAGCCGACGAGCAGGCCAACGTGTACGGCGGTTGCGGCCCGCGCCTGAACGAAGCCAAGGATCCGTCCGAATGGCTCGGCAAGGAAAACGGCCCGGCAGCCAAGCTCGAAAACGAGAAGGAGCCCGGCCAGACCATCGCTTACGAGGAAATCGTCAAGCGCTGGCAGCAGTAAGGCAAGCTACGGCCCCGGCAGGCGCGCATTCTCCTCCCGCGCAACCTGCCGGGTGCCGATATCAACGACAGGCCCGGCATGGCGATACATGGGCTGCTTGCCGGGCCTTGTTTTCGGATAACATGCTGAAAGCCGGTCAACCGGCATGGCACAACAGCGGACAGGCGGGGAATGGCGCTTGAACTCAAAGATGTGACCAAGCGTGTCGGGGCGGACGTTCACATCCACCCGGCAAGCCTCACGCTTGAGCCCGGCAGCTTCAACACACTCCTCGGCACCACGCTGGCCGGCAAGACCACGCTGATGCAACTGATGGCCGGCCTCGAGCAACCCACCTCCGGCGAGGTCTGGTTCAACGGCCGCAACGTGACCGGCGTGGCCGTGCAGAAGCGCAACGTGTCGATGGTCTACCAGCAGTTCATCAACTACCCCAACATGAGCGTTTACGACAACATCGCCTCGCCCTTGCGCGTGGCCCGCCTGCCCGATGCCAAAATCAGGTCGCGCGTGGGCCGGATGGCGGAGCTGATGAAGATATCCGCCATGCTCGACAGGCGCCCGTCCGAATTGTCCGGCGGCCAGCAGCAGCGCTGCGCCATGGCGCGCGCGCTGGTGAAGGACTCGGACCTCATCCTGCTCGACGAACCGCTCGCCAACCTCGACTACAAGCTGCGCGAGGAACTGCGCGACGAACTGCCCAAGCTGTTCGCCGAGCGCGATTGCGTCGTGGTCTACGCCACCACCGAGCCGACCGAAGCGCTGTTGCTGGGCGGCCGTACTGCGGCGTTGCACGAAGGCCGCATTGCCGACTTCGGCCCCACGGCGGAGATCTACCGCCGGCCTTCCGGCCTTACCGCGGCAAAGGTGTTTTCCGAACCGCCCATCAACACCGCCAGCGTGAAGATCGATGGCGGCCGCGCCAGCATTGACGGCAAGGTGTCGTGGTCTGCGCCAAAGGGCCTCGCGGACGGCAGCTACACGGTCGGCATCCGCCCGCATCACGTATCGCCAGTGCGCCGGGCCAGGGCCGACGTAGTCATCGACGGCACAATCAAGGTGGCCGAACTATCCGGTTCCGAGAGCATCATCCACTTCAACGCTTTCGGCAACGACTGGGTGTCGCTGTCGCACGGCGTGCATCCGTTTAGCACCGGTGCCCCGGCGAGCCTCTATGCCGACATGAGCCGCTGCTTCTATTTCGGCGCTGACGGGCGGCTGGTTGACGGCGCCAACGCCGGAAAGGCAGGCTGACATGGCCCGCATAACCCTCGACCAGCTCAGGCATTCCTACGCCCGCAACCCGCAGTCAGACGCTGACTGGGCGCTCAAGCAGCTCGACCTGGAATGGGACGACGGCGGCGCCTATGCGCTGCTCGGTCCGTCCGGTTGCGGCAAGACCACCCTGCTCAACATCATTTCCGGCCTGCTGGTGCCCTCGCACGGCAAGGTGCTTTTCGACGGCGAGGACGTGTCGATGCTGCCGCCGGAACAGCGCCGGATCGCCCAGGTGTTCCAGTTCCCGGTCGTCTACGACACCATGACCGTCTACGACAATCTGGCCTTCCCGCTGCGCAACCGCGGCGTCGACGAGGCAACCGTTGACAGCCGCGTGCGCGAGGTGGCCGCGATGAACGACCTGATGGGCATGCTGGACAAGCGCGCCCGCGGGCTGACCGCGGACGGCAAGCAGAAGATCTCGCTTGGCCGCGGGCTGGTGCGCACCGACGTCAACGCCATCCTGTTCGACGAGCCACTGACCGTGATCGACCCGCACCTGAAGTTCCAGCTGCGCTCCAAGCTTAAGGAACTGCACCAGCGCGTCGCGACCACCATGATCTACGTCACACACGACCAGACCGAAGCCCTCACCTTCGCCGACAAGGTGGTGGTGATGAACGTCGGCGAGGTGATGCAGGTGGGCACGCCGGAAGAGCTGTTCGACGAGCCGCAACACACCTTCGTCGGCCACTTCATCGGCTCGCCCGGCATGAACGTGCTGCCGTGCCAGGTTTCGGGCAGCGGCGCCGTCGTGGCCTGCCACAAGGTCGCAACCGCCAACAAGGCGGCAAGGGCTGACGGCACCGCAGAAATCGGCGTCAGACCCGAATTCGTCTCGTTCGCCACGTCAGGCCTTCCGGCGCGCGTGGCCAAGGTGTCTGATGCAGGCCGTTTCTCCATCGTTGAAGCCGACTGCGATGCCGGCAAGGTCCGGCTGCTGGTCGGCGAAGGCGGCACGATTCCGTCGGAGCAGGTGCACCTGGCGTTTGACCCGGCGCGCACGCGGATCTACGTTGATGGCTGGCTGGCCGGCCGGGAGGCGCGCTCATGAGCACCAAGACCGTCAACCAGAAGGCCTGGTTCCTCGTGCTGCCCGTGTTGGTGCTGGTGGCGTTCAACGCCATCGTACCGCTGATGACCGTTGTGAACTACTCGGTGCAGGAAACCTTCGGCGACAACCTGTTCTTCTGGGCAGGGCTTCGCTGGTTCGAGGAGGTGCTGCGCTCGCCCCGCTTCCACGATGCGCTCAGCCGCCAGCTCATCTTCACCTTCACCATCCTCGCCATCGAGATACCGCTCGGCGTCATCATTGCGCTGGCCATGCCGCGAAAGGGCCCGTGGGTATCGGTTTGCCTGGTGCTAATGGCGATGCCGCTGCTGATCCCGTGGAACGTGGTCGGCGCTATGTGGAACATTTTCGGCCTGCCGGAACTCGGGCTGATGGGCAAGGCGCTCAACTCGCTCGGCTTCGACTACAACTATACCCGCCAGCCGGGCGATGCGTGGTTCACACTGATCCTGATGGACGTGTGGCACTGGACGTCGCTCGTCGTGCTGCTGGCCTATGCGGGCCTCGTCTCGATCCCCGATGCCTACTATCAGGCGGCCAAGATCGACGGCGCGAGCTCGTGGGCGATCTTCCGCTACATCCAGCTGCCCAAGATGAAGCGGGTGCTGACCATTGCCGTGCTGCTGCGCTTCATGGACTCGTTCAACATCTACACCGAGCCCTCGGTGCTGACCGGCGGCGGACCCGGCAACTCGACCACGCTTCTGTCCATCGACCTGGTGAAGATCGCGCTCGGCCAGTTTGACTTGGGCCCCGCGGCAGCCATGTCGCTGGTCTACTTCCTGGTCATCCTGCTGCTGAGCTGGATCTTCTACACAGTCATGACGCGAGACGAGGAAAGCTGATGCGCAAGGCAACCTGGCTCATACCCACCGTCTACATCGTCTTCCTGATGCTGCCGATCTACTGGCTGGTGTCGATGTCGTTCAAGACCACCAACGAGATCCTCGGCTCGTTCACGCTGTGGCCGCAGAACCCGACACTGGAGAACTACGTCACCATCTTCACCGACCCCACCTGGTACATGGGCTACGTGAACTCGATCATCTACGTCAGCCTCAACACGGTGCTGTCGGTGGCCGTGGCGCTGCCGGCGGCCTATGCCTTCTC
>JAHEBA010000232.1 GCA_024642465.1 Alphaproteobacteria bacterium
CCAACCCGGGAGCGTCTCGTCCTGCCGTGACCAAGTTCCTCTCCTGGCTGACTTCCAAGGCAGAAACTGTGACGGAATAGTCCTTCGAATGTCCGACCCGACTTCCGAACGTGGCACATTTTCACCATAACGGACGTCAGCCAGAAGAGTCCGATGTTGGATGCAGTCCGGAAGTGTTTCGTTCCGGTCTAAAACGGGGAAAAATGACCCAGACTGTGTGGAAACGCGCGAGTCAGGTATAGTCCTTTGAGTAATCGGAGGGGCTTATGAATCGTTTTATTGAGGGCATTGATCGCAACCAGGCAACACTGTTTCCAGATCGGCTCGAAGACTGGATTGAGGAAGATAATCCGGTTCAGGTGATTGACGCATTTGTTGACTCACTCGACTTGAATGGCTTGGGATTTGAGCGCGCCATAGCAGCAGCGACCGGTCGACCGGGGTATCATCCTGCAGTTTTGTTGAAGCTTTATGTCTACGGTTATCTCAACCGGGTGCAGTCGAGCCGTCGGCTTGAACGCGAGGCCGGGCGTAATGTCGAGGTGATGTGGCTGACGCGCCGCCTGGTACCGGATCACAAGACGATTGCCGACTTTCGCAAGGACAATGGGCCTGCCATCAGCAAAGTGTGTTCGCAGTTTGTCGAGCTGTGCCGCCGGATCGGGCTTTTGTCGGTGGCAAGCGTTGCCATCGACGGCAGCAAGTTCAAGGCGGTCAACAACCGGGACCGGAACTTCACCAAGGCCAAGATGGCGCGGCGGCTGCAGCAGATTGAGGAGAGCGTTGCGCGTTATCTGCATCAGCTGGACAGCGCCGACCGTCAGGAACCCACAGCAGCGATCAGCGCACGGGTTGAGCGTCTGCACGAGAAGATTGACAAGTTGCATCAAGAGATGGCGCGGCTGAAGGTGCTGGAAGGTGAGATGCTGGCGAGCCCGGATGAGCAGATCTCGCTCACGGACCCGGATGCCCGTTCCATGGCCACCAGCGGCCGTGGCTCCGGTGTTGTGGGCTACAATGTTCAGGCGGCCGTGGAGATCGATCATCATCTGATCGTTGCTCACGATGTGGTGCAGACCGGCAGCGATCGTGCGCAGCTTGTGCCGATGGGGCAACAGGCCAAGCAGGCGCTAGGCGTAGATGAACTCGATGTGGTTGCCGACCGGGGCTACTTCAGCGGCGATCAGATCAAGGCCTGTGCTGATGCAGGCGTTGTGCCGACCCTGCCCAAGCCGCAGACGTCGAGCAACCGCAAGAAGAACATGTTCGTCAAATCGGACTTTCGCTATGTGCCGGATGAGGATGCCTACATCTGCCCGGCTGGCGAGACGCTGGAATGGCATTACGTGACCGAAGAGGCCGGTCTGGTGGTGAGCCGCTATTGGACGACAGCGTGTGGCAGTTGCCCTCTCAAGAGCCGATGCACCACCGGCAAGGAGCGGCGCATCAGTCGCTGGGAGCACGAGCCTTTGGTGGAGGCTATGCAGCAACGGCTGGATGAGCACCCGGACGCCATGCGCCTGCGCCGCGAGACGGTGGAACACCCGTTCGGCACGATCAAGATGTGGATGGGGGCGACCCACTTCCTGATGAGGCGGCTGCACAATGTCAAAACCGAGATGGCGTTGAGCGTGCTTGCCTACAATCTCACCCGGGTCTTGAACATTATCGGCATCAAGCCAGTGATGGCTGCGATCCGGGCGTGAGAGGCCCAATTTGCGCCAAACTGGCCATCGAATGCCCCAAACGGACCGACAATGCTTAGAAAACGCTCAGGACGCCCATCGGCAACAAAAATGCCGCCAAGGCGAAAATCCGAGACCAGCTGTCATTGGAACCACAATCGCCGGGCGTTTCCACACACCCAAGACCCGCAACGGACATCTTGGTGCATGCGGTGATCGGCAGCACCGAGCCCTTTGCAGTCATACAATCCGCAACCCTAAACGACGGTTTAGGGGCAAATCCGGTCATTGACATGACTCGTTGCCGCGAGCTAGCAGGCATGATCTGCCACATCATAATTGAACTTTGATCTCTAAGCCATGCGGACCTGTCAGTCTTGCGCTTATTCCGGCAATCCTGCTTTCTTCAAACCATCCAGAAAGTGGTTTTTGTCGGTGTCGCGCCGATAATTTAGTTTGGATTTGAACGTCGTGAGCGAGAATTTGGGATCACTTTCAAGTATGGCTGTGACCTGCTTTTTTGTTTCCTCCTGCCGCTCCAGTTGTGCATAGCTGGCGGCAAGAACACGTCGGTCCCAGATCGATAACTTTTCAAGCTTATCGAGGCTAGTAATTGCGGCTTCATAATCTTTCCGAAGATATAGAATTTGGGAAAGCGCGGAGGCATACCAGCCCGGGTAATGGGGGTTGCGGCGCATCGCATCTTCGACCCACACGCGAGCCTCCTTACTTTGGCCTGCGTAGGTCAGCATTTGTGCATATGTGGCGAGCAAGTCACCGTCGTTCGGATTAAGTTCCAATGCTCGCTTGCTATGTGTCAGAGCCTTGTCATAGTCGCCTCGAGCCTGACTGATTTTCGCCAAAAGGCGATGAACCCGATAACTGTCGCCGAGTTGGTCCGATGACTTCTGGAGATATGCGGTGGCTTTGTCCAGGGCATCAGGCCCGGTCTCGACCCATTGAGCGCGAAACTCTAGATAATGTGTCCATGCGAGCCCCAGATAGGGCAGGCTAAACTTCGGTTCCAGTTCAATCGCTTTCAAGAACAGCTGGCGGGCGTCTTCGGTGGCCTGTTGGTTAAGCTTGTGAAAAACTTCCTGACCTTGGAGAAAATAGTCGTAAGCGGCAAAGTTTTCCAGTGGCTTGGCTGTCAGTTTTGCAGCGGCGCTGCGCCAGATCGTTTCGCCAAGAGCGGTTACCACTGAACGAACAATTTCGTCCTGTACAACGAATATATCGGTTATGGTACGATCAAATTTTTCCGTCCAAATCTGGGATTCATTCTCCGCTTCGATCAACTGGACGGTGACCCTCATGCGATCTTCAACCCGCCGCATGCTGCCCGTCATGACATACCGAACGCCCAGTTCGCGGCCGATTTGCTTGGGTGTTTTCTTCTGGTCCCGATAGAAATTCGCCGAATCAGGCGAGATCACGAAAAGGTCGGAAAAGCGCGACAGCTCGTT
>JAHEBA010000088.1 GCA_024642465.1 Alphaproteobacteria bacterium
ACCTTTCAGGAGGATACAAGCAGATGCAGCACTTCAAGGCCGGTTCGCGGCCCACGAAAAAGGCTTCAGGCGACTATTTCACCGGCACCGTATGGCAGGACCCCATCGTCGAGGCGCCTGAACCGGCACGAATTCGGGGTCTAAGGGTGACGTTCGAGCCGGGCGCGCGCACCGCTTGGCACTCGCACCCGCTTGGCCAGACGCTGGTGGTGGTGTCGGGCGTAGGGCGTTTCCAGACCGACGGCGAACCGGTGGTCGAGATCAAGCCGGGCGATGTGATCTGGATTCCCCCGCACGAAAAGCATTGGCACGGTGCGGCACCCGGCACCATGATGTGCCATCTGGCCTTTCAGGAGTCACTCGACGGCACCCATGCCACCTGGTTGGAGCAGGTCAGCGATGAGGACTACCTCAGGGAGCCCGGCAAGTAGGGTCCATATTGCATTGAACGTTCATGCTCACCATGTCTTTGCAGAAGCGGCCTGACTTGGGGGAGCGACTGAAATGAATGCGCGTGACAGGTCCAAGACCGGGAATACCCCGGTCAAGACTGGCGAAACCGGCAGCGCACCTGCTGTCCGGGAGGACGTCGATGCGTTCCTGGCGCAGGTCAAGGCCACCCCGCCGGTGGCCAAGGCCGGCAACGGGCGGTTGATCTTCGCCATGGATGCCACCATGAGCCGGCAACCCACCTGGGACGCCGCGCTGCAAACGCAGGCCGAAATGTTCTCGGAAGCCGGCCGGGTTGGCGGGCTCGACGTGCAGCTGGTCTATTTTCGCGGGTTTGGCGAATGCCGCGCCTCGAAGTGGGTGTCCAACGCAGATGCGCTGGCGCGCCTCATGACAACCGTGGACTGCCGCGGTGGCAATACGCAAATCCTCAAGGTTCTCAAACACATCCGCAAGGAAGCTCAGACTGCCAAGGTGGACGCGGTGGTCTATGTCGGCGATTGCATGGAAGAGCACGTCGATCATTTGTGCCAGCTGGCCGGCGAACTCGGTCTGCTGGGCGTCAAGATGTTCATGTTCCAGGAAGGCCGTGACCAGGTCGCCGAGCGGGCCTTCCGCGAGATCGCCCGCCTGACCGGCGGCGCCTATAGCCGTTTCGACGCATCATCGGCGCGCCAGCTGCGCGAACTGCTCGGCGCCGTGGCGGCCTATGCGGCTGGCGGCAGGGCCGCGCTGGAAAACCTGTCGAAGGACCGTGGTGGTTCCATCTCCGGTTTGCTGGAGCAATTGCGCTGATGCCATACGCTCTCGCCATCATCCTGATCTTCATTCTGGTGACGTTGCTGTTGCCGAAACTTGCGACCGTGAACCCGTCCACGGCGGCCAACGGCGCGCGCCGGACACTGGGTGGAACGCTCATGGGAATGGCCGCCTTCACTGCGTTGAGGGGGCTTTTTCCGGTCGCGGTGCCGCTTTTCCTGATGGGCCTCGCCATCTTCGGGGCGCAAGGCGCGTTCCGGAAGGCCAACAAGGACAAGGGTCAGACGTCGTCGGTTCGCACCTCGATGCTCGACATGAGCCTCGACCATGATACCGGGGAAATGGATGGGGAGGTGCTGACAGGCCGGTTCGCGGGCAGCAGACTTTCGAACCTGGCACTCGCAGACTTGCACGAATTGCTCAGGGAATGCGTTGCTGCCGGTGACCGGAGCGAGGCGTTGCTGATGGCCTACCTCGACCGGGCGCACCCGGAGTGGAGGCAGCAGGGCGGAAGCCAGCAGGAGGGACAGAGCGCAGCAGGGTCAGGCAGCATGTCCCGGGCCGAGGCGCTGGATGTACTGGGGCTGAAGGAAGGCGCCAGCGACGCCGCCATCCGCAAGGCCTACCGCGAGCTGATGAAGAAGCACCACCCGGACCAGGGCGGTTCCGCCTGGTTTGCGTCACGAATCAACGAAGCCCGCAACGTCTTGCTGGGAGGCAAGGGGTAGCCGCTCTCACCCCCTGCAAACGAAAGCCCCGCCGTCTCCGTCGGGTGTCCTGTTTTCATCATGTCTGGTGCCGTCAGCTCTGCGGGGCCAGTTCGAAACAGCCCACACCGGCGCGCTTGAGCTTCTTGCATGCGTTGCGCGCCTGCTGCTTGCTGAGGCCCGAGAAGCGGGCGCGGTAGATCGTATCGCCATCCTTGTCCACTGCCATCAGGAATGGAGTCGCTTCGCGCAGCGCGCTCACCCGGCTGGACTTTGCAACATCGATGCGGCTCTTTGCGCCCTCGGCGGTGGGAAACGCACCAACCTGGATGTTCCAGGTGGACTGATGTTCGGCAAGTTTCTCCTGCACCTTCGCCGGGTTGGCGATCACCTTGGTGCCGGCCGGCTTCTGGATTGCCGGAGCCGGGGTTGCCGCAGCAGCCGCGTTGCTTGCAAGGCGGGTCTGCAACTTCGGGGCAGGGGCCGGGGTGGGCAGCGCCTTCGCGGCACTTGCCACAATAAGGCTGTCGGTCTTGGTGTTCACGGCCGCTACAGTGACGGTCTTGAACGTCACGCCCTGCTGCGGCAGCGCCTGCATTGCCAGTTCGGTGACGGTTTTCTGCTGCGGTTCCTGAACAGGCTGCTGCACGGCCGCGAGGCTTGCTGCCTTTGCCGCCTTGGCCGCAACCGCTGCCATTTCGGCAGCTGTCAGCGGCTGGGTTGCCGGGGTTGCTGCAGCAACCGGAACGAGGTCCTCAGGCTTGGCGCGCGGTACCGGCGGCGTCTCTATGGACGGCTCAGGCCGCGCCATGGCCACAACCTTGGCCGCTGCTGCGGGGTTGTAACCCTTGGGTTTCCCGGCCACGGCGGCCACCTGATCGCTGCGCGAGCGGGTTGCCTTGGCGACGTCGCGGTTCAGGATCTTCGTCATGAAGGCATTGCGGGAACCGCCAGACCTGGCGCCCAGGACGACGCCAACGATGCGGCGGTTGCCTACTTCCATCGACGACAACAGGTTGAAGCCGGAAGCACGCGTGTAGCCGGTCTTGATGCCGTCAACGCCCTTCACGCGGCCGAGCAGCCGGTTGTGGTTGCCATAGCGGCGCTTGCCGTAGCTGAAGCTGCGCGTGGCGAAATACTTGTAATAGTCCGGAAAGTCGCGCTGGATGCGCAGACCGAGCGTGGCCATGTCCCGGGCGGTCGTAACCTGGCGCGTATCAGGCAGGCCATTGGGATTGGTGAAGGTGGTGCGGGTCATGCCGAGTGCGCGGGCGGTGCGGGTCATACGATCGGCGAAGTCCGCCTGCGATCCACCGATGTGCTCTGCAATCACCATGGCAGCGTCGTTTGCCGACTTGGTGATCAGCGCCAGCATGGCGTCACGGGCGGAAATGGTGTTGCCGGGGCGAAGTCCAAGCTTGGACGGTGCCTGGGCTGCAGCCTTGGCCGAGACTTCCATGCGGGTCTTGAAGCTCATCCGCCCCGACTTAATCTCCTGAAACAGGATGTACAGGGTCATCACCTTCGTCAGCGATGCCGGATAGCGATGTTCGTCGATATCGTTGCCGTAAATCACTTCACCAGTGGTGGCATCGACAGTGATTGCGGAAAACTTCGGATTGGCCTTTGCCGGGCGGCTTATGCCCGCCGCAAGCATGAGGGCCAGGGTCAGGGCTATCACAAGCGCGAACCCGCGGTTGAGACCGGACCGCGCAGCCGGAGTACCTACAGAAACAAAACCCATTTACGCTCACCCACCAAACTGTGTTTTGCGCCCGCCTCGGACGCGATTGCCAAATTCGCACGGACAGTGCGATCCGGCGTCTGCATTGGTGGAAATGTTGCCGTGCGGAGGTCCGGCAGGGGAGGCGGTTGCGCCAATTGCCACAATGGCTGTCCAGTCGCCTTCCCTGTCCCGGACTGGCTTGCCTGATTTTGCCTCACCCCCGTGAAGGCTTTCGATTCAGGCGCGCATTCCCGATCCAATGGTTTGTGAATTGTGCAGGCGCATCCTTACTTTTGAGTAAATTCTTGGCGAAAACCGGACCGGAAGTTGAAAAATCGGCAGTCGCGCAACGAATTTGTGCACCGCACAAAAAATTCTTGACAGCAAATTGTGCAGTGCATATATAACAGCCATCCGATGAACGCGGTGCCAATTTCCTGAGAGGAGCAAAGCCATGTACAAGTCGTTTGAAGATTTCCAGTCTGTCGCCAAGCAGGGTTTTGATGCTTACGTTGCAAGCGCCAACGCCTTCACCAAGGGCTTCCAGACGATCGCCACCGAAACCGCCGACTACACCAAGAAGTCGTTCGAAGACACCGTCGCCCTGACCGAGAAGGTCATCGCTTCGAAATCTCTCGAAAAGGCTGTCGAGCTGCAGCAGGCGCACGTGACCAAGGCCTACGAAGGCTTCATGGCACAGGCCAACAAGATCAACCAGATCTACATGGATGCTGCCAAGGACGCCTACAAGCCGTTCGAAGCCACCATCGAGAAGGTCATGCCGAAGGCTGCCGTCTCCAAGTAATCCGGTATCCGGATATAAGGCAGCCCATCACGCCGGGCTGCCCGATTTGACCGCCTGGCACTCACGTGCCGGGCGGTTTTCGTATGTGCCAGCCCCACAGGGCGCTTGGAAGCACAAACTATTGCGGCTGATGGAAAGCCTTTCCGCTGCCTCTCGCATTCCAGCCATTGACGCCTATATGATGCGGCAAGGAAGATTGGTGGCACTAGCGGCAATTGATTTGCCGCGATCGATCAGGGTCAGCGCAACGGATGAACGTGCATCTGGCAGACAAGGAAAAGGATGGGGGCGGCAAGAGTGGCGGCCAGACCGGCGTCATTACCCGTACCCAGTCCAAGACCAAGAAGCCCAGCCTGTACAAGGTGCTGCTGCTGAACGACGATTACACGCCAATGGAATTCGTGGTGCATGTGCTTGAGCGCTTCTTCGGCAAGGGGCGGGAAGAGGCAACCGTGATCATGCTGCATGTTCACCAGAAGGGTGTCGGGGTGTGTGGTGTCTACACCTACGAGATCGCCGAAACGAAAGTGACACAGGTCATGGATTTTGCCCGGCAGCACTCACACCCGCTGCAGTGCACCATGGAAAAGGAATAGGAGCTCGCCCCAAGTGCCCACATTCTCAGGAAGCCTCGAACAAGCCCTGCACCGGGCGCTGGCGCTGGCCAGCGAACGCAGTCACGAGTACGCCACGCTGGAGCATCTGCTGCTGGCGCTGGTGGATGACCGTGATGCAGCCTCGGTGATGCGCGCTTGCGGCGTGGACCTGGAGCAGCTTCGCTCCAACCTCGAAAATTATGTCGATCACGACCTCGCCAGCCTGATCATGGCATCCGGCGAGGATGCCAAGCCCACAGCCGGGTTCCAGCGGGTGATCCAGCGGGCGGTGATTCACGTCCAGTCCTCAGGCCGGGAAGAAGTCACAGGGGCCAACGTGCTGGTGGCAATTTTCGCCGAGCGCGAGAGCCATGCCGCTTACTTCCTGCAGGAGCAGGACATGACCCGCTACGATGCGGTCAACTTCATCTCACACGGAATCGCGAAGAAGCCCGGCCTGTCGGAGAATCGGTCCGTGCAGGGTGCCCAGCATCAGGACAATGATGCCGGCGACGACGAGGGCCCGGACCCCGAAAAGGCCGGCGATGCGCTCGACAGCTTCTGCATCAACCTCAACCAGAAGGCGCTGGACGGCAAGATCGATCCGCTGATCGGGCGCGAGGCGGAAGTCAACCGCACCATCCAGGTGCTGTGCCGCCGGTCCAAGAACAACCCGCTGTTCGTGGGCGACCCGGGCGTCGGCAAGACGGCAATCGCCGAGGGCCTTGCCCGCAAGATCGTCGACGGCGATGTGCCGGAAGTGCTCAAGGACTGCACCATCTTCCAGCTCGACATGGGCGTGCTGCTGGCCGGCACGCGCTATCGTGGCGACTTCGAGGAGCGCCTCAAGGCCGTGGTCAAGGAAATCGAGGAGTATGATGGAGCCATCATGTTCATCGACGAAATCCACACGGTCATCGGCGCCGGCGCCACGTCCGGCGGGGCGATGGATGCGTCCAACCTGCTCAAGCCCGCGCTGTCATCCGGCAATCTGCGCTGCATCGGCTCGACCACCTACAAGGAGTACCGCCAGCACTTCGAGAAGGACCGCGCACTGGTGCGCCGGTTCCAGAAGATCGACGTGAACGAGCCGTCGGTGCCGGATGCGATCAAGATCCTCACCGGCTTGAAGCCGTATTTCGAGGACTTCCACAAGGTGAAGTACACCAACGACGCCATCAAGTCGGCGGTGGAACTGTCGTCGCGCTACATCAACGACCGCAAGCTGCCGGACAAGGCGATCGACGTGATCGACGAGACCGGCGCCTCGCAGATGCTGCTACCGGTCAACAAGCGCAAGAAGACCATCGACGTGGCCGACATCGAGGACGTGATCGCCACCATGGCGCGCATCCCGCCCAAGACGGTGTCCAAGTCCGACCAGGACCTGCTGAAGGACCTGGACGTTGAGCTCAAGCGCGTGGTGTTCGGCCAGGACCAGGCCATCGAGGCGCTGGCGTCGGCCATCAAGCTGGCCCGTGCCGGCCTGCGCGAGCCGGAAAAGCCGATCGGCAGCTACCTGTTCTCCGGCCCCACCGGCGTCGGCAAGACCGAAGTTGCCAAGCGGCTGGCCGAGGTGCTGGGCGTGGAGATGCTGCGCTTCGACATGTCGGAATACATGGAGCGGCACTCGGTCTCGCGGCTGATCGGTGCGCCGCCCGGCTATGTCGGCTTCGACCAGGGCGGCCTGCTGACCGACGGCGTCGACCAGAACCCGTATTGCGTGCTGCTGCTCGACGAGATCGAGAAGGCGCATCCGGACCTGTTCAACATCCTGTTGCAGGTGATGGACCACGGCAAGCTGACCGACCACAACGGCAAGTCGATCGATTTTCGCAACGTGATCCTGATCATGACCACCAATGCGGGCGCGGCTGACCTTGCCAAGGCGGCGTTCGGCTTCACCCGGTCCAAGCGGGAAGGCGACGACAGCGAGGCCATCACCAAGATGTTCACGCCGGAGTTCCGCAACCGTCTCGACGCCATCATTCCGTTCGGCCATCTGCCGCCGGAAGTGGTGCGCATGGTGGTTCAGAAGTTCGTGCTGCAACTGGAGGCCCAGCTTGACGAGCGCCAGATAAATATCGAGCTGTCCGACCAGGCGGCCGACTGGCTGGCGCGCGAAGGCTATGACGAGCAGATGGGTGCACGGCCATTGGCGCGCGTGATCCAGAAGTACGTCAAGCAGCCGCTGGCGGACGAAGTGCTGTTCGGCAAGCTGAAGAACGGCGGCACGGTGCGCGTGCTGCTGGGCAAGGATGCGCAGGGGCTGGAGGAACTGAAGTTCACCTATCTTTCGCGCGACGAGGAAAAGGCGCTGCCGAAGCCTGAAGCCCGCAAGGCGCTGCCATCGTCCAAGGCGCCGGCCAAGAAGAAGACGAAGGGTTCGCCTGCCAGCAAGGCTGCCGCCAAGAAGAAGCCCGGCGGCCCGAACGGCAAGAAGGAAACCGTGAAGTAGTTCTTCTGCGTCTGAGCAAAGTTCGAAGGCCGGGCCCAGCGTCCGGCCTTTTTACATTCGCGCATGAGCGCCATGCGGCAGCGTGACTTGCCAAGCGGGCAGGGCGCTGCATAACACCATCATCATGCAGGACGCTTCATCACCCGAACAGGACGCTGCCGCACCGGCCTACGACTGGTCCGGCCTGTGGGGCGGCATGCGCGCGGCGCTGTCGCTGCCAGGCCTGGTCATGTCGTGCTCGTTCATCGGCTTCGGCGCGCTGATCAACAGCCTCGGCTTTCCGCTGCTGGCAGGCGCGGCAACTGTTCCGCTGATCTGGGCGCTGCCGGGCCAGGTGCTGTTCGTCACCATGTGGCACTCAGGTCTTGCCCTGCTGCTGATCGCGGCGGCGGTATCGCTGACGGCCGTGCGGCTGTTGCCGATGGTGATCGGGGTGCTGGCGCGGGTGCGCCTGCCCGGAGCGCCGCGCTGGCCGGAATACCTGCTGTCCTATTTCACTGCCGTCACCATCTGGGTGTTGTCGGTGACGCATCTGGACAATGTGCCGAAGCAGCAGCACTTGCCCTGGCTGGTCGGGTTGGGCGCCACGCTAATGACGGCCATGTGTGTGGTGGTGCCTGCCGGATACTATATGGCTGACCTGCTGCCGCCGGTGCTGGCGGCCTGCATGGTGTTCTTCACGCCTGCGTTCTTCCTGCTGTCACTCATTGCCAGCGCCAAGTGGCGGTTCGACTGGGCGGCGGTTGCCGCCGGCATCGTGCTGTTGCCGCTGGCGCGCTGGTTTGCGCCGGATTTCGACCTGATGCTGGCGGGCGTGGGCGGCGGAACGCTGGCCTTCCTGCTGTTCCGGCCGCGCCGCAAGGGCCTCATCGGCAAGGGGCAACCACATGAGTGAGGCGCTGTGGATCATCGCCTGCATGGTGCCGGCTGGCATGGCCGTGACCTATGTCTGGCGGCTGCTGGGCGTAATGGCCGTGGCGCACATCGACCCGGAAAGCCACGTCCTGCTGTGGGTGAGGGCGGTGTCGACTGCCCTGGTTGCGGCTCTCGTCATGCGCATCGTGATTGCGCCGTCTGGCGTATTGGCCGACATCGGCCTCGTCTCGCGGCTGGCCGCCATCGCCGTGGGGATCGGTGTGTTTTACGTCACCCGGCGCAGCACCAACATCGCCACCTTTGCCAGCGTCGCAGCACTTGGCGTGTTGGCGCTGCTGGTAGGTTAGAGATGGCAGAACTCATCTACAGGCGCATGGAAAAGCACGACATTCCCGCCACGCTAGAAGTGCGGCTGTCTACCATCGAGAACGCGATCACGCTGGAAGAGATGAAGCGTGATTATGGGGTGACGCCTGCTGGCATCGCAACTGCCATGGAAGGTGATCTGGCTGGCTGGCTATGCGAGGAGAAGGGCGTGGTTCTTGGTTTCGCCATGGGCGACAGAACAAGCGGCGAGGTTCTTTTTGTTGCTGTGCGCCCGCATGCAGAGCAGCGGGGCATAGGCTCTGCCGTCTTGCGTCGCGTTACCGAGTGGCTTTTTGACCTTGGCCACGAGCGCATCTGGCTTTTGTCGAACCCTGATCCAACTGTCCGCGCTCATGGTTTCTACCGGCAGCTCGGCTGGCAGCCGACCGGCGAGCGGCGAGGCTTAGACGAGGTGCTCGAGTTGATGCGGGACGTGGGTTAGCCCAGCGCGTTGCGCCACTTTTCAGCCCAGGCCTTGAGGTCGTCCTGATCGGCCATTTGACCGGCGTGGGGTCTGAGGCTCACGCCCTCGTGGCGCGGGATGACGTGCACATGAGTGTGGAACACCACCTGGCCGCCCGCGGGCTCGTTGAACTGCTGGACGGTGACGCCGTCCGCGCCGAACGCTTTGCCTGCAGCCCTCGCTAGTTTTTGCACGGTGGCATAAACGGCAGCGAGATCACTGGCGGAAATGTCCAGAATGTTGCGCGAGGCGGCTTTGGGAATCACCAGCGCATGACCGTCGGCGCGGGGCATGCTGTCCATGATCGCGATGGTCTTGTCGTCCTCGTAAATCTTGTGGGCCGGCAACTCCCCGCGCAGGATCTTCGCGAAAACGTTCTGGTCGTCGTAGGTGGTCATGTTCTTGCCCTCAAGCCTGGTCGATGGATCATTGAGTATCGCAATGGCTGCTTGTGGCCAAGCCCTCAGAAGTCACCTTCCATGTCCCTTTGGGCCGCCTTCCTGAACGGCGAGTGTTCGCCCAGATACTGGTTGTCCCGCTCCACGGCGCGGCGTTCATGCTCGAGATAATCGGCCACGGCGGCATGGAGCCTCGTGTCGCGAATGTAGTGAACCGACCGAGTTGTGACGGGCAGGTAGCCGCGCGCCAGCTTGTGCGGGCCCTGCGCCCCGGCCTCCACCGTTTTCAGCCCGCACTCAATGGCGAAATCGATGGCCTGATAGTAGCAGGCCTCGAAGTGCAGGCAGTCGTGATACTCGATGCAGCCCCAGTTGCGGCCATAGAGCGTGTCGCCGCCGATGAAGTTGATGGCGCCGGCAATCCACCGGCCCTTGTTGCGCACCATCACCAGCAGGATGTCTTCCGGCATGGTCTCGCCGGCGAGGGAGAAGAACTCACGGGTGAGGTAGGGCGATCCCCACTTGCGCCCACCTGTGTCCATGTAGAAGCGGAAGAAGTGGTCCCAATGCTCCTCGGTGATGTCCTTTCCCGTGAGGCGCACGATCTCCAGCCCGGCATCATGCACGGCCTTGCGTTCCTTGCGGATGTTCTTGCGCTTGCGTGAGGAAAGCGCGCCAAGAAACTGATCGAACGAGGAAAATCCATCATTGTGCCAGTGGAACTGGGTGTCGTTGCGCTGCAACCAGCCCTGCGCGCCGAAGTCCTGGTACTCGTCCTGCTGCAAGAACGTCATGTGCACCGACGACGCACCAAGCTGCTCGCAAAGTTGCTGCACGGCAGCGCTCATGGCCGACCGGATGGCGGGAAGGCGCTCACGGTCCGCCGTCAGCACGCGCGGGCCGGACGCGGGAGTGAAGGGGATGGAGACCTGCAGCTTCGGGTAATAGCGCCCGCCGGCGCGCTGGATCGCCTCGGCCCAGCCATAGTCGAACACGTACTCGCCCTGGCTGTGGTTCTTCAGGTAGCAAGGCATGACGGCCAGCGTCTCGCCCGCCTCGTCACGCAGCTGCAGGTGCTGGCCGAGCCAGCCGGTCTCCGCCACGGCCGAGCCTGACTGTTCCAGCGCACTCAGGAAAGCATGGCGCACGAACGGATTGTGCGGCTGGCCCGCCGGGTTTGCGCAGGCGTCCCAGACCTCAGCCGGAATACCGCTCAGGGACTGGTAAACCTCGACGATGTACTGGCTGCTGGCTGGCTCTGGCTTCATGGTGCAGGCGGGAAATAGCCTTCGAAAGTGATCTGATCGCACCACCTTAACGCATCAGACGCCTGTTGGTTGTTACGTATCGTCCACGTGATGATGGGCAGGCCTGCGGCACGGGCCTCACGGGAAACAGGCGAGGGCAGCCACTCCCGCCACAGCGACAGGAAGTCCGGCTGCGTGACGGCGGCATGGCGGAACTCGCGCAGCGCAAGGCGCGCCGGCATGGACAGGGCGTCATATTCGGGGTCCGTGGCCCCGTCCGCCACGATGCCGCGCAAAAGGTCAGGGGCGTTGTCCGCGAGCCACGCAATGGGCACGGGGTCGAACGACATGATGGCCACCGGACCGTCATAGCGCGACAGCAGCTCGGCCACACGGGCAGCCAGCCGCGTGTCGCCGTTCCAGTAGCTCTTGAGTTCCAGCACCAGCCCGGCATCGCCGCCGGCAAGGTCGAGTAGCTGGGTCAGCGTCGGGATGGTGCCGCGGCCCTTGGCGTAGGAGATTTGCTGCAGTTCAGCCGCGGTGCGCGCATCGACGCGGCCGGTTTCCGTCGTGAGCCTGTTCAGCGTGTCGTCGTGAAACACCATGGCCTCGCCATCGACCGACAGCTGCAGATCGCACTCGATGGCATAGCCGTGGGTGATCGCCGCGGCGAAGGCCTCCAGCGAATTCTCCTCGCAGCCGGCCTTCTTGTCGTGCAGGCCGCGATG
>JAHEBA010000233.1 GCA_024642465.1 Alphaproteobacteria bacterium
GTTGTCGCTGCCGAGGTTGTTGGCGTCAATCGAGGGCAGGACATACCTGGGTCCAGCCAGCCGTGGATCATTGCCTTTGCCTTCGGTCTGTTGCACGGCTTCGGATTTGCTGGCGCCCTGAGCGAGACCGGTCTTCCCGCAGATGCGGTGCCAAGTGCGTTGCTGTTCTTCAATGTGGGTGTTGAAGTGGGGCAGCTCATCTTTGTCGGATGTGTGCTGGCGCTGGTGTTCCTCATCAAACGGGCGTGGCCACAGATGATCTTGCCGGCCTCCACGGCGACGGCCTATCTGGTTGGAGCCCTGGCTGCTTATTGGACAATCGACAGAGTTGTCTCCATGGTTTGATCGCTGATCTGGATCATTTGTGAGAGAGTCGAGATCTCGCAGCATGACGTCGTCATGGAACACGATTTTTGGCAAGTCGGTCGCTACAGGTGTAGATTGTTTATCAGAAACCAAAGTAGCGAGCCATCCGGAGGAGGGCCTGAAATGACGGGGCCTAGTCGACACGTCCGGTGGCCAATCAGAAGCGCTAGGGTCCTGGTGATGGCTCTGGCACTCATCGCGACTTGCGTGTTGTCAAAATGGCATGTCACGCCGGTGGTGGCGCAAAGCCAATTGGCCCAGACATCGACACAACAGAATGAGGCGACGGACCTCAGCCAGCAGATTGGACGGATCCGAACTGATAGCCCGCGACAAACGCTGCAGACCTTTTACCGACTGGCGCGAGAACTCGAAACCGCACTTCAATCCTATCAGGTTGAGTGGAGTTTCGCTGCGGCGGCTCGGGTTTACCGGGCTGTTGACGACCTGAGGTTGCTGATTGACCTTTCCGATGTTCCATCAGCCTCGCGCCGATATGTCGGAAATGGGATCATTGGATACTTGCTGGACATATTCAGCCGCATTGAACTGCCGGCAGTGGAGGATATCCCGGATCTATCCGCTGATGTGGAGAAAGTTCCAGCCAGCTACCGGATTCCTGGGACTCCACTGCGGCTCAGTCGGATTGATACGGGTGAGCGCAGCGGTGAGTTTCTGTTCGCTAGCCACACTTACCAGATCGCCAAAAGACTGTCCGATGATCTCAGGGCATCGCCGGTGCGAACCCGTTCGCGGATCGACAGTTGGACGGAGACAATCCCGCAGCTGACGGGTCCGCTTATTCCACGATCTTTTGCCCAGGCGATGCCGGACAGCTTGAAATTGATTGTTTTCGACACGCCGTTTTGGAAGCTCTTGGTTGCGGGTGTGCTGATCTGTGTCGCCGCGCTGCTGATTATCTACGGCGATCGCAGCCTAAAGCATATCCAGGCCGAAGGACGAAAGACCCGTCTGGTCCTCGACTTAGTGACGCCGATTGCCCTGTTGGCCGTGCTGTCGTCGGTGGACTATTTTCTGGCAGAACAACTGTTGATGACAGGCCGAGCGCAGCGGTTCCTGGACTTGAGCTTTACACTGGTTTTCTACGCCGCGTTGGCATGGGGCTTCTGGTATGTTGTTCTGACTGTCTTTGAAGCACTGGTTGTTGATCCCAGGTTTCAGGACCAAAGCCTGGATGCCAACATGTTCAGGCTTATTGCCCGCATCCTGGCAATTGTCGGGAGCCTCCTTATCTTAGCCTATGGATTGCAGACCCTGGGCGTTCCCGTCCTCAGCCTGATTGCCGGTCTGGGTATTGGTGGCCTGGCAATCGCCTTGGCCATTCGCCCGACGCTTGAAAATCTCATCGGCGGATTTGTGCTGTTTGTCGACAAGCCTGTTAGGGTTGGCGATTACTGTTCGTTTGGTGACAAGCAGGGCACGGTTGAAAAAATCGGCGTCCGTTCAACGCAAGTTCGGGCTCTGGACCGAACCCTGATCTCGATCCCGAATTCCCAGTTCGTTGACATGCAACTGATCAATTGGGCGCGATGCGATCAGATGATGATTACCCATACCCTGGGCCTGCGCTATGAGACCGAGCCGGATCAGTTGCGCTATGTCCTGGCCAAGACACGGGAAATGCTTCATTCGCATCCGCGCATCGATCCAGACACCATCCGGGTGCGCTTTGCCGGCTACGGCGCCTCATCACTGGACATCGACTTGCGGGTCTATGCCAAGACCCGCGAGTGGAATGACTTCTACGCCATCAAGGAAGATGTGCTGCTGCGCATTGCCGAGATTGTAAAGTCGGCTGGAACGGGTTTCGCCTTCCCCTCTCGGACGATCTATGTAACGAAGGACGGTGGACTCGACGAGAAGCTGGGGGACAAGGCGCAGGAAGAAGTGAAGGCTTGGCGTCGTCGTAGGGAATATCCCTTCCCCAAGTTTGCGGCATCCAAGCTCGAGAAATTGCGCGATACATTGCACTATCCACCACGCGGTTCGCCTGACTTTCTGGCAACGGAAGAAGAGCTCAGCGAGGGCGGAGAACAGCTGTCAGCGGAACCAGTTGAAGGCCCGAGCGAGCCGATAGAAGAGCCGTCGGCAGAGGAGGTGGCGCAGCCGGTGACGGAAGAGTCCAAAGACAAGAAGTGACGTGTCATTCAAAGCTATTCTATTGTGCCCTGCATCAGGCAACGGGTGTTCAGCCGTGAAGCTTTGTCGCGTCATGATAATGGGTTTTGTACGGCGTTGATCAACAGGATCGAGTGGCTTGGCTCATCGAGAGAAGGTTTGGCATGTGACGCGTGAGCATTTGACGAGCAGAAAAGAGCAAACTCAGGACATCAGCGACGCCCAGCGTCACATCCACTGCAACCCTGCTCATTGGAGGATTGAGAATGTACCTGATCTGCCACGATGACCAGGTTCGTGAAGAGTGGCGTCCGGGGGGCACCACACGGATGCGGATTTCGGAGGAATCTGGCGCTACCACCAACAACGGACATCTTTCACCGCGAGCGATAGCGTCCGGAATGTGCCAGGAACTGCCCTCGCCCCTCCTCAGGCCACACCGCGTACTTGGTACATCGCCACGCCGCCGGAGGAGCCGTCCATAGCATCAGAAACGGAAGTTCATGGATTGTTGGGCTCATCGGCTTCTGGCTCCTTGTATGGTGCTTGAGTTTTTTTTCGTCTACAACGTGGTGTCTCTTCGCA
>JAHEBA010000089.1 GCA_024642465.1 Alphaproteobacteria bacterium
CATGATCAGGGGTTCGCGAGGCTCATTGTGGGTTCCTGCAAGGCAGCAACAATGGCGACCAATGTCCGGGTTCGTCGAAGCGCCAACAGGCAGATCAACCAGCATGGAGCAGGCCGCCAGCCGAATCAGGCGACGTCAACAAGTTGTAGCGTGGACTGCCGCTCCGGCTGCATACGCAGGCGGTGTATCACCTGATCATACAGCCTGATGGTCTGATCGATTTCCGCACTCAACAGCAGCCGCCAGTCGATCACGTTTTGCGGGTTAGCTCGCAGCGCCTGCTCCATGGTCCTGGCAACATCGGTCAGTCGAACTGCCCCGTACTCGGAAGCTGTGCCGCGCAGCTTGATGGCAAGAAAACGGACTTCGGCCACCGAGTCTCGCGGCAGTTGCTCCAGCTCCGGATTCCACGAATGCAGCGTCTCGATGAAGGCCTCCAGCAAAGAGGCAAGCACGACGTCGTCAAAGACTGTCCGCATCCTTTCAATCAGGTCGACATCGATGTGAGGGGTCACTGCTTTCATCGTCATACCTCGAAATCAATCCGGGCTATGAAAAAATCATATCAATGAACTGTTGCGATGAGCCAAATCTTGATCGTCGGATTTTTACCGGCAAAGCCAGAGCGAATTAACCAAGTCCGGTTGCCGTTCGTTGTTTTGTGATCGGTCTCGGAGCCTTTGCCCAAGACCAGGATCCAGTGCCCGCGAATCTCATTGGCGCGGGGGCAAACGCTTGAAAGAATGAGAACACCAACGACAACCCAAGATGGCCCGTCGACGGTAACTCTGAAGCAATCTTGGATCGGGATTCAGGCTGCACCCGCTGCTCACAGATCACGCCACAACCCAAGCCGCTACGGTGCGTGCAGTCCCCTCAATATGTTTGACCAACCCATGCCAACCTCACTGGCCGTAAGCCGGATTGAGTATGTGCCTGCCCGGTCAACACCTGTTTCGCTCATCCCGAACAATATCGGTCCGGAAATGCCAGTTCGAAAACGCTTCCGTGGTACCTGTCGCTTTGCCGAGCAGTATATCGCGCTGCTCGAAGGTCAATGGCAGCTCAGTGAGACGATCCCTCGCCCCATGCACAAAACATTGCGAGTTCTGCCAAGC
The DNA here is from genome assembly GCA_024642465.1 of Alphaproteobacteria bacterium. Classification (GTDB taxonomy): domain Bacteria; phylum Pseudomonadota; class Alphaproteobacteria; order Rhizobiales; family Aestuariivirgaceae; genus Anderseniella. The sequence goes on from JAHEBA010000089.1 coordinate 1,119, forward strand.
GGGACACCTTGTCCCCAACCTTATGCAGACAAGTACTGGCAATGGCACACTCGATGGTCGTATGATCCGTATACACATAGGTACTTGGGGCGTACGCTTACGCATATCTTTTGACAGTGGCTTTAGGGGAGTGGGGTCACAATGACGACGGCAACTGAGTTGATCAATCTGGTTAAAGAGGTCATCGCAGACAGCAAGCGGCCTGACCTTCCGGATACAACCGAAATTCTGACGACCAATGCAGTCACCAAAAGACTTGGGCTGACTGCACGTACTGTCAGGTTTTACTCGGAACAAGGGATCGCTACACCGATCCGTCGAGGCACCAGTCGCCTGTTCACGCCAAAGCAGGTCAGACGACTGCAGCTTGCCCGCGAATTGCGCGGCCTCGGAATGGATGTCAAGTCGGTGGTTGATACGCTCGATGACCTTAACCGGATGGCACCTGATACCGAAAAGCTGCAGGCCCTGTCTCGACGGTTCACCGATCACGCCGAGGATCTGCAGCACAGGGCGGCAGAAGTTCGAAACCAGCATACCTTGACCAATCGAATTGTGGCTGACCTGGGCGCCGACAGATAGTCTGGCGGACGCCCGAAGCAGCAGTGACGGCTGCCGGTGCATGACTTTCGGGTCCAGCACTAACGGGCTGATCGGGAACCTGCATCGAAGCGGCCGAGGGGCACCTCGTCCGAAAAGATAGCATCTAAAGTAATCACCCGACTGCCATGGCACCGGTTTTGCACGGCCTCATTATACCAGAGGTCAAGCAATTGATGTACCCAGCCCGCATAATCCCGGAGAACATGAGAATCTGCGCACCAGAAAAGGCCGCCAGCCCAATCCCTGCACATGGCCTCACTGTAACCTGCCATTCTCACTTAGATCAGATTGAACCAGTCTGGCGCAAGCTGGTCCACAATGGCGCACACTGCAGCCGCTACCAGCATATTGACTGGGCCGGCTGCTGGTTCGAATCCTTCAGAACCCGATCCAGCCTCGAACTTTCGGTACTGCTTTGTACAACGCCCACCGATCAACCGGTCATGTTGCTTCCGCTTGTCACGCGACAGATAGGGCCGCTGCACATCGCGACTTTCATGGGTGGCTCCCATGCAAACTTCAACCTGCCGGTATGGACCGATCATCCAGCAGTTCGGGACCGCGGCTTCGCACCTCAACTGATGCGGGAGCTGCGCCGCCAGCTGAGCATCGATGTCCTCGTCTTGCTCAACCAGCCGCAGATCTGGGACGGAGTGGCAAACCCCCTTGCATGCCTTCCCCACAGCTCTGGCTGCAACCAGGGCCATGGTGGTGAACTGGAGAGCAATTTTGACGACCTGCTTGGTCGCCGGATGGGACGAAGTTCGCGCCGGAAACTGCGCCAGAAGGCCAAGCGGCTGGAAGAGCTTGGCCCGGTTTCGTGCTGGCGGGCAGAAGGGCCTGACGAGATACGCAAGGTACTTGATGCGTTCTTTGCGCAGAAACACAAGCGTATGCGAGAACTCGGGGGGGCAAACGTGTTCGCTGAGCCAGCAACGAGGCATTTCATCGAGGCTGCCGCGCACAGGATCGACGCCGTCACAGGCAGGCCCGTGATCGAGCTGTATGCGATGACGGTTGGTGACGACATCATCGCCACGTTTGGGGGCATTGTCGCTGATGGCCGGTTCAGCGGCATGTTTAACTCGATGGCTGACGGTGCCTATCGCGACTACAGTCCGGGTGAACAGTTGTTGGTGAAGCTCGTGGAGCAATGCTGTCAGCGCGGGCTTCGGTACTTTGATCTCGGAATTGGCGATGCGTCCTACAAGAAAACCTTCTGCCACGAAACCGTTGGCCTGATGGACAGCGTCGTCCCGTTAAGCCGGAAAGGACAGCTGGCCACGCAGGCAATCAGAGCGGGACTCGCGCTCAAGCGCACCATCAAGCAGTCGGATCGGGCCATGACGTTTTACCATCGGCTCGGTACGCTGATGTCGTCCGGGAGGTCGGCATGAAACTACACGACACAGACATAGCCATTATTGGCGCTGGGCTTGCCGGGTCCACGGCTGCCGCCATGTTGGGTCGGGACGGATACAAGGTAACGCTTGTTGACCCCAGCCCCACGCACCGACCAGAGTTCAGATGCGAAAAACTGGATGAGTCGCAGATCGAATTGCTTGTCAGGACCGGCTTGTCCGAGGCAGTCCTTTCCCAGGCTGCCTGTGACGATGCAGTCTGGGTCGTGCGATACGAGCGGTTGGTGGACTGCCGTCCCAGCAAACGGTCGGGCATCATGTACGCCGACCTGGTGAATGCCATTCGCCGACAAATTCCTGACTGTGTGAAGCAGGTTGAGGTGAAGGCCAACCACATCCACACACGGGCAGGACACACTGAAATGGCCCTCTCCGATGGCAGCACCTTGAGAGCAAGGCTCGCCATTTTGGCAACAGGGCTGAACCCCGGTTTGCGTTCGTCACTGGGGGTCGAGTGCGAAACCCTCAGTCGCCGTCACACGCTGTGCCTGGGGTTCGACATTGCACCTGCGCCGGGCTACAAGTTCGCATTTCCGGCTTTGACCTACTTTCCGGACGGCCCCGGACATCGTTGTGCCTACCTCACCTTGTTCCCGGTGCCGCACGGCATGCGGGCCAACCTGTTTACCTATTGGGAACCTGATGATCCCAGGCTGCAGCAATGGCGCCACGAACCCGGGGCCGCGCTGGATGCCCTGATGCCCGGTCTGAAGACGTTTGCCGGTGACTACGTCATCACTGGTCGGGTAGCAGTTCGCCCGATCGACCTCGTCAGAATGTCTCAGCCTGCACGCGACGGGTTGGTCATGGTGGGCGATGCTTACTCCACCTCATGTCCTGCTGCCGGAACAGGCGCCAACAAGGTGCTGACAGACATTAACTTGCTGGCCTCGACCTACATTCCAAGGTGGCTGGAGAAGGACCAGATCCTGGCCGAGGATGTCGATGCGTTCTATCGCGACCCGGTCAAAGTGGCATGCGAGAACTATTGCTATAGCAAAGCGCTCCGACTGCGCGAGACAGCAACGTCCACTTCTCTGAAACACTCGTGCTGGCGTGTAGCCCGCTTTGCAGCCCAGGCAACCATCGGCGCACTTCGCCCTCATTTGGTGAGTTCAAAACCGAGAGGGCTGCTGCAGTCCAGCTGAAACCCGGCTGTACCGCGAATATCTCATGGAAGTTCGGCATCTTTGCATCCATTGAGAGTCCGCTCACTGGATCATCCGGAAAGCTGTTACGCGCAGCTCAGCACAAAAACAAACATCAACCCCGACCTGCTTCAGGGGGTAAGACCCGCCAGACAGCGGCGCTTCAGTTTTCCAGTGACTGTCGCCTGGCTTCATATTCCTCCTGGTCGATCTCTCCTCGGGCGAAGCGCTCGTCCAGGATTGCTCTGGCGTCTGGCGTTGTCGTATCGCTCGAACCCGGCCTGCGCGCGCCCGACTGCTGAACGAGCAGCACAATTAGAGCTACAACAAGCACGAGAGGGGCCAGCATCAATAACCAGCCGAACCCCATACCATACCAGTGCCCCGCGCCGAGCCATTCGTGCATCATGTGAAAGCTCTGCTGTGAACTTTCCAGCGACAAGCAGTGTAAGCCCAATTCAAGGCAGATGGTACCGGTCAGTGTTCATGGCCATAACGACCCGATCACCGGCCACAGGGAGCTCCTGATTCTTACTCCCCAACCACCGCTAAGATGGCCAGCCCGGGCGGGCCGGTCAGCGCTGGCCGTGCGCAGCGGCCTTGAATAGATCACGGACCCCTTGGGGCGCACTGCGCCAGTACTGAGGCGGGGCTGCAACCTGCGCTCCAAGCGCTGCAGCAGCATGCCAGGGCCAGCGCGGATCATACAGGATACCCCTGGCCAGTGCGACCGCATCTGCGTCTGACCGGGCGATGATCTGTTCTGCCTGTTCAGGCTCGGTGATGAGCCCGACTGCAATCACGGGAACGCCACAGGTCTGCTTGATCTGGCGCGCAAACTCCACCTGGTAGCCAGGCCCAAGGGCAATCTTCTGTGCCGGCGATATCCCGCCCGACGAAACGTGGATGGCGGCTGCGCCAAGGGCCTCGGCCTGCCGGCACAGTTGGATAGACTGCTCGACGTCCCAGCCGCCATCGACCCAGTCGCTGGCGGAAATCCTTATCCATACCGGCCTGTCAGCAGGGAACGCATCCCGTACCAGCTTCAGAATTTCCAACGGATATCGCATCCGGTTTTCCAGCGAACCCCCATATTCGTCTTCGCGCCTGTTGGCCAACGGCGAAAGGAACTGGTGCAGGAGGTAGCCGTGCGCCATGTGGATCTCGATTCCGTCCAGACCAAGCCGGGCGGCGCGGCACGTTGCTGCAACGAAATCGTCCCGTACCCTGGCAAGGCCTGTCGCATCCAATGCAAGCGGGGCATGCTCGCCTTCACTATGGGGAACTGGTGACGGCGCAACAGTCTGCCAGCCCGAGGGCTCATCAGCCTTGATCTGGCCGCCACCCTGCCACGGAACATTGCTTGATGCCTTGCGGCCGGCATGGCCCAACTGGATCGCGATGGGCATGGACGAGGCGGTTCGCACCGATTTGAGCACGCGGTCCAGCGCGGCTTCATTGGCATCACTGAAAAGACCGAGATCTCTTGGCGAGATGCGGCCTTCGGGCGAAACGGCAGTCGCCTCGATGATCAATAGCCCCGCCCCGGACATCGCAAGCTGGCCGAGGTGCATCAGGTGCCAATCAGTGGCGCTGCCTACATCTGCGGAGTACTGGCACATCGGCGCAATTATGATGCGGTTTTGCAGCTGCAAGGCGCCAATCTGAAGGGTAGAGAACAGCTTGCTCATCGTGAACATATCCCATGTGGAGATGCAGCCGGCTTGGCCCGGCACACTCGGCTAGTCCAGTTAACCGATCCATATGTGAAGGTCAAAGATGCAGATGAACCCTGTAGCCAAGCCGGGTAAGGGGTTTCATCCGCAGCTTCGGCACATCCTCCACATCAGGCCGGCGCCAAGCCGTGCCTTCATGACAGCAGAACAGGTAGCAATCTTACCCAGTCCACGGACCAACAAAGGTGGTGATCTCATCCACTGTGGCGCGCTCCGTGCGCAGCCGGTTGACTGGAGCGCCTTCATCCATATAGCCGAGCGCGATACCGCAGAACAGCATCCACTCCTTGGGCGGATCAAGGTGTTCGGCGATCGTGTAATGCCATTGGGCCCAAGCCTCCTGTGCGCAAGTATGCAGACCATGTTCAAGGGCCACCAGCATCAGGCTTTGAAGGAACATGCCCATATCAGACCACTGAGGCGGACCCATTTGCCGGTCGATATAGGCAAACAGGCCTACCGGAGCGCCGAATAGCTGAAAGTTCTGCCGGAACTGAGCGAGGCGACCCGGCTTGTTGTCGCGCGTCACGCCAATGGTCGCGTAGAGGTCCTCACCACACTTGAACCGGCGAGCCTCATAAGGGTCCTTTAGGCCATCCGGATAAACCAGGTACTCAGGCCGCTCGCCCCGCGGTATCACCTCCATCTTGCGTGCCACATCATCCAGCAAACCTGTGAGTGCGTCCCCTGTTATGGCATAGAGATGCCAAGGCTGGAGATTGCCGCCTGACGGCGCCCAACGGGCCTTGTCGATGATGTCCCTCACAGTATTGAGCGGCACCGGATCAGGCAGAAACTTGCGGCAACTGATGCGAGACAAAAGTGCGTCGGCAACAAACATGCAGATCTCCCCAAGAAGGCTCAATGAGCGCGAAGCACGGACCAGTCAAAGGTTAACCTGCGAGCTGGACGAAATAGAACCGGACATCGTCATCAGCCTCGGTCTTTGGCCAGGAGAAGGCAGCATTCGCTTCGAGCGGATCGCTCTCAACATCATGGACTTCGCCATAGCGCACAACAGCGGCGAGAGCCTGCTATACCAACCCATCTGTTCCGAAGGTGCAACCGCACTTGCGGTAACCATTCCGGTCCAGGCCATTGAGCTTGCGATCGCAACGAGACGCAACCACGCATGAGCCTCTTCACCGCGTCGGGGGCCGGCTTGTGCTACCAGTACCTATGCCACTGACATAAAGAATGCGCGCAAGGAGTGGAGAGTCCTTGCGCGCATCAGGGCTTGCATCCACGGGAGCAGGACGCTTGCAGCTGGATTACTGGCTCAGATAAGGCGGTCGCAAGTCATTAGCGAGAGCCTCGAAGCTTTCCATCAACTCCGAATTTGAAGTCGCCTTGAAGAAATATTCGCCGCTCGTACTTGAGACGATTGGTGCACCATTACGAGCAGGACCCGCACAGCTTTCCAACAACGGCGAGTATGCAACATGGAATGCAAAGGCAAAGACATTTGTACCTTCATCCTTCGCATACTCGCAGGCTGCCTTGGTGCGTTCATTGTGCTGCTGCAAAGCCGCATTTGCCAATTCCCAAGTGCTGCTCTGAGCAGAAATCTTATCGTCACCAAAATCGACTGACGTCCCAAGCCGCTTATTGGCCTGCTTCAGGAAACCATAAGCCGCATAGGTCGAGAGGTTATGGTTCTTGTTCTTGGTTTCAATGCTGTTCTCGTCGTCCGACAGCACGATCATGACGTTTGTCACATCGTCACCGCTGTTTTTGCTCTCATCAAAAGGTTGCCCCGGTGACAACACCCGCTGTGCCCATGCCACCCCTTCACTAATGTGCGTATAGCCGTTAGCCACCATCGAGTCGATCGTTGCCAGCACAGGACCCTTTTTGTTGGTCAGTGGTCGGATGGGCACAATATTGCAGCCTTTGCCTGGACCCCGCTCATTACCTTGGTCCATGGTGTTCACACGAGCTCTGTTCCTGAAATACTTTTTGTTGTCATTTTGAAGCCAGTTCATTTTCTTTACATCAGTTGTGTAAGTAGTAGGCGCATCATCAAGCGAATCATCCAGGTAATTATTGTAGTAGACCCACTTGTCGTCGTTACCACAGTTAGTCCGCACGCCCTGGTCATTAAAGCACGCTTGGTTCTCGCTCGCTTTGCCTGGCTCATCTGGCGCGAACATGTAAGGGAACAGGTGATCTGGATTAGTGCTGACAAAGTCGTCTCGCCATGCGAGCTCTCCCTTTCGCGCCTCTACGCAGCCCGGCCAGGAAAGCTCAGGTCGCCTTTGGATAACCTTATCCCAAGCCTCCTTGTTATGGCTTGGCCCTGCCGAGAAGCTGTCTATAAAATTCATACTGGAGAGTTCATTACGGCCATCATGGTCCAGCCAGGTTATACTCTGATCCCCAAATTTCTCTGGCCCAACGTTGACAAACTGCGAGAACGGAACAACGCCAACCATAAGATCCGAATGCAGGGGTGCCTCGTCCTGACCGCCAAACAGAATTTCCACGAAGTCATTAGCTGCTACCTTCAGGGTCGTCAGGCGCTTCGACGAGGCCATCGATCCGGTGTTGTCGAACGCAAAAACCACATGAAGCTTTTGTGCATTCAGCGTTGCTTCCGCATAGGTTGCGATCGTTTGCTTTTCCTTGCCAATGATCTTCATCAGATAATTATCTACATCTACCGAAGCGTCGACGCGGACTTTTCCCTCGCTGATGGACAGGGTGACCTCGGGAACATCCGAGTTCTTTGGCTGGCCGAAATTGGATGCGAAATACTTTTTCCCGATCGTCACGAGTTCGTCATCGGTGCGATTGATTTCGCTAGCCGTGGCAAGAGCCGCAGCGTCCACTGCCGCCTGCAAACGCGCCTGGACCGACACCCAATTCCCGTAGTCCACGGCAGCCCCACCTGCCAGCATCAGCGGAACGGCTGAAATGGCGGTAATGGCTGCCACGTTGCCCGCCTGCCCACGGGCAAACCGCTTGGCGCGGTTAAACACTGATTTCGGCTGCAAAGCGCTGAACATTGACTGGATCTCCCAACTCAAATCGTATCGCCCAAATTATCTGGAAATTGCTTTCGCTCCTCCAGACAATGGCTCGATTGCTACTTATAATTACAATCCACAAAGCTTAAAGCTCAAACAATGAAAAGCATTAACAAAATAAATAACCAAGCCGATAAAATTGAATACAATTCGTTTCAAGTACAAAGAAAATGAAGTCGGTACGGTCCAGCAGCTTGTAGACACTTTTGGGTCGACGCCCCGGAAGTGATTGGCGCAGCGCTGAAATATCCTAAGGGCATCCTTTGCAGATCCACACCTTCGACTTGCCCCGACGCGTCTCGCCCAGACGCCTCCTGGCTTTCAGGTGCCTGGATCGCCACGCCCGCGCACGCAGCGCATTGCAAGCTAGCAACCATGTGCGAGAAGACACGCATCAGCATCCTGCTCGCATTGTTGCATCAAGACAGCATCACCTTCCGCAAGGCTTTTGCAGTCAGTAAGAAAGTTTGAGCAAACCGGCACGGCACCGCCATTTGGACACTGGGGAAAACGCTTTGATGCCAGGCAGCGTGAAAAGTCGGCATAGCAGATCGAACGCCAGCTCTGATCACTGGATGATGCGGAAGCGCAGTTGGCGTAACTCAACCAACAACCAGGTGTTTCATCGCTCACCTGGGCGTTTGCCAGTGCCACACCGAATGCTGACCAGACGATCAGTGCATTTATGACCAAGACACATCTGGACACATCCGCCTCCCAACCAAAACTGAAAGTCTAGCGCGCAACGAACTAGCCACGACTTTCGGGCATTGGGATAGATCGCTTTATGAAAACCAGGTCAGCATGAACGATAAGACGCTGGTTCCGCAACAATTGTAGAATGATGAGAAAGGATGTGGGTCGAACGGGTCCCTGCTATCAATGTGATCTTCAAAACAATTTGCCGGTCGTCCGCGACAGGCAGCACAGATCAATCAGCGGCATGCCGACTTGGTCGTAGTCTACCGCAAGGTAGCCGTCCTCATTCTGCACAACTGCATCGGGCAGTATTTCCCTGACCTCATGGGCCATGACCCCAAGATACTCGGTTTCTTCCCAAATGTAGTTGTAACGATACACGGTGATGCCATTCGGCAGCGTGCCCACTGCACGGATGTTGTCTTTCAGCCTTGCGTCAGAAGGCCTGTGTTGTCGCGAGTTCCCATCGACCTGGGTCGAGTCCTTTTTGGACGTGATATCGGCAATGGCATGGGCGATAAGTTTGGGCGCTGTCCACGTCACCTTTGATGTATAGGATTGATCACTCACTTCTTCCCCCAACTCGCTATCGAGTTCCACACGGCAGCTGATTGTTGTCTGACGTTAAACCTTCTGCACGCTATGATCCAGTTCATCAAGATAGGCTATTGGCCGAAAGCATCATGTGCTCAACTGCTGAAAATAATGCACCGTATGTTTCAACCCCTCTTCCAAAGGCACTTTTGGCTGCCAGGCAAGTTTGGCCTTAGCTAGTGAGATGTCCGGCCGGCGGTGCTTCGGGTCATCTGCGGGTAGAGGCAGATGCACCAGCTTCGAGCGAGAACGGGTCAGCTCGAGTACGGCTTCCGCCAGTTCCAGCATGGTAAACTCAACTGGATTGCCCAAGTTAACAGGGCCGGTGATTTCAGGATCAGAGCTCATCAGCCTCAGGAACCCATCAATCAGGTCGTCGACATAACAGAATGAGCGCGTCTGCTGGCCGTCACCATAGATGGTGATGTCGTCACCCCTCAGCGCTTGCATGATGAAGTTTGAAACGACACGACCATCCTGCGGATGCATGCGCGGCCCGTATGTGTTGAAGATGCGGGCTACCTTGATTTCCAGCCCATGTTGGCGGTGATAGTCGAAGAACAGTGTCTCGGCGCAGCGCTTACCCTCATCATAGCATGAGCGCAGCCCAATCGGGTTGACGTTGCCCCAATAGCTTTCCGTCTGCGGATGTAAGGCCGGATCTCCATAGACCTCGCTGGTCGAGGCTTGGAAAATGCGGCACCTAAGCCGCTTTGCCAGCCCCAGCATGTTGATGGCGCCGTGGACTGAAGTCTTCGTAGTCTGTACCGGATCATGTTGATAGTGTACGGGAGAAGCCGGGCAAGCCAGGTTCCAGATCTCGTCTACTTCGACATAGAGCGGGAAGCACACATCGTGGCGCATGAACTCAAAGCGTCGATGATTGTGCAGGTGGTCGACGTTACGTCTGCTTCCGGTGAAAAGGTTGTCGACGCAAAGCACCTCGTGACCCTGATCCAGCAACCGGTCGATCAGATATGAGCCGAGGAACCCCGCCCCCCCGGTCACCAAGATGCGCTTGCGGCTGTCACTAATTCTGGCCACCAACTGCTATGCTCCACTTCCATGTCCGGTCGAAACGTAACCCTTCACAGGTGAACTACAAAGTATGGGATTACGTAGGTCGGGGGACGCTGCCGAACCACAACT
>JAHEBA010000020.1 GCA_024642465.1 Alphaproteobacteria bacterium
GGACGCTGCGGATCGCTGCGCCCCTGCTTCAAGCGCCGCTATATTGCGCAAGCCGGAACTAAATGCAATAGCTCTCGCCCGACAAAATTCCAATCCCGGGCAATTCGCTCGACGGGAGTCCTGATGCCGGCCACGAAACAACAATTGCTTGCAAGGCTTGACGAACTTGGCATCGAGGCAGTGACGCGTGAACACCCCCCGGTCTACACCGTGGAAGAGGCGCGAGCCCTGCGTGGCGACATTCCGGGAGGACATTGCAAGAACCTGTTTCTGAAGGACAAGAAGGGGCAACTTTGGCTGGTCGTATGCCTGGAGGACGCGATGATCGACCTCAAGGCCTTGCCCGACAGGATCGGCGCGGCGCGGATTTCCTTTGGCAGGTCAGAGTTGTTGCAGGAAGTACTCGGCGTGGAACCGGGTTCCGTCACACCGTTTGCTCTCATCAATGATGTCGCGCACCAAGTGAACGTGGTGCTCGATGCCAGCATGATGAACTGCGATTTTGTAAGCTATCATCCGCTGGTCAACACGGCCACGACCACGCTGACGCCTGTGGAACTGCTGCGCTTCATTGAATCATGCGGCCACCAGCCGCAAACCGTCAGGCTATACTGATCCGAACCGGATTGCATGGCGCGGTGGTCCGCACCATGTTACAGGTTCGCAAGGTTCTTGGGTATTTACAGGAAATTCGGTCACATGTCCGGCAATACGTTTTCGATGGGTACAAGCTTCAGCACATCTTCCGCTTCATCTGCGGACGGGGCGGCAACGGCGCCAGCTGGCTCCGGGCCGATTATAAAGGACTCCGACACTGCCAACTTCATGAATGACGTGATCGAGGCATCCCGGTCGACACCCGTCATCGTCGACTTCTGGGCTCCCTGGTGTGGGCCTTGCAAGCAATTGGGCCCGGCACTGGAGAAGGTGGTTCAGGAGGCCGGCGGCAAGGTCCGCATGGTCAAGATCAACGTCGACACCAATCAGCAGCTTGCACAACAGATGCGTATCCAGTCGATCCCTGCAGTTTACGCCTTCGCAGAAGGACAACCGGTCGACGGGTTCATGGGAGCACTGCCCGAGTCCGAGTTGCGCAAGTTTGTCGACAAGCTGGTCAAGGGTCACGGCGGGCTGGCCGAGCAGCTGAACCAGTTGTTTGAAGATGCCGAGGCCGCCATGGCCGCCGAAGCCTGGGAACAGGCGTTGGCCATGTATGGCGCGGCATTGCAGGCTGCACCGGAAGAGCCGCGGGCAATTGCCGGTCAGATCAAGGCCCTGATCGGAATGGGTGAGCTTGCAGAGGCGCGCGAAGTTGCGAATTCACTGCCGCAGCAGCTTAATGCAGATGCCGCCATTTCCAGTGCGCTGGCCGCACTCGAGGTAGCGGAAACGCCAGTGGACAATGAAGAGATCAACCGTCTTCGCTCTGCCATCGAGACGGATGCGAAGGACCACCAGTCCCGGCTCGACCTCGCCATTGCCCAGAATGCGGCCGGTGAACGCGAAGAAGCGTTGGACCATGTGCTCAAGATCATCGAAACGGATCGTGCATGGAATGACGAGGCAGCCCGCAAACAACTGCTGTTGTTCTTCGAGGCGTGGGGACCGGCGGACCCGCTGACCGCCTCCGGCCGGCGCCGGCTTTCCTCCATCCTGTTTGCCTGAGATGATGCCCCCGGCAGAAAGTGGTTGGCTTCATGCCTACAACAGCCGTTTACAAGACCGTCAGTGACCTGCCGTCGTCGTTGCCCATCTTTCCCCTGCCGGGGGCAGTGCTGCTGCCTGGAGGGGATCTGCCGCTGAACATTTTCGAGCCGCGCTATCTGAAGATGCTCGCCGATTCGCTTGCAAGCCACCGGTTGATCGGCATGATCCAGCCGCGCCATATCGACAATGAAGGCGATCCGGCCCTGTCGTCGTCAGCGCGCGAACCAGATCTGTATACAGTAGGATGTGCAGGCAGGATTACGTCGTTCCATGAAGATGACGAAGGTCCCGTCCAGATTGTGCTGTCTGGCATCTGCCGCTTCAAGGTAGTCGCGGAGTTGAGCAGCGTTTTGCCCTACCGGACCGTACGCCCAGGGTTTGATTCCTTCTTCGGTGATCTGCTTGATGATGACCTTGATGAGGACGATGCGGAACGGCGCTCATTGCTGGACAGCCTGGACAAATTTCTCAAGGCGCGCTCCATGCGGGCGGACTGGCACGAGATCGAGGCCGCCTCCACTCCTACGCTGATCAATACGCTGGTCATGATCGGATCCTTCAGCCCCCGGGAAAAACAGGCCGTCCTGGAAGCGGCCGACTTGCGGGAACGGACCCGCACGCTGGTCATGTTGACCAACATGTCCATCGAGGATCGTTTTGACGGCAGCGGCAGCGAGTCAGTGCAATGAGCCAATTCGTGGGAACAGGTCGATGACAGACGAGAGCAAGGTAGCCACGGGGCGCCACGCGGACCCGCGCTTGCTGGAGATTCTGGTATGCCCGGTCACTCAGTGGCCATTGCGATACGACGAAGCACGCCAGGAGCTTGTTTCCGAACAGGCGAAGCTCGCCTACCCGATACGTGACGGCATTCCGATCATGCTGGTGGAAGAGGCGCGTGAACTTGATGACTGAGCCGGGGACGGACAACGACGACATGGTCTGGCCCGAGGAACTGCGTCTACAGGATCAGGGCCGGCGGCTTTCGGTCGCGTTCAGCAACGGGGAAATCCATGTGCTCGATGCCGAGTATCTTCGCGTCGAGAGTCCCAGTGCTGAGGTCCAGGGTCACGGCCCGGGTCAGAAGGTATGCGTGGCCGGCAAGGCTGATGCCGCAATCATCAGGATTGATCCGGTAGGGAACTACGCTGTTCGCCTTACCTTCGACGACATGCATTCGACCGGTATCTACAGTTGGGACTACCTGCTCAAGCTTGGCCGTGAGCGTGAAAGCATCTGGTCAGCCTATATTGAACGCCTCGAGCGTGAGGGTAAGTCCCGCCACCGGTAAGGCCGGTTCGGTCGCAGTTCTAGAGGTGTCCACCCGTCATGAGGGTGGGTTGCCGGCCGGCGGTACCTGCGGCCTGGTCGAGGAAGAACCGCTTGACCGGTGGCACAACATTGACCAGCTTCAGGCCGGCCTGCCGCGCAAGCGCCAAAGGCGTCACGTCATTTGAGAACAGTCTTGCCAGACCATCACACATGGCCGCGACGATCATCGTGTCTGCCCGGCGCCAATCTTCATACTCGGTGAGGGTGGCAGTGCCGCCAAGGTCCTGGCCGCGACGTGCTGAAAGGTGAACGCATTCTGCCAGGGCAGCAATATCCTTTAGGCCCAAGTTGAAGCCCAGCCCGGCAATCGGATGGATCACGTGGGCCGCATCGCCTATCAGCGCCAGGCGGCTTGAGACAAAACGCCGGGCAATCTGCAACTCGAGAGGCCAGGAGGTGCGCTGATTGGCGAGGGAAAGCTCGCCGAGGTGATCGCCAATTCTTCGCTTGAGCTCATCCAGAAATGCGTCATCACCCAATGCCATGAGCCGGGTGGTTTCTTCACTGTCTTCTGCCCATACCAGCGACGACCGGTTTCCAGTGAGAGGCAGAACGGCAAACGGACCATTGGCGCGAAAGTGTTCTTCTGCCCGGCCGTCGTGCGGCTTGGAGTGGTTGATGGTGAGCGTTATGGCTGACTGCTTGTATGTCCACTTCACGATATCTATGCCTGCGGCCTGCCTGGCAATGGAGTTCCGGCCGTCAGCTGCAATCAGCAAGGCAGCTGCGTGGTCATCGCCAGCTGAAGTGCTGACATGAATCGAGGCTGGCGCGAACGAGAAGTCCTGGACGGTTTGCCCGGTAACGACATCAATGTTGCTGCACTCCTCCACCGATTTTGCCAGTGCCTCGAGGAGAGTTCCATTTTCGAGCATCCAGGCAGAAGGCGCATCGTTTGATCCTGTCCGGGGAAAATCCAGTAGAACAGGTGCGCGCTCGGCACTGGTCTTGGCGTCGGTCACGATGATTTGCCGGAAGGGCTGCGCATGTGGCGCAACCGTTGACCATATGCCAAGCGCCTCGAGCAGGTTTCTCGATGCAAAGGTGATCGCCGTCCCGCGCGTGTCGGCAGCGTAGTTGCGCTGGCCGAGAGCCGGACCCTGGTCTATCACCAGCGTTCGCAGAGGTATGGACAGATGACGCCCCGACAAGGCAAGAGCACAGGTCAGGCCGGCAAGGCCTGCTCCGGTTATGATCGCGTCGTACTGTTGTCTTTGGGTCATTCTGGGTCTTGTTGCTGACGCTGCCGTCGAGGGGAAGGGCGCCACTATGTCTGAGTATGATCTGGTAGTCTCCAGTTTCCACCTGGAACAACTGGAGGACAACCTGTTTCAAAGCCGCAGCCCTGCGATTGGCTGGCGGCGAACCTATGGTGGACTGCTTCTCGCACACGCGACGGAAGCCGCACGCCGGACGGTAGGACCTGGCAAGATCTTCCATAGTCTGCACGCCAGTTTTCTGCGACCCGGCAACACGTCGGAGTCCATGATGATCTCGGTGGAGCGGCTTCTGGATGGCCGGACAATTGTCCACCGCAGGTTGACGATAACCCAGCTTGGCAAACCGGTCTTCACCGGCAGTGTTTCCTTTCGCGCACTGGGCGATGGCCTGTCCTTTGCCCCCGCGATGCCGGATGTAGCGGCCCCCGAAGACTTGCCGGACGAGGCGCAGTTGCTGTCAACCTATTGCGATCGGCTGCCCGAAAGCGCGCTAAAGTACATGTCACGGCTCAAGGTGTTCGAAGTACGGCCTGTCGATCCGGAGCAATACCTCTTTGCGCCCGGTTGCCATGGTTCGCAAATGGCGGCATGGTTCCGGTTGCGGTCAGACAGCGTACCGGAAGCCGACTTCAGCCCGGCACTACTTGCCTATCTGTCGGACATGCCGGTGCTCAATGCCAGCCTGATCCCGCACAACCGCAATTTCTTTGATCCGGAGCTGAGTATGGCGAGCCTCGATCATGCGCTCTGGCAGCATTGCGAGCCTGACTGGTCTGACTGGCTTTTGGCGACCCATGAAAGCCTGGCCACGGAAGCGAGTATGGGCCTCGGGCAGGTCCGATTCTACAACAGGAACCGCGTTTTGACCGCGACAGTGAGCCAACAGGGATTCATTCGATTGCAACAGTACAATAATTAATCAATCTACCTTATTTGCACATTAATTAATCACAATTAATACCATCATGATCAATTGGTGGTGAAATTTCCCCTTTATTTCATTGGCTTACGATTCCACCGAATCTGGCACGCCCCTTGAAAAGAGACTCTCCCTACACTGCTGCCATTCGGCAAAGTGGTGACAGGCAACATGGGAGATGCACATGAAATACATCATCTCGATCATCAAGCCTCACCGGCTGGAGGAAGTGCGCACCGCACTCGCCGCCATCGGTGTCGAAGGCATGACGGTGAGTGAAGTCAAGGGACATGGCCGTCAGAAAGGTCACACGGAGATCTACCGTGGGGCTGAGTATGAAGTGTCGTACCTGCCCAAGATCAAGGTCGAGCTCGCGCTCAGCAACAAGCTGGCGGCAAAGGCCGTCGAAGCCATCGCCGAGGCCGGCCGTACCGGCCAGATCGGCGACGGGAAGATTTTCGTCATTGACCTGGAAAGCGCCGTGCGGATCCGCACCGGTGAATCCGGCGAAGAAGCATTGTGAGGGCTACTGAGATGAAGCTTTACCAGAAGATCACACTCGCCGGCATCCTCGGACTTGCAGCAGTTGCAGGAGCCGACGCCGCCTACGCGCAAGACGCGGCACCTGCCGTTTCCCCTGAAACCGCCTACATCTTCAACACGCTGCTGTTCCTGATCGGCGGCTTCCTGGTGATGTTCATGGCCGCTGGCTTTGCCATGCTCGAGGCTGGCCTGGTGCGTTCGAAGAACGTGTCCATGCAGTGCCTGAAGAACATCGCACTCTACTCCGTCGCCGGCATCATGTTCTGGGTCTGCGGCTACTCGCTGATGTATACCGGCGTCGACGGCGGCTACATCGGCACCTTCGCACCCTACAGCTTCGATGAAGTCGGCAAGTTTGCTACCGGTGACGGCGGAGAAATTGCAGGCTACTCGACCGCCTCCGACTGGTACTTCCAGATGGTGTTCGTGGCGGCGACCGCCTCGATCGTGTCCGGCACCCTGGCCGAGCGCATCAAGCTGTGGCCCTTCCTGCTGTTCACCGTGTTCCTGACCGGTGTGTTCTATCCGATCACCGGCGCGTGGAAGTGGGGCGGCGGCTGGCTCAACGAAATGGGCTTCCAGGACTTTGCCGGCTCCACCATCGTTCACTCGGTTGGCGGCTGGGCAGCCCTCGCCGGCGCCTTGATCCTCGGTGCCCGCCTTGGCAAGTATGAAGGCGGCAAGGTTCACCCGATGCCCGGTTCCAGCATCCCGCTGGCCACACTTGGCACCTTCATCCTCTGGCTCGG
Source organism: Alphaproteobacteria bacterium (assembly GCA_024642465.1). Taxonomy (GTDB): domain Bacteria; phylum Pseudomonadota; class Alphaproteobacteria; order Rhizobiales; family Aestuariivirgaceae; genus Anderseniella. The sequence continues at coordinate 6,471 of JAHEBA010000020.1, forward strand.
CTGGTTCGGCTTCAACGGCGCTTCCCAGCTCGCATGGGGAACGGCTGCTGACGTGACCTCCGTGTCGAACATCTTTGCAAATACCAACCTTGCCGCTACCGGCGGCGTCATTGCGGCCATGGTGCTCACCCAGATCATCTACAAGAAGGTCGACGTGACCATGGCTCTCAACGGCGCCCTGGCGGGCCTGGTTTCGATCACCGCCGAGCCGCTGCAGCCCAGCCCGCTGCTCGCCATCGCGATTGGCGCAGTCGGCGGTGTCATCGTTGTCCTGGCTGTCCCACTGCTCGACAAGCTCAAGATCGACGATGTGGTCGGTGCAATCCCGGTTCACCTGATGGCCGGCATCTGGGGCACCCTTGCAGTACCGCTGTCCAACTCGGACGCCAGCTTTGGCACCCAGATCGTTGGCATCGCTGCGATCGGCGCTTTCACCTTCATTGCTTCGGCAATCCTGTGGACCATCCTGAAGGTGACCGTGGGCATCCGGGTGACCAAGGAAGAGGAAATGATGGGGCTCGACAAGGCGGAAGTCGGCGTCGAGGCATACCCGGAGTTTGCTCGTGGTGGTTCCTCGATCTGACATGGACTGCCTTTACGGCTGAACACCGCAACAACCGCACCCCGGAAGACTTCGTTCTTCCGGGGTTTTTGCTTGGCAAATTGGCAAAGCTTAACGAGGTCTTAACCATAGCTCCCCCACAGTCTTCGTGACGATGAGGTGCACGCTGCAGATGTGGCGTGTCCCTGCATGAATACCGAGTACCGGAGCAATTCCTGATGCCGCGCAGCCAATCCACTGCCACCAAGCAAAACGCCATCCCCGACGGGCTGAGGCATTTCCTCCAGCGGCGATTCATGGAATTCAAGGGGCTGCTGCTGCTGGCCCTGCTGACTTGCGTAACCGTTATGCTGGCAACCTGGTCCGCTGCGGATCCGTCATGGAGCAACGCAGCAGACGAGCCGGTACGAAATGCATTCGGTTACCCCGGTGCAGTTGTCGCCGACAAGTTGATCAGCTGGCTGGCCCTGGCTTGCGCAGTTCTTGTGGCCATTCCCTCGTTCTGGGCCATAGTCATCATGTCCCACAACACCCTTGGCCGCTGGCAGGTGCGGGCACCGGCCTATCTGGCAGGCGTGCTCTTCTCGGCCTGCTTTCTGGCGTTCTTGCCAATCCCTTCAGACTGGCCTGTCGGTCCAGGCCTCGGTGGAACCGCTGGTGATGCTCTCCGGATCCTGCTGACGGGCCTGCCGAAGCTGTTCTTGCCTGAAGCGGTAGCGAACATTGCAGGAGCGGCAGCCGCGATTGTCCTTGCCGTCTGGGCCATCTGCCTTGCCATCGGCCTGCCGCCCCGGGCTTTGCTGTCTGCCATTGCAACATTGCGGCATCCCACGTCGCTGATTGGCTCGAAGGCCGTTGGTGCATCAGGCCGCATTGCTCAGTCGGTGGGCGCCCTGCGCGACCGTTATGCCCTGCACCACAAGCAGGAAGACGCACTCGAGAGCCCCCGGCGATTGTCCTCTAACCGTGGCAAGCTGGAGCCGGACTTCGATGGCAGTGCAACAAGGCAATCTCTGCTGTCTCGCTTGCGGGACCGGCAGACGTCCCGTACTGCAGTCCCGGATGAAGACGGAGACCAGATCCCGGCTTTCCTCGCCCGCCGCGCACCTCTGGGCGAAGACCGCATCGAACCTCGTCTCAACGCCGCACCGTCTCCGTTCTGTGGCGAACCCCAGTTGGACGAACCCGATCTCCACGCCAACTACGAACCGGCGGAGGAAGAGGCCGGCGGCGGATGGGACGCCACGGCAGATGAGGCACCCGATGCACCAGTCGCGACACGGGTTCAGACGCCGGCCAAGCCGATCAGGCAAGGCAAGCGGATAACCCGCGACCTGCAGCCCGACCTTCTGCCCGGCAAGCCCGGCGAATTCCATTTGCCACCGCTCAGCCTGCTCGCCGAACCCGACGCCTCCAATGGCAAAACCCAGCTCTCCGCCGATGCGCTGGAGCAGAATGCTCGAATGCTGGAAGGAGTGCTCGAGGATTTCGGCATTCGCGGCGAGATCATAAACGTCCGGCCCGGCCCGGTCGTCACACTATATGAACTGGAGCCCGCTCCTGGCATCAAGTCGTCGCGCGTGATTGGACTGGCCGATGACATTGCACGCTCCATGAGCGCCATCTCGGTGCGCGTGGCCGTTGTGCCGGGCCGCAACGTCATTGGCATCGAAATGCCGAACTCGCGGCGCGAGACGGTATATCTGCGCGAACTTCTTGCTTCGCAGGACTTTGAGAAATCCAAGCAGAAGCTGTGCATGGCACTTGGCAAGGACATTGGCGGTGAGCCGTCCTTTGCAGACCTTGCACGCATGCCGCACCTGCTCATTGCCGGTACTACCGGCTCGGGCAAGTCGGTCGGCATCAACACGATGATCCTGTCGCTTCTGTTCAGGCTGCCCCCGGACAAGTGCAAGCTCATCATGATCGACCCGAAGATGCTCGAGCTGTCCGTCTATGAAGGCATTCCGCACCTGTTGGCACCAGTTGTCACCGATCCGCACAAGGCAGTGGTGGCACTCAAGTGGGCCGTACGCGAGATGGAAGAGCGCTATCGCAAGATGTCCAAGCTCGGAGTGCGCAATATCGACGGCTACAACATGCGCGCCGAGGAAGCTCAGAAAAAGGGCGAGGTGTTTACCAGGCAGATCCAGACAGGCTTCGACCCCGAAACCGGCTCTCCGATATACGAGGAAGAGCAGATGGATCTTTCGCCGATGCCGTACATCGTCGTCATCATCGACGAGATGGCGGATCTGATGATGGTGGCCGGCAAGGACATCGAGGGCGCCGTCCAGCGGCTTGCCCAGATGGCGCGTGCTGCCGGCATACACGTCATCATGGCGACGCAGCGTCCATCGGTTGACGTGATCACTGGCACGATCAAGGCCAACTTCCCGACCCGCATCTCGTTCCAGGTCACGTCCAAGATCGACAGCCGCACCATTCTTGGTGAGCAAGGTGCAGAACAGTTGCTCGGCCAGGGCGACATGCTGTTCATGGCGGGCGGCGGCCGTATATCCCGCCTGCACGGACCCTTTGTGTCGGACACCGAAGTTGAGCAGATTGTGGCCTATCTCAAGACTCAGGCCGCGCCGGAATATGTCGAGGCTGTCACGGAAGACACCGGTGAAGGCGAGGCCGGCGGATTTGGCGCCGACATCGGATGTGGCGGCTCAGGCGATGATTTGTACGATCAGGCTGTTGCAGTAGTCCTTCGCGACAAGAAGGTCTCGACCAGCTACATCCAGCGGCGGCTGTCCATCGGCTACAACAAGGCCGCGAGCCTGATTGAACGCATGGAGCAGGAAGGACTGATCTCGGCAGCCAATCATGCAGGCAAACGCGAAATTCTCGCAGGCTGCGATGCGGCCTGATCCAGATGCCGCATTATCGCCGCGTTGACGGCAGACAAGTTCTTCGCGAAACATGCAACAATGACCAGACATCCAGGAGTGAATCGATGATCAAACACGCCTCTGCCATCGCACTGCTTGCAGCAGCTCTGGTCGTTTCGCCGGCCTTTCCGATGTTGCAAGGCTCGAGTGGCTATACGGCGTGGGCAAACGCTCAGCTGACCGAAGACGACAAGGCGGCGCTGGTACAGCTGAATGCGTACCTCAACGAGATCCGCAACATGAGCGGAGAGTTCACCCAGACAAGCCCCCGTGGACAGGTTGCAAACGGCATCTTCTACATTGCCAAGCCCGGCAAGATGCGGTTCGAGTATGCTCCTCCCAGCCCGCTGCTGGTGGTGTCCGACGGCAGTTGGGTGACCGTCAAGAACACCCAACGCAAGAGCGATGATCAGTATCCTCTCTCAACGACGCCTCTAAAGCTCGTCCTGTCCGATCAGGTCAACCTCTTCGATGAGGCGGTCATTCTGAATGTCGAACACCGCGAATCGCTGTCGGCAATCACCATGCAGGAGAAGGGCCAGCTCGTAGCCGGTCAGTTGACGATGGTATTCGATCGCGCCAACAACGAACTGGTGCAGTGGATCATTATCGATGGCAAGGGACAGCGCACCAGTGTGGAGCTGTCCAACATCGATAAGAGCGCTAACCCCGAGCCGGAGCTGTTCGTGGTCGAGCGTTCCCGTGAGCGCAAGAACAGATCTGATCGCTAGGCGCTTCTGTGCGGATCGCGACCTGGAACATCAATTCGGTGCGCCTCCGCATCGGACTTGTCACCCGATTTCTGGAAACCTGGCGACCGGACGTTCTCTGTCTGCAGGAGACCAAGTGCCCTCCTGGCCAGTTTCCCACATCAGCCTTGCTGCAGGCGGGGTACGGCCATATCGCGGACAATGGCTACACCGGTCACCACGGCGTTGCGATCATCTCGCGCATTCCAATTGCAGAAAGCCACGTTCAGAGTTTCTGTGGGCGCAATGATGGGCGGCATGTCAGCGTCCGGCTGGACGGGTCCGGACTGGTTGTTCACAGCCTGTACGTGCCGGCCGGCGGCGATGAGCCAGACCCCGCAACAAATGGCAAATTTGCTCACAAGCTTCAGTTCATCGATGAATTGAAGGCCTGGGCGGGTGGCCTCGGCTGCAGTGGCACCGGCCACCATGTGCTTTCAGGTGATTTCAACATTGCACCGCTTGAGTCTGACGTCTGGTCCCACAAGCAGCTGCTCAAGGTGGTGTCCCACACGCCTGTAGAAACAGGCAAACTGAACGACCTCATGGCGAGCTGCGGGTTCCACGACCCTGTGCGGGCACATCATCCAGAACCTGAGAAACTATACTCCTGGTGGAGTTACAGGGCTCGGGATTGGGAAGCTGCTGATCGTGGCCGCAGGCTGGATCATATCTGGGTGTCGCAGGATATTTCCCACCTGTGCAGGAACGTCGCCATCGTGCGGGAAGCGCGAGGTTGGTCAAGACCATCAGACCACGTGCCCGTCATTCTTGACATTGACGAGTGCGGCGGCTGATCAGTCTCCTCGCTTCTGTTTCATGAGCTCTTCAACGGGCTGCACCTGGAAGTGTTCCTGAACCTCTGCCAATGCATTAGAGCTTTCGCCGAGCTGCTGGCTAAGCACGTCGAGCATCTGCATCCCAACTTCGGGAAACTCCGAACAAAGCCTGACGAAGACAGCCTGCTCGATGACAATCGCCTCAACTTCGGTCTTTGCGTTCACCGTCACTTGCCGCGGCAGGCCGGCGATCATCGACTGTTCACCGAACATCGAGCCCGGCCCGGCAAGAGCCAGCACGCTGCCGGTCTGCCCGTCGTGAACGACGGCCTCACCGCTCGTGATCACGATAGCGCTGGTTGCGGGATCTCCAGCCTCGAATAGCCGCCTGCCTTGCGGTACGACCAGTTCGTCTGACGAAAACAGCAACGTCTGCAAATGTGCGTCGTCAACCTTGGCAAACAGGGGGATCTGTTTCAGCAGGTCCACGGCTGCGCGGATATTCATCTTAGACCTGCCTTTTGTCCGGTCCGTTCAAGGAACCAGCTTGTATCCGCCAGCTTCGGTCACAAGCAGTTGCGTATGACCGGGATCCGTTTCGATCTTCTGGCGGAGCCGATAGATGTGGGTTTCCAAGGTGTGGGTCGTTACGCCTGCGTTATAACCCCACACTTCGTGAAGCAAGACGTCCCTGCCCACGACCTTGTCTCCTGCACGGTAGAGGAATTTCAGGATGGCCGTTTCCTTCTCGGTAAGTCTGATCTTCCGGTTGTCATCCTGCAGGAGCAGTTTTGCGCTTGGCTTAAAAGTATACGGCCCGATCTTGAAAACCGCATCTTCACTTTGCTCATGCTGGCGCAACTGCGCACGGATCCGCGCCAGCAGAACGGCGAACTTGAACGGCTTGGTAACGTAGTCGTTGGCGCCGGCATCGAGCCCGAGGATCGTGTCGGCATCGGAGGATTCCGCCGTCAGCATGATCACCGGTCCCCGGTAGCCATTCTTGCGCATGATCTTGCATGCCTCGCGCCCGTCGAGATCCGGCATGTTTACATCGAGAATGACGAGGTCGGCAAGCTCGGTCTTCAGATAGTTGACAGCTGCCAGACCGCCGGCAAGGGCGGTCACCGAAAAATCATCATGAAGCGCAAACTGTTCCGAGATTGTCTCGCGCAGCGCGTCGTCGTCATCAACGATCAGTATTTTCTTTTTCTTGCTCATTGCGGCAATTGCCTGTCTGGATAAGAAGTGTTCTGGTTGATTCTAGTTGCACGCCGTTGCTTTGCAAAGCCCAAGCCGTGTCACGCAAAAACACGTTCATTCATCAGGTGGTGATCCGCCACACGCCGGTCAACGGCCACAAGGCCAGGGCGCAATGCGGCCATGTCTACTATGGCTGCTCCCTTGGTCCCGCCGGCATCCGCTTGAACAAGCGGGAAGGTGAAGGCGCCACTCCAGCAGGCGTCTGGCCAATGCGGTACGTGATGTACAGGCCAGACCGGTTGATGCGGCCAAGAACCGGCCTACCCGTTTTTCCCATCCGCCCAAATAGCGGCTGGTGCGACGACCCCGGTTCAGCGCAGTACAATCAGCCTGTCACGCTGCCGGTTCATGCAAGCCACGAGCGGTTGTGGCGTGACGACGGCGTATACGATGTTGTGGTCGTGATCGGGCACAACGACAGCCCACCCATATCGGGCTTTGGTAGCGCCGTGTTCATTCATCTACAGCGGCCGGACCGGCGTGCCACGCAAGGATGCATCGCATTCGGCCAGTCGGATTTGCTGCGCATGCTCGAAACATGGAGCACATCGACGAGACTGGTCGTGCCAGCCTGATACCGATTGTGATTGCTCAACCACGTGCTCCGAAGATGGCGCTGCCCACGCGCACGTGCGTGGCGCCAAGTTCAATCGCGGTTTCGAAATCTCCGCTCATGCCCATGCTCAGTTTTGCCAGCCCGTTGCGGGATGCCAGCTTTGCAAGCAGCGCGAAATGGAGTGCAGGCTCTTCGTCCACGGGGGGAATGCACATCAACCCTGTGACCGGCAGGTCATAGGTGGTTCGGCAAGTCTGGAGAAACGAGTCCACCTGCTGCGGCTCGATCCCGGCCTTTTGAGGCTCCAGACCCGTGTTGACCTGGACAAACAACTCCGGCGCCTTGCCGGTTGCCTGAATTTCCTTCGCAAGAGCACCTGCGAGCTTTTCCCGGTCAACTGTCTCGATGCAGTCGAACAAGTCGACAGCCTCGCGCGCCTTGTTGGTCTGCAACGGGCCGATCAGGTGAAGCACTGTATCCGCAAAGCGGGACTTGAGTTCAGGCCACTTTCCCAAGGATTCCTGAACCCGGTTCTCTCCAAATGTACGGTGCGGGATCTGCAGCACAGGCTCGATGTCTTCGGGTCCGAACGTTTTCGATATGGCGACCAGGGTTATGTCTCCTGCCTGCCGCCCGGCACGGACGGCGGACGCCTCTATGCGGGACATGACATGGTGATAGTTCTGCGTGATTTGATCTGCCGTCGTCATCATTCCTTGGTGCTCTGGCTTGCCCGTGCGGATGCTTCCTGATACTGCATCGCGACTGATTTTCCGTATAGCAGCAGGCTTATCACAATAATGTCGAGTGAGCGCTACAATCCGAAAGTGTCGGAACCTACATGGCAGAAGGCCTGGGATATGGCTGGCAGCTTCGTTACCAGCAACTCATCCAGTAAGCCGAAATACTACGTCCTGGAGATGTTTCCCTATCCGTCTGGCCGTATCCACATGGGTCACGTCCGCAATTACACCATGGGAGACGTCATTGCACGGTACCGCAAGGCCTGCGGCTACGATGTCCTCCATCCGATGGGTTGGGATGCCTTTGGCATGCCGGCTGAAAACGCTGCGATGGAGCGCAAGGTACATCCCGGCAAATGGACTTATGATAATATCGCCACGATGCGCGCCCAGCTCAAGTCGATGGGCCTCGCTATCGACTGGAGCCGGGAGTTCGCGACTTGTGATCCGTCCTATTATGGACATGAACAGCGGATGTTCATCGAGTTCTATCGGGCGGGTCTGGTTGAGCGGAAAGTCTCGGTTGTCAACTGGGACCCGGTCGATCAGACGGTATTGGCCAACGAGCAGGTCATTGACGGCAAGGGCTGGCGTTCAGGCGCGCCGGTAGAGAAGCGAGAGCTGGCGCAATGGTTTTTGAAGATCTCGGATTTTTCGGAAGAACTGTTGTCGGCGCTCGACACGCTGACCGACTGGCCGGAGAAAGTTCGGTTGATGCAGCGCAACTGGATCGGCAAATCTGAAGGCCTGCGATTCTCTTTTGCGCTGGAAGACGCAGAAGGGAATTTGCTGGACGAGCGGTTGACCGTCTACACGACCCGGCACGACACCATTTTTGGGGCAAGTTTCTGCGCCATTTCAGCCGATCATGAATTGACCCGCAAGGCGGCTGAGGACTCTGACCTGATTACTGCGTTCCGCAGGGAGTGCGCCTCGCTGGGAACCAGCGAAGAGGCAATCGAGCGAGCCGAGAAGAAGGGGGTTCCACTCGCTATCTATGCTCGTCACCCGTTTGATCCGTCTCGAAAGCTTCCGGTGTTTGCCGCGAATTTTGTCCTCATTGGCTATGGCGAAGGCGCGGTCTTCGGCTGCCCCGCACATGACCAGCGGGACCTGGATTTCGCGAGGAAATATGGTCTTGATGTCATTCCCGTCGTGGCGCGCAAGGGCGAGGAGAACGTCGAAATTGGCGCTGTTGCTCTGATCGAGAAGGACCAGGCATCCGTTCATCTGATCAATTCGGCATTCCTTAATGGCATGTCGGTTGATGAGGCCAAGAGTGAAGTCGCCAGGCGTCTTGAGGAAATGGGCATTGGCGAGCGCACCACGAATTATCGCCTCAGGGACTGGGGCGTATCGCGTCAGCGCTATTGGGGTTGTCCCATTCCGTTCATTCACTGCCCGTCATGCGGAGTCGTCGAGGTACCGCTTGATCAGTTGCCGGTAGTGCTTCCAGACGATGTCACCTTTGACAAGCCAGGTAATCCGCTCGACCGCAATGAGGAGTGGAAATCTGTTTCGTGTCCGAAATGTAGTCAGCACGCGCAGCGTGAAACGGATACGTTCGATACATTCATCGATTCGTCCTGGTACTTCGCCCGCTTCTGCTCGCCTCATGCCAGCGAGCCGGTAGATCTGGATGCTGCGAACTACTGGATGCCTGTCGACCAGTATATCGGCGGTATCGAGCATGCGATCCTGCACCTGCTCTATTCGAGGTTTTTTGCCCGGGCGATGAAGATCACCGGACACCTCGGCATCGAGGAACCGTTCAAGTCCCTGTTCACGCAGGGCATGGTTATTCATGAAACCTACAAGTCGTCCAGCGGCGAGTGGCTGATGCCGAGCCAGGTCTCTCGTGAGGGTGACGGCTGGGTCGAGACGTCGTCCGGCAATCCGGTTTTGGCCAGCCCTGCAGAGAAGATGTCGAAGTCGAAGAGGAACGTGATCGACCCCGATGATATCATCGACAAATATGGGGCGGACACAGCCCGGTGGTTCATGCTGTCCGATACTCCGCCGGAACGCGACATCGAATGGACCGAAGCCGGTGTGCTTGGTGCCTGGAGGTTCGTGCAGCGGATCTGGCGGATTATCGGTGAGGTTGCGGAGTTTGATGTTGATGTAACTGCTGCGTCGCTTCGCGCTGCATCGGGCCACCCTGCCGCGTTGGCTCTGCGCCGGGTGACGCACTCCACAATCGCTTCAGTTGGTGAAGATATTTCGGCTCTCAGGTTCAACCGGGCAATTGCCCGGTTGTACGAGCTGGTCAATGCAATTGCTGCCTCGCTGTCGACTGGAGAGAACGCCGGGACGGCGATGCGAGTGACCCAACGAGAGGCCGTTTCAGCCCTCGTACAGCTGTTCGCGCCAATGATGCCTCACCTGGCCGAGGAATGCTGGAAGGTGCTGGGTCATGAGGGGTTGGTGTGCGAGGCGCCGTGGCCTGCACACGATCCGGCTTTGCTGGCATCTGATGAAGTGACTATTGTCATTCAGGTGAATGGCAAGAAGCGCGGCGAGTTGACGGTAGAGAAGGGTCTTTCGCGCGAGGCGTTGGAAGAGGCATGCCTGAATCACGATAGTGTGGTAAGAAGCCTCAATGGGATGTCGGTGCGGAAAGTGATTGTTGTGCCCGGCAAGCTGGTGAATATTGTTGCTGCATGATGATGACGCGTCTTAGTCGCATAGGCCTGCCGGTGCTTTTTATTGGCGCAATCCTGTTGCAGGGTTGCGGCTATCAGCCTTTGTACGCCACTCGTTCCGATGGGACATCGGTGACGCAGGATCTGGCATCGGTTTCAGTCGAATCACAGTCCACGCGCGTTGGGCAGCTGGTTCGCAATGAAATTGTCCGGTCCATCCGCCCCGCTGGTGGCGCCGCACCAGACCGGTATGTGCTGAAGCTTGCAGCTAAGGGTGATTCGCAAACTCTGGTGGACACCTCCGATACGGTGCATCGTCGCCTGGCTTATAACCTGACGACCGATTTTCAGCTGATAGACATCTCGTCAAGGCAGCCCGTTTTCTCGGGCCGCGCGTTCAGCCGGGTGCCCTATGATCGTCTCAATGCGTCGTTCACCAATGTTCAGGCGCGTGTGAGCGCAGAAGAGCAGGCTGCCCAGCAGGTCGGTCAGGAAGTCCGCTTGCGCGTGGCTGCTTTTCTTGCCGGTAGCTGAATGGCAGGAATCAAGTCCGATGCCCTCACCCGGCTTTCCGGGGCGGACCTTCTGAAGCATGACGGGGTACTTGTTTTTGGCCCCAATTGGGATCTCGTGCAGCGGCTTAGATCGACCGTGGCAAGCCGGGTTAAGCAGTCCAGGTCAGATGCTGAGATCGTTAGGCTGTCTTCTGCTGATGTGGAGGCGCAGCCGGGCAGGTTGATTGAGGAACTTCAGTCGGTATCCCTGTTTGGCGGCTTCAAGATTGTGTTGGTGGATGCCAGCAGCAATGGAGTGCAGCGGGAATTGATTTCAGCATCGTCGCTGGGTTGGAGCGGTTCTTTCCTCATCGTATCCGCCGGAGATTTGAAGAAGTCGTCGGCCGTGCGGAAGGAGTTTGAAGCGAGCCCGCGCTTGCTGGCTGCGATCTGCTATGAGCAGACAGCGTCGGAGCTCTCGGGCGTTACTCGACAGTTGCTCGCAGCCGTCGGGATAGAGGCATCGGCTGAAGTCTGTTCGGCAGTTGTCGATGCTGTTTCGGGCAATGCAGCACTTCTCGAATCCGAAGTATCCAAGCTCGCTGCTTATGCCGGGGAGACGGGTAGCTTGTCGCTGGATGATGTCGTGGCGGCATGTGCACTCAACCGATCGGCTTCGCTGGATTGGGTATTGGACAATGCGTTGGGAGGGCAGGTTGCGAAGGCGCTTGCCGGGCTGCGTGAACTTCATTCCGAAGGCGCGCCTGCCACTTCGGTGCTCGTTGGCCTTACAAATCACCTGTTGCTGTTGGCAGAGATGGCAGCGGCTTCGGGTGGTGGCCGGCGGGCTGAAGTTGTCATCAAGCAATGGAAGCCGCCGGTGTTCTGGAAGCGGCAGGACGCAGTAGCCGACCAAGTGCGCAGACTGGCTTCTGTTGACCATTCTGGCATTCTCGAAGCCATTTTTGCCGCCAACGCCCTTGCTCGTCGTCAGCGGCAGGTTGAATGGCCGGTCCTCGAACGGCTGGTCCTTGCAGTTTCAACCAGGTTGCGTTGATGACGGCCGATGACAGTTACAGCTTTGCACCAAGTTTGCTGCAGAGTTCTTCGAATTGATCTAACGTTTTGAAATGTATAATTAATGTGCCCTTCTCGCCTGATCCTGGCTGAAGTGAGACACGCAGTCCCAGAGCCTCGGAAATTGCCTTCTCGATCGCACGGAGGTCGCTCTGACCCCTGGGTTCGGCAGGTTCATTGTCTGGTTCCCCGGTTTTGCTGCGGGCCAGCGCCTCTGCCTGGCGGACCGACAAACCGAGCGCAACGATCTTTTGGGCCAAGCCTGCGGGGTCGTGTGTTGCGATCAGGGCGCGCGCATGACCTGCAGTCAACGAACCTTCCTGAAGCTGGTCGAGCACTGTTTTGGGAAGTGTCATCAGACGAAGCGTGTTGGCAATGTGGCTGCGGCTCTTGCCGATCGACTCGGCGAGTTGTTGCTGCGTGTAGTCGAAGCTGTCGATCAGTTGCTGGTAGCCCATCGCTTCTTCGACCGGGTTCAGGTCAGCGCGCTGGACGTTTTCGATGATCGCGATTTCCAGAACTTCCTTGTCTGAGAGCTCCCGGATGAGAACAGGGATGGTATGCAGGCCGGCCTTCTGGGCTGCCCTCCAGCGCCGTTCGCCCGCTACGATCTGAAAGGTGGAATCGTTGCCGACTGGACGGACGACTACGGGTTGCAGGATGCCCTTCTCTGCGATTGATCGGGCAAGGTCTTCAAGTTCCTGTTCATTGAAACTCTTGCGTGGGTTGAGATTGTTGCTGTGTACAGCCTCGATCGGAACTTCACGAAGTCCACTCGCCACGGGGGCATCATTGGTGGTTGGCAATTCATCGGCAATGTCATCGCCAATGAGCGCGGCAAGGCCGCGGCCCAGTCTCTTTTTTGGTAGTGCCGTCATCGATCTTGATCTCTTTGCATGGTGCGTCAGGCAGCACGCAGCGAACGCTCGCGCCTGATTATTTCGGATGCGAGTCGAATATATGCGTGTGAGCCCGCACACGTGTTGTCATAAAGCAGTACCGGCTTTCCATAGGAAGGTGCTTCGGACACCCGGACGTTGCGCGGTATGACTGTATCATAGACCTTGGCGCCCAGGACGCTGCGCACGTCTTGCGCAACTTGTTCAGACAATGAATTGCGTCGGTCGAACATGGTCAGAACGATGCCCTGGATTTCAAGTTCCGGATTGAGGTTCGCCTTGACCCGGTCAACCGTCTTCATGAGCTGGCTGAGGCCTTCCAGCGCAAAGAATTCGCACTGAAGCGGCACTAGTACGGCATTGGCTGCTGACAGCGAATTTATTGTCAGCAAGTTCAATGATGGCGGGCAGTCCACGAGGATGTAGCTATACCTCTGGCTCTCCGGCATGGCGTGGCACATGACACTGATGGCATCGCGCAGCCGGTAGGTCTTGCGGTCATACTCGGCCAGTTCAAGTTCAGCGCCGAGAAGGTCCATCGAGGACGGTGCACAATCGAGGCCAGGTATCTCGGATTGCCGGATCACGGTGGCGAGACCCGCTTCGCCGATCAGAACCTGGTAGGTCGAGGTCTGACCAGGCAGCCTGTTAATGCCCAGCCCGGTGCTGGCATTGCCTTGCGGGTCCAGATCAATGACCAGTACCCGCTCTCCTACAGCTGCAAGTGCGGTGCCCAGGTTGATCGCTGTCGTTGTCTTGCCAACCCCACCCTTCTGGTTGGCAATGGCCAGAATGCGCGGACTGGTAGATTTATTTGGTTGATGGGTCTGGATTGACACGTTCGGCCTCTTTGATCTCGAGAATACATCCGTCAGGTGCCGTTTGGCTGGGATGCTTGCTGAACGAAATATTCCAACATTTAGTAGCTTCGGTCAATTCGGCATCAATATGTTGTCCCTTCAGGAACAACATTCTTTGTGGACGAACTGGCATTTTGCCAACCAGTTCGAGCAATTCGGCGACCGGTGCCAGCGCTCTGGCCACAATCACGTCGACTGGTTGTTCCACATCCGAATCTGTCAGTGATTCTATTCGCTTGTTGATGATTCGTGTATTTAATCCGCAGGATCTGCTGGCTGTTTTCAGGAACGCGCATTTTTTTGCGTTGCTCTCAACCATGGTGATGAGGGGTTGGTGATCAGGGGACTGCAGGACAATCGCCAGCGGGATCGCCGGCACTCCACCACCGGAGCCGAGATCGACGATATTGCTTCGTGTAGCGCGGACGTAGGGAACCAGTTGAAGCGCATCTGCTACGTGCCGGTCCCAGAATTGTGGAATGGTGGAAGGTGCGATCAGATTGTGGGTCTTTTGCCAGCGCAGGAGTTCCGCCGCATAGATCTCCAGTTTCTCCAGTGATTCACGTGAAACATTCCAGGTTTCAGCAAAGCTGGCAGGTGCTTTCACAATGCTGCTGAAATCCGTGCCGTTGGACATGATCAACCGGCGAGCCGGGCAGACATCGTCTTGCGGACATGCGACAGCAGCAAGGCGAGGACGCTTGGTGTGATGCCATCGATGGCGGCTGCATCTGCCAGCGTTTCCGGGCGGGCTGCTACCAGCTTGTGCCGCGCCTCATTCGATAGTCCCGGAACAAGGTCATAATCGAGGTTCGACGGCAGAACAAAGCCGCGTTCCTGTTCCAGGGCCCTGATCTCTGCCTTCTGGTGATCTGTGTAGGCAGCATAAAGAGCCTCGGCCGCGATCTGCGTTTGCAACGTCGTGTCGTACCCACAAAGCTTTGGATCTGCTTCGCACAGATGAGCGTACTCAACGCCATCATAGGACAGATATTCGTAGGCTGTGCGTGCCCGGCCGTCCTTGCTTGAAGGCAATCCGGCCAACCGGACCTGATCGGCAGAAAACTTCATGCCCTGCAGCTTTTCTCGCAAGCCCGCGAGGTCTGCAGATTTTTGCTCGAACTCGGATTTGCGGGGCTCCAGGCATAGGCCGAGCCGGACTGCTTTGGGCGTCAACCGTTCGTCGGCATTGTCAGCCCTCAGCATCAGGCGGTACTCCGCCCTCGATGTGAACATCCGATAAGGTTCTGAAGCACCCCGAGTTGTCAGATCATCGACAAGCACGCCGATATAACCGTCTGAACGGCTGATCCCGAGCGGCTCCAGATCCAGTGCTTGGGCTGCGGCATTTGCCCCGGCAACCAGTCCCTGGGCAGCCGCTTCCTCATATCCGGTCGTGCCATTGATCTGACCTGCGAGGTACAGGCCGGGCAATGCGCGGACATCGAGTTGCGGGCCAAGCTCACGTGGATCAACGAAATCATATTCGATCGCATAGCCGGGACGGATGATGCGAACGTTCTCAAGCCCCCTGATGGAACGGACGTACTGATCCTGAATGTCTTCCGGCAGCGACGTGGAAATACCGTTTGGATAGACCGTATGGTCGCCAAGACCTTCGGGTTCCAGAAAGATCTGATGTGAACTGCGGTCCCGGAACTTGACGATCTTGTCTTCAATCGATGGGCAGTATCGAGGGCCGATGCCTTCAATATGGCCCGCATACATCGCCGAACGGGCGAGATTCCGTTCGATTATCTCGTGAGTGCGCTCGTTTGTATGGGTGATGTGACAGGAAATCTGCCGTGCATGCGTGTGGCGGGTAAGGGTTGAAAAATAGAACGGTTCGCTGTCCGCGGGCTGTGCCTCGAGGTTCTGATAGTCGATTGTCCGGCCATCAAGGCGCGGCGGCGTGCCGGTTTTCAGCCTGCCGATCCTCAGTCCCGTTCCCCTCAGCACCTGTGCCAGAGCGTTGCTTGGTGCTTCTCCCGCCCGGCCTGCAGGAATCTTCTTCTCGCCAATGTGGATCAGGCCGCCAAGAAACGTACCCGTCGTCAGCACCACACACCTGGACCAGATTTCGGAGCCATCTTCCGTGAAGATGCCCTGAACGCGGTTGTCAGCCAGTATGAAACCTGCGGCTGGCGCCTCGATAACCGTCAGTTCCGGTATCAAGCCAATCGCGTCCTGCATGGCCTCTCGATACAAGGCACGGTCGATCTGCGCACGTGGACCACGCACGGCCGGTCCCTTGGACCGGTTCAGTAGCCGGTACTGAATTGCTGCGCGATCGCTGATCCGGGCGATCAGCCCGTCCAGCGCATCAACCTCGCGCATGAGATGACCCTTGCCCAGCCCGCCCATGGCGGGGTTGCAAGACATCTCGCCGATCGTATCCCGCCGGTGAGTAACGAGCGCAGTGCGAGCGCCTCGCCGAGCCGCAGCCGCAGCTGCCTCGCATCCCGCATGGCCGCCTCCGACTACAACCACATCAAATTGGAATTTGCCTGCTTGGGTCATGATCCCTGCTCAATACACCAACTGTGGATAAACATCAAAAACCGCTTTGTTTCACGTGAAACATTTTCGCATGCGAAACGATCACTTTCCGATGCAGAAGCGCGAGAAAATATCATCGAGAAGATCCTCCACGTCGATCTTGCCGACGATTTTCTCCAGAATTCGCGTCGCTGCACGAAGCTCCTCCGCCACAATTTCGAGCGGCAGCGCAACATCGCTCGCAGTCTGCAAATGCTCCAGACACTTGCGAACTGCATGAATCTGCCTGTCGCGCACCAACAGTGCCGGCTCACTATCAGCTGCGAGCTCCGCAACACGTTCCTCGATCAGCCGCAGAAGCTCGCGTAAACCCTCTCCTGTACGGGCAGATACTGAAATATCAACCTTGTCTCCCGTGGTCACATTCGCCAGGTCGCACTTGTTCCAAACTCGTATCGCTTCCGAATCCATTTCCAGCTTTGGCCAGGTCACGTCCGCAGCAGCCACGACCAACACCAGATCAGCCTCGGATATCCGTTCCAGCGTGCGTTGAATGCCAAGTTGTTCCACTTCCGAGCCGCTATTCTCCCGAATGCCGGCAGTATCTGCCAACTCAACAGCATGACCCCCCAAGTCCAGGCTCACCTCAACAATATCCCTGGTGGTACCGGCGTGCCGGCTGACAATCGCAACGTCACGGGCCGCAATCGTATTCATGAGACTCGACTTGCCCGCGTTGGGTGCACCAGCAAGCACCACCCTGACACCCTGCCGAACCCGCCTTCCACGCTCAGAGCCGGCAAGTTCCCTGCTCATGCCCTCCTGCAATTCCTGGAGCATTGAAGCAATCTGCGGACGCGCATCAGCTTCGACACCCTCCGCGTCACTGAAATCGATGCAGGCCTCCACCAGAGCAAGTCCCCGAACCAGCTCTCCCCGCCACCTCCCGAATATCTCGGAGGCATGACCATCCACGTGAAACAGCGCCTGTCTGACCTGACTTCGCGTGTCCGCATCAAGCACGTCGGCGAGACCTTCGATCTCAACCAGATCCAGCTTGCCATTGAGAAACGCGCGCCTGGAAAACTCCCCCGCCGAGGCCGGCCGGATCCCGCCATAATCCCGCAATTCTTCGCACAGCCACCGCACAACACCTGCGCTGCCATGCACGTGGAATTCAGCAACATCTTCACCCGTAAAACTGTAAGGAGCCGGGAACCACAAGACAATCGCTCGGTCAATGGTCTGGCCATCGGACAGTGCCCTCAATCGGCGCAAAACTGCCTTTCGCGGTTCGGGCATATCACCACACAAGTCACGCACAGCCTTGCCAGCGCTGGAGCCCGACACGCGAACAACGGCGACGCCGGCCTTACCTCCGCCAGACGAAAGCGCATAGATCGTATCTGAAACGCTCAAGAGCCTGCTTCCAACTTCCATTTGGCATTCGACTAGATGGCAACTCCATCCGGCAAAACCAACCACGTTGCAAGACAAACCAGCGCCGAGCTGCCACAACCTCAACCATTCAAGTGAACTGAAACTCGCCGGAGTGATCGTTACAAGATCAGATCCAGCTCCAGGGAATCCTGCGAATACCAGTCAACCAAGCATGTCGGCACTACCGGTCATACCAGGCAGATCATCCAGCCACAGGCGTGGCCTGCCACGCGACTGGCCATGCAATCAGGCGGACAAGAAACAATTTGTTCCGCTAGCGAATCAAAGTAGCGAGTACTACGCCCATGATGAGCCCCCAGCCGCCCGATCCAACATGAGCCATCCACGGAATCAACCACACCGTTTCGGAATCGAGCCGATACCAAAAGAAACGAACTTCGAGGTAGTGCCAAGCCGCATGACCGGAAGTTCAATGGCGTCACCGCGGCCTATCTTCATTTCCGCAATTCTCCAGCGCCCGCAAACCACTCAGGTTAAAACAAAGGCGGCGAACCCGCGCTCGCCGCCTGTATCCCCAGCAATAGTAATTGCACCCTGCCACTTCTCGGCAGCGCAGACTTTAATCGCCCGTCTAGGCATTCATCGAGTCGAAGAAATCACCGTTCGATTTCGTCTGCCGCAGCTTGTCCAACAGAAACTCGATCGCATCGACAGTCCCCATCGGGTTCAGGATACGACGCAGAACATAGGTCTTCTTCAACTTGACCGGATCCACCAGAAGTTCTTCCTTGCGGGTGCCGGATCGCAAGATGTCGATGGCAGGGAAGACGCGCTTGTCGGCAACCTTGCGATCCAGAATGATTTCCGAGTTGCCGGTGCCCTTGAACTCTTCAAAGATCACTTCGTCCATGCGGCTACCGGTGTCGATCAAGGCGGTAGCAATGATCGTCAAGGAGCCGCCCTCCTCGATATTGCGGGCTGCACCGAAGAAACGCTTCGGCCGTTGCAGCGCATTTGCATCCACACCGCCGGTCAGCACCTTGCCAGACGACGGCACCACCGTATTGTACGCCCGGCCGAGACGGGTAATCGAGTCCAGCAAGATGACCACGTCACGGCCATGCTCGACCAGTCGCTTTGCCTTCTCGATCACCATTTCCGCCACCTGGACGTGACGGCTGGCCGGCTCGTCGAACGTGGAACTCACCACCTCGCCGCGGACCGACCGCCGCATGTCAGTCACTTCCTCAGGCCGCTCATCGATCAGCAGCACGATCAGATAGCACTCGGGATGGTTCGACGTAATCGACTGCGCAATGTTCTGCAGCAACACCGTCTTGCCGGTTCTGGGAGGTGCGACGATCAATCCACGCTGCCCCTTGCCGAGAGGTGCAACGAGGTCAATCACGCGGGAGGAATAATCCTTCTTGGTCGGATCCTGAACTTCCATGTTCAACCGCTCATCGGGGTAGAGCGGCGTCAGGTTATCGAAATGGATCTTGTGCCTGACCTTCTCAGGTTCTTCAAAATTGACGGTGTTGACCTTCAACAAGGCGAAATACCGCTCACCCTCCTTCGGACTACGGATATCACCCTCGACGGTATCGCCAGTCTTGAGAGCGAATTTCCGAATCTGGCTTGGGCTCACATAAATGTCGTCCGGGCCGGCAAGATAATTCGCATCTGGTGACCGCAGAAAGCCGAAACCATCAGGCATCACCTCCACGACACCTTCGCCAATGATGTTGACATCACGAGCGGCCAGGCTTTTCAGGATGGCAAACATCAGCTCCTGCTTGCGCAAGGCACTGGCATTCTCCACCTCAAGCTCTTCAGCAGCGCTCAGAAGCTCTGCAGGAGATTTCTGCTTCAGGTCAAACAGTTTGATCTGTTCGAGTTCATCCAGATTGGTCATCACATCCGACCCATATCGTCTGATAGGAAAAGTGCGGCACGAACCGGCAAGCTGCAACCGCAATAGGAAGGGAGGGGCACGACTTCGTGATCACGCGAAGCAAGCACCTGTCAGTTCGTATAACAGGAAAACACGTGCTACAAAACACGTAAATGACCGCAACTCAAACAAATGGCTTCACGATAACCATTATCACGATCACCACCATCAGCGCGGTTGGCAGCTCGTTGGCCACCCGGAAGGCCACGTGACCTCGCTGATTGACATCCCTGGCGAACACTTTCACCTGGGCAGCCAGCCACATGTGAAACACCGACATGACCAACAAGCACAGGAACTTCAACACGAACCACAATGGCCAATCAGCCAGCAAGCCACCATCCAAAGCCAACCACAATCCTGCCAGCCAAGATACGATCATAGCCGGGTTCATGATGGCCTTCAGAAGACGACCCTCCATGATCTTGAGCGTTTCAGAAAGGATATCGCCCGCCGCCGCGTTGCAATGATAAACCATCAGTCGTGGCAAATAGAGCAAGCCCGCCATCCACGATATGACGGCAAGTACGTGCAGCGCCTTGATCCACTCATACAATGAACTCACGCTCCCCGGTCAAAGTCCCGGCTCGCCGATATCAATTCCGACACGTGTTCCGGAGGGGTCTCCTTCCGGATGCCATGACCGAGGTTGAAGATATGCCTGCCAATGGGCAGATCTGCGAGAATCTGCCTTGCAGCCACCTTCATGCCTTCGCCACCAGCCACCACAGCCAACGGATCCAAGTTTCCCTGAACCACGCACTCGGAAATCAGATGATCCCGGGCCCATCCGGTGGATACCGGCCATTCGATACCTGCCGCATCTACACCAGTCGACCTTGCAAACTCTACCTGCGACACGCCAATGCCCCTGGCAAACCCGATAACCGGAACCTCAGGCCAACGCCGCTTCA
The DNA here is from genome assembly GCA_024642465.1 of Alphaproteobacteria bacterium. Classification (GTDB taxonomy): domain Bacteria; phylum Pseudomonadota; class Alphaproteobacteria; order Rhizobiales; family Aestuariivirgaceae; genus Anderseniella. The sequence continues at coordinate 26,763 of JAHEBA010000020.1, forward strand.
ATTCCGCCGTGATAGCAGCAATGGGTTCAAAACATAACCTCTTGAGCAGTTCACCACTAAGATCACCGGCCCATGTATCGAAGATCTGCACAACCTCGGCACCGGCCTCGATCTGACAATGAAGGTACTCGATCGAAGCTTCCACCAACTTCGCCATCAGATCATCCAGCCACTTCTCCGACCGGAATGCCGCAAGCCTCCCAATGGCGCGCTCAGCCGACGTGCCACCCTCGATCATGTAGGTCGCGACAGTCCACGGCGCACCACAGAAACCGATCAGTGTCTTGTCCGGGTCAAGTCCAGCCCTGATCTTGGACACTGACTCATATACAGGAGCCAGCGTTTCATTCAGCCGCCGTATCTCCGACGTGAGACTGGCCACATCACCAGAACTACGGACAGTCCCGAGCACAGGTCCCTCATTCTCCTTGAATGACAGTGAACACCCCATCGCCTGCGGAATAAGCAGGATATCTGCGAACAGGATTGCTGCATCAAGGTCATACCTGCGTAAGGGCTGAAGGGTAACCTCGCAGGCCAGGTCAGGCGTGTAGCACAGATCCAGAAAGCCTCCCGCCTGAGATCTTACCTCTCTGTACTCCGGCAGATACCTTCCTGCCTGCCTCATCAACCAGATAGGACGCTTCTCCGGAGTCCTGCCTTGTAACGTGTCCAGTAATGCCTTGCCCACAATCCCCTACCCAAACCAGAAAACTGAATCTCTTGATGATGTTGATGCTGGACCGTTGATGAAAGCAATACCACTTAATTCACAAACGGTGTACCGATGGCAAATTCATCCACATCATCAACCACCAACGACCTACCTCACCTACAGTCCTTTAAATCCTTGTAACAATTATATAAAATGCCAAATCTCCGACGGTTTGCAAAGCCCTGTCCACATCTTTTGCTTATCAAACACTACTCATTCCAGAAAATCACAATCGTGCCTGGCAACTGCCCACCGTCCTCCGTGTAGAGACAGTTGAAGGACAAGATCGTGACAAAAAACTCCCCCGAACATCGGCAAGAAACTTTTCCACATTTCACAAACAGGATATGCAGGCATCATGCGAACAACTGCAAAACAGTACTTCCACATGCATCTGGTATCCGATGCGACAGGTGAGACCCTCAACACCGTCGCCAGGGCAGCAACCGCCTATTATGCCGGGTACCAGCCCATCGAGCATATCTACACGCTCGTGCGGACGTCAAAACAGCTTGATCGAGTCATTTTAGAGGTGGAGAAACAACCAGGGATCGTACTTTTCACAATCGCAGACCACCATCTCAAGCAGGAAATCGAAAGCCGGTGCGAAGCGATGGGTACCCCTTGCATCTCGATACTCGATCCAGTCATTGCCAGCCTTGCAACCTACCTGAACGCCAAATCCAAACCGCAAATTGGCGGGCAGCACGTCCTGAATGCGGAGTACTTCAAACGGATTGACGCGCTAAACTATACGATGGCGCACGACGATGGCCAGATGATCGCCGATCTTGATGATGCAGACGTGATACTGCTGGGGATCAGCCGCTCCTCAAAGACACCAACGAGTATCTATCTCGCCAACAGGGGCATAAAAACTGCAAACGTACCCTTGGTTCCCGGGGTTAAACCACCAGCTGCCTTGCTCAACGTCCGCAAACCCTTGGTCGTTGGACTTGTGGCCAGCGCCGAGAGAATTGCCCAAATTCGCCGGCACCGGTTGCTCACCCTCAATGAAGGCCGTGACACCGCATATACCGACCGCAAGGCAATAACCCAGGAAATTCTGGACATGCGCAAGCTCTGTTCGGCCAACACATGGCCTGTGATTGACGTGACGAGGCGGTCCATCGAAGAAACAGCTGCGGCAGTTTTGAACCTTCTCAATCAGAAACTGGCGCAGAAAAGTGCCTAAAGATCTACATATCATCCTCGCTTCTGGCAGCCATGCCAGACAGGCGATGCTGAACAACGCCGGCATACAGTTCGACATCGATCCAGCCGACATTGATGAAGCGGCAATCAAACGCAGTGCGGTCAGCAGGCGTATCGCCCCATCCCGAATAGCCGTTGAACTAGCCACGGCAAAGGCGAAGCTAGTCTCTGCACGCCATCCAAACGCGATCGTCATTGGTTCCGATCAGATCCTCGACGTCGACGGAAACTTGCTCAGCAAGGTTCGCGACATGCATCAAGCAGCTGAACAAATTCGCAACCTAGAGGGAAGGGACCACTACCTCCATTCTGCAGCCGTGTGCTGCCGGAATGGCAATATCGAGTTTGAAAGTGTTGAAACCGCCCTATTGACCATGTGGCCACTGAGGCCGGCAGAAATAACTGCGTATCTCGATGAAGTTGGTCCGGCTATCCTTGGATCTGTAGGCTGTTACCACATCGAAGGACGCGGCGTTCGCCTGTTCCGCAAACTTGAGGGCAGCCATTTCACAATAATGGGCATGCCACTTGTCCCGCTACTCGGTCATTTGCGGCAATTCTCACCCTCGCCAGGAAACCAGCCGGAATGAAATACGCTTGCGTCGCTGGGCAAAACATTGCCCATTCGAGATCTCCGATGATCCATAACTACTGGATCAACCTGTACGGCATCGATGCCAAGTACACGATCCGTGACATTACCCCAGATGAGCTGCCGCTGCTGATCGACGATATCCGCAGCGACAAGTTGCAAGGCTGCAACATCACCGTGCCGCACAAGGAAACGGTGATCAGACTTCTCGATCACATAGACGAGGCCGCTCGCCAAACAGGCAGTGTGAACACGATTTACAAGAGCAATAGCAAAGTCGTCGGAACCTCGACGGATGGCGAAGGCTTCATTGCGCACCTGCTCGGAAACTATCGGCAATTCCAGGTCGAGGGGAGCAAGGTTGTACTGCTTGGGGCCGGCGGTGCTGCCAGAAGCATTCTCGGAGCCTTCATCGCTGGCAGTGCCGGCAGCATTGCTGTCGTGAACCGTACGCCGGAACGCGCAATGGAAGTTGCCTCTCTTGCTCCACAGACCGCTCATGCCGCAACAATGCGGGAGCTCGATATCCTGGCAAGCACGGCCCAGATTGTCATCAACACCACCTCGCTGGGAACCGGCGGCAATGGAGAGTTTCCGTTCCCGATGGAACTTGCCGCGCCGGACTGCATCTTTGCCGACATTGTCTATGTACCGCTGAAAACGCCATTCCTCGCTCATGCAGAAGCAATCGGCCGTCCAACCCTCGATGGACTTGGCATGCTATTGCATCAGGCAGTCAGGGGATTTGAGCTATGGTTCGACGTTCGCCCCGAAGTTACGGATGACCTGCGCGCGTTGATTGAGAAGGATATTCCAAGACATGCCTGACAGGCTGCCAATTCGGGTTGCACTGACCGGTTCTATCGCCATGGGCAAATCGACCGTAGCCCAGATGATTCGTGATGAGGGCATTGCGGTCTACGACGCCGATGCAGCCGTTCACGAGATGTACTCGAAGGGTGGCCGGGCAGTGCAAGCCGTTGGCGCATTGTTTCCGGATGCGATCATCGACGAAGCGGTGGACCGCACGAAGCTCGCACAACACGTGCTCGGCAACAAGGAAGCCATGAAGGCACTTGAAGCTGTCGTCCATCCTCTGGTTCATGACGAACAACGCAAGTTTCTGCAGCACGCGGTGCAACGCGGTGATCCGGTGGTGGTCTTTGATATTCCGTTACTGTTTGAAGGAAACAGGGCGAATGAATTCGATGCCGTGGTCGTTGTCTCCGCGTCAGAGCAACAACAGCGCGAACGCGCGCTTGCGCGACCGGGCATGAGCGCTGAAAAGTTTGAAAGCATAGTTGCCCGCCAGGTCCCGGACGAAGAAAAGCGGCGCCGGGCAGACTTCGTGATTTCCACAGGCACCAGTCTGGACGACACCCGCCTTGCCGTGAAAAGAGTAGTTGATCAGCTCCGCCACCAGGCAATCAAGGAAAGCAGCACGGCATGATTCGGGAAGTCGTACTTGATACCGAAACCACGGGTCTCGATCCTGTCACAGGTGATCGGATCGTCGAGATTGGTGCAGTCGAACTCGTCAATCACATACCGACGGGAAACGTCTATCATCAGTACATCAATCCCCAGCGGGATATGCCGCAGGAGGCCTTCAACGTTCACGGATTGTCCGAGGAATTCCTCAGGGACTACCCGATCTTCTCAAGCATCGCGGACGAGTTTCTGGACTTTATCGCAGACGGCATCCTGGTCATCCACAATGCCCAGTTCGACATGAAGTTCATCAACGCCGAACTGTCGTGGATCAAGCGCCCTGCGCTGCCTATGGAGCGGGTCATCGACAGCCTTGCCCTCGCTCGCAAGCGCCATCCGATGGGTCCCAACAGCCTCGATGCGCTTTGCCGCCGGTACGGAATCGACAACTCGAAGCGCGACAAGCACGGCGCGTTGCTCGATTCCGAACTTCTCGCCGACGTTTACATCGAACTGATTGGTGGCCGCCAGACGGCGTTCAGCCTCACTGAAGTCTGCGAGACGCGCGTGGTTCAGGAAGTCCGGACGGCCGTCAGGGCGCGCGCGCGCGCAACACCGCTCCCGCCACGTCTGACGGAGCGAGAAATAGACGCCCACAATGAGCTGGTCGATCGTCTGGGCGACAAGGCCCTGTGGACCAGTTAGGCTAGGAACTGAGTCTGCACTCAGTTCTTGGTCTGGTTGCCGGCAGCGGCGGCACGTTGCTGATACATTGCAGCAAAATCAATCGGATCGAGCATCAGCGGGGGGAAGCCGCCATTGCGCGACACGTCTGCAATGATCTGCCGGGCAAACGGGAACAGCATCCGCGGGCACTCTACAAGCACGATCGGATGAAGTGCTTCCTGGGGGATGTTCTCAAGGCGGAAAATGCCGGCGTAAAGCAGCTCGGCTGCGAACACCACAGATGACTTGCCCTGAGCCTTTGCGTTTAGGTGAAGTTCAACCTCAAAGTCGGTCTCCGACATCGGCTTGGCATTCACATTCACCGAAATGTTGATTTCCGGCTGACCTTCCTGTCCTGCGAGGGACTGCGGCGCATTCGGATTTTCGAACGAGAGGTCCTTGATGTACTGACCAAGGATTTTCATCGACGGCGGACCGCCCTGCACATTTTCAGCACCATTCCCGGCTTCATCTGCTGCATTTGCCTTGTCGGGAGCTGCCTTCTTCGCCGCCTTAGCCATTGTTCTGTGGTCCTTGTCGTAAACGAAATGATGAATGCAATGAACGGCTGGCTACCATGCTGCCGGAAAAGGTTCAAGCTTGCCTTTTGCAGTATCAGTTTCGGTTGCCCCGTCCGTTGTCACCGGTTTCCTCGTCAACTTCTACCGCTTCACCCTCGATGACCTGGGCAGATGCGTCTGAAGACGGTCTTTCCTGATGCCAGCGGGTTTGGCGGACAGTGGTCGTTACGACATGCGGCTCGATCATTTTCCAGACCTTGCGGACCATGAAGGACCGGACAGGCGGGATCAGCAGGGCAAAACCGACAGTATCTGTGGCGAATCCGGGCGTCAGCAGCAACAGTCCAGCCGCCAGTACGCAAGCGCCTTGCACAAGTGCTTCAACAGGCGCTTCGCCACGCTCTGCAGACGAGCGGATCTTGGAGAGTACTTCCAGACCCTGGCTGCGCACCAGCATGGTTCCGGCAATGGCTGTGAGCAGGATGAGCCCGATGGTCGCAGGAATCCCGATAAGCGAACCAACTTTCAGGAACAACGTTATCTCGACAACGGGAACGACAATGAATGCCGTGAACAGAATGTAGCGCATGGCTGTCTCAAATGTTTGTTGCCGGTGCAGCCTGAATGACTTCGTGCCATTGCCCAGCCGGACCATCAATGCCTATATAAAGCAAAAGCCTTATCCAGTTGCCTCGCCGGTTCGATCCGGCTCCACTTCGAGACAAGGATTGTTCCAGTCGATGAATCAGGTTTTCGATCCGTTCAACATCATCATCCTCGCCGTTGCCGTCATCATCTTTTTCCGGCTGCGCAGCGTGCTGGGAACACGGACGGGCAATGAGAAGCAGTTCGATCCGTTTGCGGGCAGCAACAAGCCGGGCGAACCTAACGAAACTTCCAAGTCGAAAGACAATGTGGTGCCGTTGCCAGGCAGGAACAAGCCTGTCGAAAAGCCATCAACCATTGACGACGATGATGAGGAAGCCCGCAAGCCTGTCTGGGAAGGATTTGCGGCGAAGGATTCGGATACAGCCAAAGGTATTGAAGCCCTGCACGATGCCGACCCGTCATTTCATCCGCGGGAATTCCTGCAGGGTGCAAAGATAGCTTACGAGATGATCGTGACGGCCTTTGCGGAAGGCAGCAAGCAGGAGTTGAAACCGCTTCTGTCGCGTGAAGTTTATGATGGATTCGTAGCCGCCATCGACCAGAGCAAGAAGGACGGCCATGTACTGGAATCCCGCTTTGTCGGAATCAACAAGGCGGAAATCGTGCGTGCAGAAATTGGCGCCGGTCGCAATGCGCAAGTGAGGGTGAAGTTCGTCAGCGACTTGATCACTGCCACCCTCGATGGGGAAGGTCGCGTCATAGATGGCAATCCGACGGAGATTCAGGAAATTACCGATGTCTGGACTTTCGAGCGGTCACTCAAGTCGCGTGATCCCAACTGGCAGCTTGTGGCTACCGAGGCTGATTGAGGGCCTTGCTGGCCGTGCATGTCATTCGAAAGTTTGCAGTTGCAGCAGCATGCCTGGGCCTTGTGTTGTTTGAGGGAGCCTGGCTGTCTGATGGAGCACATGCGGGCATGAAACTGCACGTGACGGCGTTCGAGAACTTGCCCGGCTGGAAAGACGATGATCACGAGGCAGCGCTTCAGGTCTTCGTGTCTGCCTGCCGCGAAATGACTTCGACAGGGGCGGGCTTTGCACGTGATGCCCGTCTTTCCGGCGCCAGACAGGATTGGACTGCTGTTTGCGGGTTGGCGGGATCTGCAGGCGCCGGTTTGGTGGCAGCGCGGCTATTTTTCGAGAAGAATTTCGTGCCCGTTCGCCTGGACTCCGGCACGGGTCACTTCACTGGATATTTCGAACCTGAAATCGAGGGCAGCCGCCAGCAGTCGGCTGACTATCCAGTGCCGGTACTTGCACGCCCCGACGACCTGGTGACATTGAATGCAAGGGATTCAAAGCGCTTGGGTCTGACTTATGGCCGTATCGTCAACGGCAAGGGACAACCTTATTTTACGCGCCAGCAGATCGAATCTGGAATTCTTGAAGACCGCAGACTGGAGCTGGCCTGGGTCAGGTCATGGGCCGAACTGTTCTTCATGCAGGTTCAGGGCTCTGGCCGCTTGCGAATGAAGGACGGCTCGGTGATCCGCCTGGCCTATGCGGCCAAGTCGGGATTGCCTTATACCTCGATCGGCAAGGTACTGATCGAGCGCGGAGAAAAGACGCGCGAAGGCATGTCCATGCAGGCGCTCAGGGCGTGGCTTGATGCCAATCCGGGCAAGGCGCGCGAACTGATGTGGCAGAACCGGTCGTACGTGTTCTTTCGTCGTCTCGAGGGTATTGACCCGTCGCTTGGCCCGGTGGGCGCCCAGAAGTTGCCGCTCACGCCGATGCGGTCGCTTGCGGCGGACCGCAGCTATTGGGCCTTGGGAGCACCGGTTTGGGTCTCGACCAGGATTCACAATGGCCGCTCGCTTGAACCATTCAATCACCTGATGGTGGTACAGGACACCGGCTCGGCAATACGCGGTCCGCAGCGTGGTGATATCTTCTTCGGCACAGGTGACGCTGCGGCGGTTGGCGCTGGCAAGCTCGATCAGCCAGGAGAAATGGTGGCAATTGTTCCAGTTGCGCTGGCGCAGAAATTGTTGAAACGGAAGCTTCAATGAAGAAGCGCGCAACACAACCTTCTCCACGCAAGGCACGGGTGCTGCGCCAGGACGAGTTGACGATCTGGCACAAGGTCGTTGAAACGGTATCGCCACTTCAGCCGCGCAAGGTGCCAAGGCTGGAGGATCACATCGATCGCCCTGCCGATAGTCTCGTTGCATCTGCCTACGGGCCTGCACTATCCGGCTCCATGTCGACGGCGGCAGCTGCAGCAGCTGCCAAACCGCTACCTGAACCGCTCCGGCCCCGGATAGCAGGGCTCAATCGCCGGGATACCCAGAAACTTTCGCGTGGAAATGTCGACATCGATGGGCGCATCGATCTTCACGGCATGAGCGTGGCGCGGGCCCGGTCGGCCCTGCTCAACTTCATTGAGTCATCTCGCGATCTTGATCGTCGCAACATACTGGTGATTACCGGCAAGGGCGCCTCGCCGTTTACCCGTCACACCTTGCACTCTGTCGATGTGTACCATGCGCCGGAGAGGCAGGGGGTATTGCGGGCAGAGTTGTCCCATTGGCTGCACGAGCGAGAGTTCGCCCGGCACGTGGTTGGCTTTCAGCCGGCTCACCCGCGTCATGGCGGTGGCGGCGCTTTCTACATCCGGCTACGCCGCAAGGACGCCCGCCGATGACACCGTTCGGTCTGAAGATACGCGAATTGCGACGGCAGCGCAGCGTCAGCATGAAGGAGATGGCCGGCGCAATCGGCGTGACGCCTGCCTATCTGTCGGCGCTCGAGCACGGTCACCGTGGGTTGCCAAGCTGGTATCTCGTTCAGCGCATCATTGCCTACTTCAACGTGATCTGGGACGAAGCCGAGGAGATTGCCCGACTGGCACGCATATCCCATCCGCGCGTGGTGGTAGACACGTCCGGACTATCACCAAAGGCAACCGAGGTGGCGAACCGGTTTGCGGAACAGATCGCCGACCTTGATGAAGCCGAACTGGACCGGCACCTCGCCTTGCTGGCCGCCTCCGGCAAAACGCCTAGAGAATGAATTTCGACAGGTCGGTGTTGCGCGCGAGGTCGCCGATGTTTTCCTCGACGAACCGGCTATCCAGCACAACGGTCTGACCGGCCCGGTCGGTCGCGTTGAAGCTTACGTCTTCAAGCACGCGCTCCATGATGGTCTGAAGCCGTCTTGCGCCGATGTTTTCTACTGACGCATTTACCTCGGCTGCGATATTGGCAAGCGCGTCAATGCCGTCGTCGGTTACTTCGAGGGTAAGGTTCTCCGTCGCAAGCAGGGCGACGTACTGCTTCACCAGGCTGGCCTGCGGCTCCACCAGAATGCGCTTGAAGTCGTCGCGCGACAGGGCCTTCAATTCGACCCTGATCGGCAGGCGCCCCTGCAATTCCGGCAGGAGGTCCGAAGGCTTGGCAACATGGAAGGCGCCGGACGCGATGAACAGGATGTGATCTGTCTTCACCGCACCATACTTTGTCGAAACCGTTGTCCCCTCGATCAGCGGAAGAAGGTCACGTTGAACTCCTTCACGGCTGACATCGGCCCCCTGACGCTCCGAGCGCGCAGTGACCTTGTCGATCTCGTCGAGGAAGACGATACCGTTGTTCTCTACGGCGCTGATTGCCTCCTGAACGATCTGCTCCTGGTCGATCAGCTTGTCGGATTCTTCCGGAACCAGAATTGCGTGGCTTTCGCTCACGGTCATCCGCCGGGTTTTCGTCCTCTGGCCGAAGGCCTTGCCGAGCATGTCGGAGAGATTGATCATGCCAACCGAGGAGCCAGGCATGCCCGGAATGTCCATGGTCGGCATGCCGCCGCCTGTGTCCACCACCTTGATCTCGATTTCCTTGCCGTCGAGTTCGCCATTGCGAAGCTTGGTGCGAAATGAATCGCGTGTCGTCTTTGAAGCGCCCGGACCGACCAGGGCATCGAGCACCCGGTTTTCGGCATTGGCCTGCGCCTGTGCGGTGACCTGCTCGCGGCGGGCTTCGCGCGCAAGCCCGATGCCGATCTCGACCAGATCACGGATGATCTGCTCCACGTCCCTGCCGACGTAGCCCACCTCCGTGAACTTCGTGGCCTCGACTTTGATGAAGGGTGCATTGGCAAGCTTCGCCAGCCGGCGGGCGATCTCCGTCTTGCCGACGCCGGTGGGGCCGATCATCAGGATGTTCTTCGGCATCACCTCGTCACGCAAGGCCGGGTCGAGCTGCTTGCGCCGCCACCGGTTGCGAAGCGCAATGGCAACCATGCGCTTGGCATCCCGCTGCCCCACGATATGCCGGTCCAGCTCTGATACGATCTCGCGCGGGGAAAAATCGGTCATGGGCTCTTCTCTTGGAATGGTGCTGCCGGGCCGGATACCGTCATATGGTTTCCAGCTTTTCCATCGTAACGTTGTCGTTGGTATAGACGCAGATCTCGGCTGCGATCTTCATGGCCTTGCGGGCGATCTCCTCTGCATCGAGATCCGAATCGGCCAGCGCCCGGGCTGCTGCCAACGCATAATTCCCGCCTGAACCAATGGCGATGATACCGTTTTCGGGTTCTAGCACGTCGCCATTGCCGGTCAGCACCAGGCTGGTCGACCGGTCGGCGACGATCATCATGGCTTCCAGCCGGCGCAGATACCGGTCGGTGCGCCAGTCCTTGGCAAGCTCCACACAGGCCCGGGTCAGCTGGGCCGGGTATTGCTCCAGTTTCGCTTCAAGCCGTTCGAACAGCGTCATTGCGTCAGCCGTTGCCCCGGCAAATCCGGCAATCACGTCGCCTTTGCCAAGTGGGCGCACCTTGCGCGCATTGCCCTTGATGATGGTGTTGGACAGGCTGACCTGACCGTCGCCGGCCACCACCACCGTCTTGCCCTTGCGCACGGTCACGATGGTTGTGCCGTGCCAGGTATGATTGGCGTCTTCGCTCATGCGCCCTCCGGAACCAGTTGCAGCGTGAACTTGGGGTTTGCCGCATGCGATTAAAAGACCCTTTAGGGTTAATCAAGCATGGCATCGGCCCTTGCGCCTGCGTCAGCGCCTGCTAAAAGTCACCCGCAACGGACGTGACTGGATGGGATCAGCAGCATGAGAAAAGCTGTCGTCACTCGCAAGACCGATGAAACCGACGTGTCGGTTGAAGTGAACCTCGACGGCAAGGGTGCCCGCAGCATCTCGACCGGCGTCGGGTTCCTTGACCACATGCTGGACCAACTTTCGCGTCACTCGCTTATCGACATGAAGATCAAGACCGTTGGTGACCTGCACATCGACATGCATCACACCACGGAAGATACCGGCATTGCGCTCGGTCAGGCCATTTCGAAGGCATTGGGCGACCGAAAGGGCATCCGCCGCTATGGCCACTGTTACCTGGCCATGGATGAAGCGCTGTCCCGGGCAGCAATCGACGTGTCGGGGCGGCCCTTCCTGGTCTGGCGGACGGAGTTCAGCGCAACGAAGATCGGCGACATGGACACCGAACTGTTCCGTGAATTCTTCCAGGCTTTCGCGATGAATGCAGGAGTAACGCTGCACGTCGAAACGCTGTATGGTGCCAACAATCACCACATCGCTGAAAGCTGTTTCAAGGCTGTGGCACGGGCGCTGCGCGACTGCATCGAAATTGATGGACGCATGCCGGACGCCGTGCCTTCCACCAAGGGCACGTTGGGCGGTCAGGAGTGATCTGATGCTGACCTTCACCGCACATCGAAAGGCAGAGGTGCTGAGCCATGACGAAGCTGCCGACGGCGTGATTTTCGTCAAGGACGGCTTCAGCTGGCCCGCTTTCCTTGTGCCTTTCGTGTGGCTGATCTGGCACCGCCTTTGGCGGGCGCTTGGCGGCTACATCTTGGCAGTTGCTGGGCTTGCCGGGGTTGGTTACCTCGCCGGGCTCCCTGAAGGCCTGGGTACGTCGCTGGGCTTGCTTCTCAACCTTTACATGGGCCTTGAAGGCAACAACCTCCGGCGCAAGGCGCTTGCGCGGCGTGGCTATCAGGAGGTTGCCGACATAGTCGCTGGCGATGGCGAGGAGGCTGCCTGGCGGTTCCTTGCGAACCGGATGCAACATCAGGTCGGCTGAGGCATCAGATGAAAGTCGCAATCATCGACTACGGTTCAGGCAACCTGCGGTCGGCCCAGAAGTCATTCGAGCGGGCGGCGAGGTCGGCCGGACTGAACGCTTCAATCGACTTGGTATCGACCCCTGACCAGGTTGTTGCTGCTGACCGCGTGGTGCTGCCGGGAGTGGGGGCTTACCGTGATTGCCATGATGGGCTTGCTGCCATCGATGGCATGTGGGAGGCAATCAAGGAACACTGCACGACGAAGGCAAAGCCGTTTCTCGGCATTTGCGTCGGCATGCAGCTGATGGCGACGCGCGGCCTTGAGCATGGCGAGACGCCGGGCTTCGGCTGGATAGAAGGTGATGTCGACAGGATTGATGTTGGCGGCTCCAGACTGAAGATCCCGCACATGGGCTGGAACACGCTCGATCTGGTTCGTCAGCACCCGCTGCTTGAGGGAATCGACACTGGTCCGGATGGCCAGCATGCTTACTTCGTGCATTCCTATCATCTCAAGGCTGCCCGGCATGAGGATGTGGTCGCCACCGCCTCATATGGCGAGGCAATCACCGCCATGGTTGCGCGCGGCAACATGGCTGGAACCCAGTTCCATCCGGAAAAGAGCCAGTCGCTGGGTCTTGCGCTTATCGCCAATTTCCTCAACTGGTCGCCCTGAAGGACTGCTTCGCCAATGATCCTTTTTCCGGCAATAGACCTTAAGGATGGCCAGTGCGTACGCCTCAAGCTAGGCGACATGCATCAGGCCACCGTGTTTTCCGACGATCCTGCGGGTCAGGCGAAGACGTTCGAGCAGCAAGGTTTTGACTACTTGCATCTGGTTGATCTGAACGGCGCCTTCGAGGGCAGGCCGGTCAACGCAGCTGCCGTCGACTCGATACTCGAGGCGGTGTCGCTGCCGGTGCAGCTCGGTGGCGGCATCCGGGATCTGGCCGGCATTGAACAATGGTTATCGAAGGGCATTTCGAGGGTCATTCTCGGCACCCTGGCCGTGCGAGATCCCGGGCTTGTCCGTGAAGCCTGCAAGCGGTTCCCCGGTCAGGTGGCGGTGGGCATCGATGCAAAGGCTGGCAAGGTTGCCGTCGAAGGATGGGCAGAAAGCTCAAGCCTTGGAGTGAAGGAACTGGCAGCACGTTTCGAAGATGCAGGCGTTGCGGCCATCATCTACACCGACATCGACCGTGACGGCATCCTCGCGGGCCTCAATATCGACTCGACTCTGGATCTGGCGCGATCAACGTCGATACCGGTCATCGCCAGTGGAGGCCTTGCATCCATGGATGACATCGAGCGTCTCGCTCAGCCGGACTGCCAGGTCCTTGAGGGTGCGATCACCGGCCGGGCGCTTTATGATGGCCGCATCGATCCGGTTATTGCCCTCAGCAAACTGAAGGGAGCCCCCAATGCTTAAGGCCCGGATCATTCCATGCCTCGACGTGAAGGATGGGCGCGTGGTCAAGGGGGTGAACTTCGTGGACCTGCGCGATGCAGGCGATCCGGTACAGATTGCCAAAGCCTATGACGAGGCAGGTGCCGACGAGCTTTGCTTTCTCGATATTACTGCCAGTTATGAGAACCGCGGCATCATTCTCGACGTGGTTCGCCAGACCGCTGAACAGTGCTTCATGCCACTGACAGTCGGCGGCGGGGTGCGCACGCTGGAGGATATTCGCAAGCTGTTGCTGGCAGGTGCCGACAAGGTGTCGATCAACACGGCAGCAGTGAAGAATCCTGACTTCGTTTGGGAAGCTGCTACGAAATTCGGTTCGCAGTGCATCGTGGTCGCTGTTGATGCCAAGCGGGTCTCAGGCGTTGGCGACCCGCCGCGCTGGGAAATATTCACCCACGGCGGCCGCGAGCCAACCGGTATCGACGCCGTCGCGTTTGCACGCAAGGTTGTTGATCTGGGGGCGGGAGAAATCCTGCTGACGTCGATGGACCGCGATGGCACCGGCGATGGCTTCGATATCGAGTTGACCCGCGCCATCTCAGATGCAGTAGACGTTCCGGTGATCGCTTCGGGTGGGGTCGGGAACCTTCAGCATCTTGTCGACGGCATAAAGCAGGCCCATGCGAGCGCGGTGCTGGCGGCTTCGATTTTCCACTTCGGGACCCATACCATTTCCGAAGCAAAGCATTTCATGGCACAACAAGGGGTGCCGGTCAGGCTGTCCTGACTGGTGAACCCCGGGGTAGCGGGCATGGCCGATACGCGCAGCACCGACGTCTTGTCGAAACTGGAATCCATCATTGCCCAGAGGGCGAGCGCAGGTGATGGAGATGCATCCTACACCGCGAAGCTCTTGTCAGCCGGGCGGGAGAAATGCGCCCGCAAGTTCGGTGAAGAAGCTATCGAACTCATTCTCGCTGTAGTGGAGGACGATGCAAGACATCTGACGGCTGAGGCCGCAGACGTCCTCTACCATTTGCTGGTCGTATTGCGGGCCGGCAACGTACCTCTGGACGATGTCATGCAGGAACTGGCCGATCGTTTCCGCCAGAGTGGGCTGCAGGAGAAAGCCTCGCGTAGCGCTGGCTAGGACAATGGGCATGAATCACCTATCAGCACAACTTTCGCCCTATCGCATGTTTACCCGCTCTGAATGGGCAAAACTGCGCGCCGATACCCCTCTCACCTTGTCGGCTGAAGAGGTTGAGGAACTGCGCGGCGTCAATGATCGCATCAACCTTGATGAAGTGATTGCCATCTACCTGCCCTTGTCCCGCCTGCTCAACCTGTATGTCGCGGCCAGCCAGGATCTGTTCAAGGTCACGCAGAAGTTCCTTGGCGGCAACAATCACAAGGTGCCCTACATCATCGGCGTCGCCGGCAGCGTTGCAGGCGGCAAGAGCACCACCGCCCGTATCCTGCGCGGGCTGCTTGCGCGCTGGCCCAACCATCCGAAGGTATCGCTTCTGCCCACAGACGGATTTCTGCTTCCCAATGCCGTGCTGGAACGCGAGGGCTTGATGAACCGCAAGGGCTTCCCGGAAAGCTACGACCTCCCGGTACTGCTCAGGTTCCTCTCAGACATCAAGGCCGGCAAGCGTGATGTCCGGGCGCCGGTTTACTCGCACCTCACCTATGACATCGAACCTGGCAAGCACATCACAGTCGATCAGCCCGATATCCTGATCGTGGAGGGGTTGAACGTTTTGCAGACCGGGCGTCCGCCGCGCGACGGCAAGGCCATACCCTACGTATCGGACTACTTCGACTTCTCGATCTTCATCGATGCGGACGAGAACGATCTGCGGACCTGGTACGTCAACCGCTTCTTCTCGTTCCGCGAGACGGCATTTGCCGATCCCAAGTCATACTTCCATCGCTACTCGAAGCTGACCGATGTCGAGACGCGCGAGACGGCGACCCGCATCTGGGAGACGGTCAACCTGGTCAATCTGCGCGAAAATGTATTGCCTACCCGGCAGCGTGCGGACCTGATCTTGCGCAAGAGCGCCGACCATCTCGTCAGCACGGTTCACCTTCGCAAGATCTAGAGCAGCGTCGAGAGCGTGGCCACCGGCCGTGCCCCGATGTGCGAAATGATTTCGGCAGCAGCCACGTGGCCAATGCGGGCGCACTCGGCCAGCGGCTTGCCGCGCGCAAGGCCATACAGAAAGCCGGCTGCGTAAAGATCGCCCGCACCCGTCGTATCCACCACCTCGTCAACTGGCACGGCGTTGACGGAATGGATGTCATCACCGTTGATGATCACACTTCCTTTTTCGGATCGCGTGACTGCAGCCGTCTGGCAATCCTGCCGCACCTGCCTAACAGCCTTGTCGAAGTCCGAGGTTTCGTAGAGCGACAGAAGCTCGGCCTCGTTGGCGAACAGAATTTCCACGCCATTGCGGATCAGCGACAGGAAGCTGTCGCGATGCCGGTCGACGCAGAAAGAGTCCGACAGGGTAAGTGCAACCTTGCGCCCATGCCGGCTTGCAAGTTCGGCGGCCTTCCTGAAAGCGTCCATCGCTTCCGGCCGGTCCCAGAGATAACCCTCGAGATAGGTGATGCTTGCGTCGGCCACCTGGTCTTCCAGGATGTCTTCGGGTCCGAGCAGTGCGCTGGCGCCAAGGAAGGTCGACATCGTGCGCTGCCCGTCGGGCGTCACGACGACGATGCATCGGGCGGTCTGTGGGCCGCTTGAAAGAGATTTCGTATAGTAGCTGACGCCTGACGCGCGGATGTCGTGGGCAAAGACGGCGCCAAGCTGGTCATCGGCGACCTTGCCGACATAGCGCGCAGTGCCGCCAAGCGAGGTGATGCCGGCGATGGTGTTTGCCGCAGATCCCCCTGAAATCTCGGTCGCAGGGCCGATCTTGTCGTAAAGCTCGAGTGCGCCGGCTTCGTCCACCAGCTGCATTGAGCCCTTGGCGAGCCCATTGGCGGACAGGAAGCTGTCCTCGTGGCGGGCGATCACGTCAACGATGGCGTTTCCGATGCCGATGACATCGTGCTTTGGGTCAGACATGGCGAGATCCGATTTGCATGAAGAATTTGTTCCGAAGAGTGCTTACACAAACCTGGTCGCATGAAGCAATGCGAGACTTGCAACCTGGAACCGATGCCACTACTTGCCAGTCAGGGTGGAGCTATACGCACTGGGTCTGATGGTCATGATTTCTGCTGCAATTCGCGCGGTGAACGACGTTCTTTCACCGGCATTCCGGTCCGTGCTCTGGAAGGCTGTCGGACTGACGCTTCTGCTGTTTTCGGGGCTGCTGGCGGCCATCTGGGTCGGCTCTTCCTTGCTTCTCACGCTGCCGTGGCCGTGGCTGGACGAAGTTATTGCGGCTGTCGCCAGCCTTGGTCTGCTGGTTGCACTGTTCTTCCTGATGGCGCCGGTGACGGCAATATTTGCCGGCCTGTTTCTGGATACGGTCGCCGACATCGTCGAGCGCAAGCATTATCCCGCAGAGCGTGCGGGCCAGCCGCCCGGTACGTTCTCGTCAATCCTTATGGCGGTGCAATTCGGCCTTCTGGTGCTGCTGGTCAACATACTGGTGCTGCCGACGGTTTTCTTCGGCATCGGTGCCCTGATCATGCTGGTGGTGAACGCCTACCTGCTCAGCCGCGAATTCTTCACCATGGCGGCAGTACGGCACATGCCAATTCGCGACGCACATGAGTTTCGCAAGTCCAATGCCGGGCGGATTTGGGCAGCAGGTCTTGTGCCTGCAGGATTGGCCCTGATCCCGTTCGTCAATATCCTGGTGCCGCTGTTCTCGACCTCCTACTTCGTCCACATTTTCAAGCGGATCAGCAAGGACGAAGGTCTGCGCACGGGCTAGCGCGCCACTGTCTTGCCGGGAAACAGGCAGATGTCGTTGATGATGCAGCGTTCGCATTCGGGCTTTCTGGCCTTGCAGACATAGCGGCCGTGC